>NZ_JASBQZ010000003.1:0-376272 GCF_029960685.1 Pseudomonas sp. AL10
GCGCAAGGGCGAGATCCTGGGCCTGTTCGGGCTAGTGGGCGCGGGGCGTACCGAGTTGTTTCGCCTGCTCAGTGGGTTAGAGCGCGCCAGTGCCGGCAGCCTGGAATTGTGCGGGCAAGCGCTGCAACTGCGCTCACCCCGCGACGCCATCGCCGCCGGGGTATTGCTGTGCCCGGAGGACCGCAAGAAAGAGGGCATCATCCCGCTGGGCAGCGTCGCTGAAAACATCAACATCAGCGCCCGTGGCGCCCATTCCACCTTTGGCTGGCTGTTGCGCGAAGGCTGGGAGAAAGGTAACGCCGACCGGCAGATCCAGGCGATGCGGGTCAAAACGCCGAACGCAGCGCAGAAGATCATGTACCTGTCCGGCGGCAACCAACAGAAAGCCATCCTTGGCCGCTGGTTGTCGATGCCGATGAAGGTGTTGCTGCTCGACGAACCCACTCGCGGTATCGACATCGGCGCCAAGTCGGAGATCTACCAGATCATCCATAACCTGGCGGCCAGCGGCATTGCGGTGATCGTGGTGTCCAGCGACCTGATGGAGGTGATGGGCATTGCCGACCGCATCCTGGTGATGAGTGAAGGCGCCTTGACCGGTGAGTTACCCCGCGCCCAAGCGGATGAAGCGCGCCTGCTGCAACTGGCGCTGCCACAGTCGCGGGCTTGAACAAGAACAAGAGGGTTTGGCTATGTCTCAGGTAAAAACAGCAAAGGGCTTCTGGCCGGGTTTCAATCAGCGCAAATTTCTCGATGATTGGGTGATGCTTTTGGCGGCGCTGGGCATTTTTGTGCTCAGCGCGGTGTTCATCGATAACTTCCTGTCTCCGTTGAACATGCGCGGCCTCGGTCTGGCGATTTCCACCGTGGGCATCGCCGCCTGCACCATGCTGTTTTGCCTGGCGTCGGGGCACTTCGACTTGTCGGTGGGTTCGGTGATCGCCTGTGCCGGGGTGGTGGCGGGCATCGTGATGCGCGACACCGACAGCGTGGCACTCGGCGTGTCGGCAGCCTTGGCCATGGGCCTGGTGGTGGGGCTGATCAACGGCATCGTGATTGCCAAGCTGCGCATCAACGCGTTGATTGCCACCCTGGCAACCATGCAGATCGTGCGCGGCCTGGCCTACATCTTCTCCAACGGCAAGGCGGTGGGGGTGATGAATGAAGGGTTCTTCGTGTTCGGCAACGGCCAACTGCTGGGCGTGCCGGTGCCGATCATCATCACCGTGCTGTGCTTTGTGTTCTTTGGCTGGCTGCTCAATTACACCACCTACGGGCGCAACACCATGGCCATTGGCGGCAACCAGGAAGCCGCGTTGCTGGCGGGGGTGAATGTCGATCGCACCAAGATCATCATCTTTGCCGTGCACGGTTTGATCGGCGCCTTGGCCGGGGTGATCCTCGCCTCACGCATGACCTCGGGCCAGCCGATGATTGGCCAGGGTTTCGAGCTGACGGTGATTTCGGCGTGCGTGCTGGGCGGCGTGTCGTTGAGCGGCGGGATCGGCATGATCCGCCATGTGATTGCCGGGGTGTTGATTCTGGCGATCATCGAGAATGCGATGAACCTGAAGAACATCGATACCTTTTACCAGTATGTGATTCGTGGCTCGATCCTGTTGCTGGCGGTGATAATCGACCGCATGAAACAACGCTGATGTTCACCCTGTGAAGATCAAACTGTGGGAGCAGGCAAGCCAGCTCCCACCTTGGATCTCCTGTGTTCAGGAGGGCCGTATTTGCCATAATGCCCCCGCTTTCATACTTATAGGCCCGATATGCAGGAAAACGCCCACACCCCCGTCAAAGACGCCGCCCCCACCGGCACCCAGACCCTGTTGCGCGGCCTGGGCGTGGTGCAAGCGGTGGCGGCCGGTGCGCGGGATCTCAAGGAGATCGCCCGGCGCATCGGCACCACGCGCAGCACGACACACCGCCTGGCCAGTTGCCTGGTAGACGAGCGCTACCTGCGCGTGGTGCCCCAGGTCGGTTATCTGCTGGGGCCCAAGCTGATCGAGTTGGGGTTCCAGGCCCGTGAAGAATTGCCCTTGGTGAACCTGGCGGTGCCGTACCTGGACGAGTTGTCGGCGCTGACCGGCGACACCATTCACCTGGCGATTCGTGAATACGACGAGGTGCTTTACCTGCACAAGAACCCCGGCCGCAACGGCCCGGAAATGCGCTCGCGGGTCGGCCATCGTATGCCGCTGGCGCGCACCGGTATCGGCAAGGCGTTGATGCTCGATGATTCACCGCAGGAGTGGCAGCGCTTGTACGAGGCGAGCTTGCCGACGGCGGGCAAAAGCCTGCAATGGCCGCAGCACCCGGAGCAATCCTGGGCGCAGTTCGAACAGCGCATGCATGAGTATGTGGAGGGGGGCTACGCGTTCGACCTGGAAGACAACGAGCCTTCGATCCGCTGCGTGGCGGCACCGGTGCGCGATGCCAGCGGGCGCATTGTCGCCGGCATCAGCATCGCCAGTACGGTGCCCTACATGCCGCTGGAGAAAATGGCCGAGCTGATCCCTGTGATCAAACAGGTCGCAGCCCGGCTGTCAGCGGAGTTGGGCGCCAAAGCCTGATCAGGCTTTCAGGCTCGCCATGTCGATGACAAAGCGGTACTTCACGTCACCGGCGATCATGCGCGTATAAGCCTCGTTGATCTGGCGAATGTCGAGCATCTCGATGTCGCAGGTAATGCCATGCTCGGCGCAGAAATCCAGGACTTCCTGGGTTTCGGCAATGCCGCCGATCAGCGAACCGGCCAACACTTTACGGCCCAGCACCAGCTTGGCGGCGTTGACGGGCGGGTCCACCGGCTCGATCAGGCCGACCAGGATATGCACGCCGTCAAAGCGCAGCACATCGAGGTAGGGGTTCAGGTCGTGCTGCACCGGGATGGTGTCCAGCAGGAAATCGAAGTACCCCGCAGCAGCTTTCATCTGCTCGGCATCGGTGGACACGATCACATGGTCGGCGCCCTGGCGACGGCCTTCCTCGGCCTTGCTGGCCGAACGGGTGAACAGCGTGACTTCGGCGCCCATGGCCTTGGCGAACTTGATGCCCATATGGCCCAGGCCGCCCATGCCGAGGATCCCGACTTTATCGCCGGCCTTTACGCCGTAGTGCTTGAGTGGCGAGTAGGTGGTGATGCCTGCGCACAGGATCGGCGCAGCGCTGGCCAGGTCAAGCTTGGCCGGGATCTTCACCACAAAGTGTTCACTGACCACGATGCTGTCGGAATAGCCGCCCATGGTGTTGCTGCCATCCACGCGGTCCGGCGTGGCGTAGGTCATGGTCGGGCCTTCGAGGCAATACTGCTCAAGGTCTGATTGGCAGGCTTGGCAGTGACGGCACGAGTCCACCATGCAGCCTACGCCCACCAGGTCGCCGACTTTATGCGCGGTCACGTTGGCGCCGACCGCAGTGACCTTGCCGACAATCTCGTGGCCCGGCATCAGCGGGTACACGGCAATGCCCCATTCGTTGCGCGCCTGGTGGATGTCGGAGTGGCACACGCCGCAGTAGAGAATCTCGATGGCTACGTCATCGACGCGCGGGCTGCGGCGTTCAAATGACATCGGGGCGAGGGGCGTGGTGGCCGACTGGGCGGCGTAACCGATGGCGGTGTACATAGTAAACCTCACAAAAGCTTGGACTGCAGAGGCGGCAAAGTCTGCGCGCCGGCCCCTGGCGCGAACATGGCAATTGCTCCGAGTCTCATGCCTATTCGTCCGGCAGTGCCTGAGGTTTGGATATATTGGCCGCCAGACCTGCGATGATGCTGTCATCCCTCATTCGCGAAGTTTTTTGCCATGCTGTTGACCCGCCATTTGGACGCCAATGCCACGCTGGTTGCCTTGATCGAAGGGCTCACGCCCCGCGATGGTTTTTCCCCGACTCACCTGCCCGGCGTGCAGGTGCTGCGCGCCAGTTGCGATGTGGCGCGTGGGCCGCAGATCTATGAGCCAAGCCTGATGTTCGTGGCTCAGGGCAGCAAGGTCGCCTACCTTGGCCCGCGCACCCTGGAGTATGGCGCCGGGCATTACCTGATCCAGGCCATGCCGGTGCCGTTCGAATGCGAGACCTTTGCCATGGCCCCCGAGGCGCCGCTGTATGGCGTCACGGTAGGCATCGACCGCGTGGTGTTGGGCGAGCTGGTGATTGCCATGGGCATGCAGGCCGGGCCGCCGCCGACCGCGCAGACCTTGGAGTCGATGAGTTCGGTGGTGCTGGACGATGCGATGCGCGGCTGCGTCGAGCGGTTGTTGCAGTGCCTGCACGATCCGCTGGAAAGCCGGATCATGGGGCCTGCGCGGGTGCGCGAATTGTTGTTCACCGCCTTGCGCGGGCCCCAGGCTGATGTGTTGCGTGCGCTGGTGGAACAGCAGGGGCAGTTTTCGCGCATCGCCACCTCATTGAATCACCTGCATGCCCATTACGCCGAGCCGCTGAATATCGAGACGTTGGCCGGATTTGCGCACATGAGTGCCTCGACCTTTCATGAGCATTTCAAACGCTGCACCTTATTGTCACCGGTGCAGTACCTCAAGCGCTTGCGGTTATTGAAGGCCCAGCAGTTGTTGCTGGTGGAAGGCATGAGTGTGGCGCAGGCGGCGCACAAGGTGGGGTACCAGAGTACGTCGCAGTTCAGTCGGGAATACAAACGCTACTTCCTGCGCAACCCGGGCGAAGAGCGGGCGGCCTGACACCCCACGGTCTGTGTGGGAGCTGGCTTGCCTGCGATAGCGGTGTGTCAGCCATACATTTGGCACCTGAAGACCGCCATCGCAGGCAAGCCAGCTCCCACATTTTGATCGATGTCGCCCACAAAAAAGGCTCCCATCTCGGGAGCCTTTTTTGGCCAAACGAACGACTTACATATTCGGGTAAGTCGGCCCGCCCGCACCTTCCGGCGTCACCCAGGTGATGTTTTGCGAAGGGTCCTTGATGTCACAGGTCTTGCAGTGCACGCAGTTCTGGGCGTTGATCTGGAAGCGCTTCTCGCCGTCTTCCTTGGTCACCACTTCATACACGCCAGCCGGGCAGTAGCGCTGCGCCGGTTCATCGTAGAGCGGCAGGTTGGTGCCGATCGGGATGCTTGGGTCCTTGAGCTTCAAGTGGCACGGCTGCTCTTCTTCATGGTTGGTACCGGAGATGAACACCGAGCTCAGCTTGTCGAAGCTCAACTTGCCGTCGGGTTTGGGGTAGTCGATCTTCTGGCTGTCTTTGGCCAGCTTCAGGCAGGCGTAGTCCGGCTTGGTGTCGTGCAGAGTGAAAGGAATCTTGCCGCCGAAAATGTTCTGGTCGAGCCAGTTGAAACCGCCGCCGATGATTGCGCCGAACTTGTGCACGGCCGGGCCGAAGTTGCGGCTGGCGAACAGTTCTTCGTACAGCCAGCTGGCTTTGAAGCTGTCGACATAGGTGGTCAGTTCGTCGCCGCCTTCAGATTCGGCGAACAGGCGGTCGGCCACGGCGTCGGCGGCGAGCATGCCGGACTTCATCGCGGTGTGGCTGCCTTTGATCTTGGCAAAGTTGAGGGTGCCCAGGTCGCAACCGATCAGCGCGCCGCCCTTGAAGACCATTTTCGGCAGCGAGTTCAGGCCACCTTTGCAGATCGCGCGAGCGCCGTAGCTGATGCGCTTGCCGCCTTCCAGGTACTGGGCCAGCACCGGGTGATGCTTGAGGCGCTGGAATTCATCGAACGGCGACAGGAAGGTGTTGCTGTAGGACAGGTCGACGATCAGGCCGACCACCACTTGGTTGTTTTCCAGGTGATAAAGGAACGAGCCACCGGTGTTCTCGTTACCCATGATATCCAGCGGCCAACCGGCGGTGTGCACCACCAGGCCCGGCTGGTGCTTGGCAGGGTCGATTTCCCAGATTTCCTTCAGGCCGATGCCGTAGTGCTGGGCGTCGGCGTCGCTGTCCAGGTTGAAGCGCTGGATCAGTTGCTTGCCGATGTGGCCACGGCAACCTTCGGCGAACAGCGTGTACTTGCCACGCAGCTCCATGCCTGGGGTGTATAGGCCGTCTTTTGGCTTGCCTTCACGGTCAACGCCGAGGTCGCCGGTGATGATCCCGCGTACCACGCCGTTCTCGTCGAACAGCGCTTCCTGTGCGGCGAAGCCTGGGTAGATTTCCACGCCCAGGTTCTCGGCCTGCTGGGCCAGCCAGCGGCACAGGTTGCCCAGGGAAATGATGTAGTTGCCTTCGTTGTGCATGGTCTTGGGCACAAAGAAGTCGGGCACCTTGGTGGAGGCTTCCGGGCTGCGCAGCACATAGATGTCGTCGCGCACCACCGGTGTGTTGAGCGGGGCGCCGAGTGCTTTCCAGTCCGGGAACAGTTCATTCAGGGCGCGTGGTTCAAACACGGCACCGGAGAGGATATGGGCGCCGACTTCGGAGCCTTTCTCGACCACGCAGACGCTGATTTCCTTACCGGCTTCGGCGGCCTTCTGCTTCAGTCGGCAGGCGGCAGACAGGCCCGCCGGGCCAGCGCCGACGATGACCACGTCGAATTCCATGTATTCGCGTTCCACAGGCTATCTCCTACTCAAGGCTCAACAGGCTTTTTTTTCTAATGGGTGGAGGTTCGGTGTGGTTCTGCGCGAAGGCAGCACCCACCTGTCTCTCTAGGTGGCGCATTATATATAGACCACTGACAGCGTCCAATACAAACGTTTGTTTGAATTGCCTGCAGCCTAGATAAATCAAAGCAACGGGGCTTATGACTGACCATTTTGCCGTATTGACCAGAATAGGCGTTCCGGTCAAGATACGGTCGGTTTTGCGCTTCCCGTAGGCAGACTGCAGGTTTCAAGAGCACGTCCAAAGACAGGCCGAAGGCAATAAAGGTGATGCGCACCCAAACGTTGGGGCGCAGTTTACACGCCGCGATAAAGAATGACCTCTCAGTCACCACTGACGAACGGTCGTCATTTCCCGTGTGCAAGGCCACTGCCGAGGTCTTTGGAGGTGCCCTTGTGTGCCGATGAGCATCAACCGCCAGGTTCGCCTAGGCGACTTTCTTTTCACCGGAGAGTAACGAGGAATCCATGAAGGTTCTTGTAGCTGTCAAACGCGTTGTCGATTACAACGTGAAAGTTCGCGTCAAGGCGGACAATTCCGGCGTCGACCTTGCTAACGTCAAGATGTCGATGAACCCTTTCTGCGAAATCGCTGTGGAAGAAGCCGTACGCCTGAAAGAGAAAGGCGTGGCGACGGAGATCGTCGTGGTGTCCATCGGCCCGACCACTGCCCAAGAGCAGTTGCGTACCGCTCTGGCCCTGGGCGCCGACCGCGCCATTCTGGTGGAGTCCGCTGAAGAGCTGACCTCCCTGGCCGTTGCCAAGCTGCTCAAGGCCGTTGTCGACAAGGAACAGCCACAACTGGTGATCCTTGGCAAACAGGCCATCGACAGCGACAACAACCAGACTGGCCAGATGCTGGCTGCACTGACCGGTTACGGCCAGGGCACCTTCGCTTCGAAAGTCGAAGTGAGCGGCGACAGCGTTGCGGTCACCCGTGAAATCGACGGCGGCGCGCAGACGGTTTCCCTGAAACTGCCGGCCATCGTCACCACCGACCTGCGTTTGAACGAGCCGCGTTATGCGTCCCTGCCAAACATCATGAAAGCTAAGAAGAAGCCTCTCGAGACGCTGACTCCGGATGCTTTGGGCGTTTCCACCGCCTCTACCAACAAGACCGTCAAAGTCCAAGCGCCGGCTGCACGCAGCGCGGGCATCAAGGTCAAGTCGGTGGCTGAACTGGTCGAGAAACTGAAAAACGAAGCGAAGGTGATCTGATCATGACTATCCTCGTAATCGCCGAACACGATAACAAGGTGCTGGCTCCGGCCACCCTGAACACCGTGGCCGCCGCCGCTAAAATCGGTGGCGACATCCACGTCCTGGTAGCAGGGCAGGGCGCTGGCGCCGTGGTTGAAGCCGCTGCGAAAATCGCGGGCGTGAGCAAAGTCCTGAACGCTGACAATGCCGCTTACGCGCATCAGCTGCCGGAAAACGTTGCACCACTGGTTGCAGAGTTGGGTAAGAGCTACAGCCACATCCTGGCTGCCGCCACCTCCAACGGCAAAAACATCCTGCCACGCGTTGCCGCGCAGCTGGACGTTGACCAGATCTCCGAGATTATCTCGGTAGAAAGCGCCGACACCTTCACGCGCCCGATCTACGCCGGTAACGCCATCGCTACCGTACAGTCCAACGCTTCGGTCAAGGTCATCACCGTGCGCGCCACCGGTTTCGACCCGGTTGCCGCCGAAGGTGGCTCGGCTGCCGTTGAAGCCGTCTCCGCTGCCCACGACGCTGGCACTTCCAGCTTCGTCGGCGAAGAGCTGGCCAAGTCGGACCGTCCTGAACTGACCGCTGCCAAGATCGTCGTCTCGGGCGGTCGTGGCATGCAAAACGGTGACAACTTCAAGCACCTGTACGCCCTGGCTGACAAGCTGGGCGCTGCGGTCGGCGCTTCCCGCGCAGCCGTTGACGCAGGTTTTGTACCCAACGACATGCAGGTCGGCCAGACCGGCAAGATCGTGGCGCCACAGCTGTACATCGCCGTCGGTATCTCCGGCGCGATCCAGCACCTGGCTGGTATGAAAGACTCCAAAGTGATCGTAGCGATCAACAAGGACGAAGAAGCGCCGATCTTCCAGGTTGCCGATTATGGCCTGGTAGCGGACTTGTTCGAAGCCGTACCTGAGTTGGAGAAGCTGGTCTAATCCAGCCACTTCACTTATAAAGAGCCCGGTCTTATGACCGGGTTTTTTTTTACTGATCGGGAGAGTCTTGCCATGGAACTGCGCCCCTGGGCCTTACTGTTGGGCCTTACGCTGCTGCCGAGCCTGACGCTCGCCGCCGGCAAGTGCGAGCGCCTGGTGATCACCGGCAGCCCGGACGCGCCGCCATTACTCTGGCGTGACCCCCAGGACCCTACGCACCTGATCGGCGCCACCGCTGACGTGCTGCAACAAGTGGGCAAGGACCTGGGGCTGAAAATCGACCTGCTCTACGGCGGCAAATGCTCCCTGGCCCTGGAGGAAGCGCGTAGCGGGCGCATGGACATCCTCGCCGACGCACCGCTGAACCTGGGCGAGCTGGACCACTTCGACTACATCCATCCAGCGCTGATGCAGACCGACTACCTGGTATGGACGCGCAAGGATTCCGCCCTGGTCTATTCCACCGCCGCCGATTTGCACGGCCACAAAGGCGCAGTCTCGGAGCGTGCGCGCTTGAGCGCCGAGTTCGAGACCTTCGCCGGCCAGCAACTCAACCTGCAACGTCTGCCCAACTTGACGCCGGCCTTTCAGAAGCTGCTGTTGGGTGAGGTGGACTACGTGCTGGCTGGGCGCTATTCCGGCATGGCCATGGCCCAGACTCTGGGCATGAGTAATGACCTGGTGGCTCATGATGTGCCTGTCGATCAGCCTGGCCTGTACTTGGCGATTTCCCACAACTCGGCCTGCAATGATCCTTGGCTGCGCGGACAGCTGACGAAAAAGATGACAGAATTGCCCGCCTCCGGTGTCGCGCAAGCCGCGCTGCAGCGCAATCTGGAGCGCTGGAAGGCGCAATTGCAACAACCTGTCGGCACCCCAACAAAGTAGGGATTTACAGTGATTTTTCGAGCTCTTTTCGCGGCCCTCGCCGTTGTTGCGCTGGCAGGATGTGCAACCGATCCTGCGCCGATCGAACAAATGCGCCTGACCCAGCAAGCCTTGGAACAAGCCACTGCGGTCGGGGCCAACACCGATGAATCCCCCGAACTGAAACTGGCCGAAGAAAAATTCGCCCGGGCCAAGGGCAACATGGCCGACCAATCCTACAAGCGAGCGCGTATGCGCGCCGAGCAGGCGGAGCTGGACGCGCGCCTGGCCGAAGCCAAAGTGCTGACCGGTAAGAGCCAGGAACAATTGAACGTGCTCAATACCCGTATCACTCGCCTGCGTAAGCAGCTGCAGTTGGGAGAGGCACAATGAGCCCGATGATCCGTGGTTTGAGTTGTGTACTGCTGCTGGGCAGCGTGGCCTTGGGCGGCTGTGCCAGCCAACCCACCAGCGAGCAGGCGTTGCAGCAGGCTGGCGATGACTTTCAGAAGGTCAAGGAAGACGCCAACGTGCTGCGCTTCGCGCCCAAAGACGTGATCCGCGCCGGCGAGTCCCTGGCTCGCGCAGACCGCCTGTCCAGCTACTGGGGCAGCGGCGCCGATGTGGTGCATTACGCCTACCTGAGCCAGCGTTACAGCGCCATTGCCCGAGAGCACACCCAGCAGGGCCTGAATGCCGAGCGCGGTACCCAACTGGAACTGGAGCGTCAGCGCCTGCAACTGGCCTTGCGCGAAAACAAGCTGGCCAGCGTGCAACAGCAGGGCAAGTGGGTTGAAGCGCAGATCGCCAGCCTCACCACCCAGACCGACCGTGGCTTGGTGATGACCCTGGGGGACGTACTGTTCGACACCGGCGAAGCTGAACTGCAGAACTCGGCCAATCGCACAGTGCTCAAGATCGTGCAATTCCTGCAACTGAACCCCAAGCGTCGGGTGCGCGTCGAGGGCTACACCGACAACACCGGTGGCGAGCAGGAAAACCTGAAACTGTCCCGCGACCGTGCTCAATCGGTGGCCGATCTGTTGATGGACCTGGGTATCGATGACAAGCGCATTGAGGTCGAGGGCTATGGCGACCAATACCCGGTGGAAGCCAATGCCTCCGAGCGTGGTCGTGCGCAGAACCGCCGGGTTGAAATTGTGTTCTCTGACGAGAAGGGCCAATTGGGCGCAGCACGCTAACATCCAGAACCGGATCAAATGTGGGAGGGGGCTTGCCCCCGATAGCGGTTGTTCAGTTGGTACATCCTTGACTGACACACCGCAATCGGGGGCAAGCCCCCTCCCACATTTTTTTGTGCTCTATGAATGCTGTCCCAGCCCCCTTACAGTTTTTACTGTCACTCCCGCCCGCGCTCGACTATTGTGGCAACTGTCCCCGTACACTTCTAAACTGTGCCGGTATGTTTCACACAAAAATAAAATACCCGTGAAATCGAGTGCTGCGTCATGACCAATCTGTTGCTTTACCAACGTATTGCCCAGCAACTGGCTGAGGACATCCGGCGCGGTGTCTATCAACCAGGGGAGCGCGTGCCGTCGGTGCGCAAGATGAGCTCCCAGCTCAATGTGAGCCATGCCACTGTGCTGCAGGCCTACGCCAACCTGGAAGACCAGGGGCTGATCCGGGCGCGGCCGCAGTCGGGCTATTACGTGCACCAGACGCCAGCACTCACGGCGCCTACGCCAGATATCGCACGGGTCGAGCGCCCAGGGTTGGTCACCCGTAGCAGCATCATCCAGCAGGTGCTGGTCGAGTCGCGCCGTGAAGGGGTGTTTCCGTTGGGCGCGGCGGTGCCGAGTGTCGACTACCTGCCGGTGCGGGCACTGCATCAGCAATTGGCCAAGGTCACACGCTTCCAGAGCCCACGGGCGTTCAGCTACATGTTCAGCCCTGGCTTTGAACCCCTGCGGCGCCAGGTGGCGATCCGCATGCGCGACGCGGGCGTGGTAGTGGACCCTTCCGAAGTGGTGATCACCCACGGCTGTGTCGATGCATTGCAGATGTCGTTGCGCGTACTGACGCGCCCTGGCGACCTGATCGCGGCTGAATCACCCACCTATTACGGCTTGCTGCAATTGGCTGATCTGCTGGGCCTCAAGGTGATCGAGATCCCTAGCGACCCCGCTACAGGCATGAGCCTGGAAGCCCTGCAACTGGCCGCCAACCAATGGTCGATCAAGGCGCTGGTGTTGACCACACGCCTGAGTAATCCGCTGGGCGGCACCATGCCGGAGGAGCGGCAGAAACAGTTGCTGCGCCTGGCGTCGGACTTCGATATCCAGATCGTCGAAGATGACATTTACGGCGAGTTGATGTTCGAACTTGGCCGCACCAAAGCCCTCAAGGCCTACGACCGCCTCGACCGCGTGATCTATTGCTCAAGCTTTTCTAAAACCCTGTCGCCGGGCGTGCGCATTGGTTGGATGATTGCCGGCAAGTACCAGCAGGAAATCCAGCGCCTGCAGATGTTCAGCACGCATTCTGCTTGCAGCGTCACGCAGATGGGCGTCGCGGCCTATCTGGAAAACGGTGGCTACGACCGTCATTTGCGCTACATCCGCCAGGAATACCGCAAGAACCTCAGCGCTTTCCAACTGGCGGTGCAGCAATACTTTCCCGAGGGCACCCAGATGACCCGCCCGACCGGCGGCTTTATCTTGTGGGTCAGTTTGCCGGGGCGGGTCAATACCCAGGAGCTGCATGTGCGTGCCCTGCAACAAGGCATTAGCATCGCACCGGGGCTGATCTTCAGTAATACCGAACAGTTCAACCACTGTATTCGTCTCAATTGCGGCACGCCGTGGAACCGCGAGGCAGAGCGGGCCCTGATGACCCTGGGAATGCTTGCCAGCCAGTTATGCCAAGAGGCCGCAGCGGGTTTTTGAGGCGTGTAAAGAGGACAAGGCTGATCTGTGCCCTTGTCATGCCGCGCACAACAAGCGAGCATATGGCCTTCTGCCGTTAATGCTGTTGGCGATATGACTTCTATTTTTCGCGTTACATGGATGATTGGTCTGCTGGGCCTGTGCAATGTGGGCAGCGTGCTGGCTGCAGCGCCGGTGGCTGATGGCAAGCCTGCCGTCAGTGCCGAGCAAAAGACCTCAGCCAAGCAGACAACCCCTGCGAAAAAAGCCCCCGCGGCACAAAAGAAGGCCGCCTCGACCAAAAAGCGTGCCCCCGTGGCGAGCAAGTCCAAGTCGGCCCGTGAAGTCGCCCAGACCAAACTACCACCGGCACAGTTGGACCTGTCCCTGCCTTCGGACATGGTCAGGCACTTACAACCCATCGGCACCATGCCCAAGCCCAAGAGCGTGCCCTTGCTGCCGCCGATGTTTGGCGAAAAGCCCACCGACAACAGCGCGTTCCAGATCAACGGCCGCTTGCTCAGCAACGAGATGAAGCTGCAACTGCGTAACGAAGAGCGCCGTGATGTTGAAGGCGCTGCGCTGGATTTCGAATTCAAGCAATAAACTTTCGGACCAGAGGTGACCCAGGTTGCCGACCATCTGTCGCAGACTGGTGGGTCACTTTTGTTTTGTGCGAAAAACCTCTGTTGGGCCATTTTAAAACGGCTGTTTAAGAGCGTACTCTAGCCCGGCCATCCCTATTGAGTCGTCGAGGACCTGCTGGTCATGAAATGCCGTGAAGGCTGTGGCGCATGCTGCATTGCCCCCTCCATCAGTTCGCCACTACCCGGAATGCCCCAGGGCAAACCCGCCGGCGTTCGCTGCGTGCACCTGTCGGTGGAACAACTGTGCCAGTTGTTCGGTCAGCCGCAGCGGCCCGCCGTGTGCAGTGATTTCAAGGCGGATATCGAAGTCTGTGGCAACGACCAGGCCGATGCCATCCGGCTGATCGGCTGGTGGGAGCAGATGACGGCGGCTTGATGGGCTTTACTATCGGAACTTCAACAATAAGGAATACAACGATGGGTTCGCTGAAACGAGTGGCTGTGCTGTGCGGTTTTACGCTGTTGTTTGCGGCCACTGCCCAGGCTGAGGATTGGCAAGTCGCCAAGGATGAAGACGGTATCAAGGTGTCCCTGAGCGAGATTGCCGGTTCCAAGTACAAGGCGTATCGCGGTGTGACGGTGATCAAGGCGCCTTTGGCCAAGGTCCAGGCGCTGCAGGAAGATGTGGTCGGTGCTTGCGCATGGATCCATGAGTGCAAATCCCAGAAACTCGTCGACAAGAAAGGCGACGAGGCCTGGACCTATACCCAGTTCAAGGCGCCGTTCCCCGTGACGGACCGCGACTCGTACATCCACGTCACCACCAGCAAAGCCGCTGACGGCACCGTCACGCGCAAACTGGAAGGTGTGCCGACCTACAAGCCTGAAGCAAAAGGCTACGTGCGGGTCGCCCAGGTAGAGGGGTTCTGGAAACTGGTGCCAAAGGGCGATAACCAGACCGAAGTCACCTACCAGGTACACACCGAGCCAGGTGGCAGCGTACCTTCGTGGTTGGCCAACAAGTTCGTGGTGGACGCACCGTTCAACACCTTGAAAGCCTTGAAAGATCACGCTGAAAAATAAGTGCAGTTAATCCGGTGCCTCCGGGCTTGAGCGGAACGTTTTGCGCGCCGCCAAGGTCCAGATATGTGTAAGCCCACCTATGGGTTTTATCGAGGAGGCACCGATGCAAACGTGGCAAATTACCTTCGTTGATGATCACGGTGAAAAGTCCGTGCAGCAGTTCACCTGCGAACAAAAGCCCAGCCTCGAAGACGCTGCGCATATGATTCGTGCGAAGCTGGTGCCGATTGCTGCCGAACTCGATCTCAATGACCTGGAAGGCCGTAAACCCGAGCCGACGGTCAAGATTCTCAAAGACCAGAACAGTATCCAGATTCTCGATATTTCTCCCTCCGTCTAAACATTTTTCACACGCCACACGAGCACCTCTGGTGGAGGTGATAGCTTCGCGCTACTCTGCAATCGAGATCAGCGAATGAATCGCTAAGGTCTGGTCTTGTCAGCTACATGCTTGTTTTCCTGCGGTGTTGTTATGCCGTGGTGCCCGCGCCAGCAGGGCGCGGGGCTTCAGGAAGCACGGAAAGTCTATCCATCGGTTTGAGGAGGACGTTTCATGAGCACAGCCTATCAAGAAGACATCAGCACCAACGTATTGCGCCGCATGAAAGAAGGCGGCTTTGATTTCTCGCGTTTTCACCCCATCGAGTTCTACGCCATTTTCCCGGATGAGGAACGGGCGCGCAGGGCCGCGGGTCGATTTCGTGGGGAGTCCCTCAATGCCCAGGTCAGCGCGCGCGACGATGGCGCCTGGTACCTGGAACTGAGCAAAATCATGTTCGCAACCTACGACGGCATAGGAGATTTCGAGCAAGACTTTGAGGCAGTGGTGGAGCCCCTGGGTGGGATTATCGAGGGATGGGGCGTCAAGCAGGAGGTGCGTGGGTTACCCATGTAGTTGGTATTTATGAGCAGCACAGCGTATCGGCTGACCTTTGGGTCGGCCGATTTTGTTTGGGCGGCCGTGGCAGGTGAACCGCCGTTTTACGCGCAAAAAAAAGCCACCCAAATAGGGTGGCGGAAAGGGAAGTTCGAGGAGGTAGATCAGTACACGAAGTAACACCATATCGCTTGCACAAAAGGTTTAGCTGTAGGACATCTCCTGTTCAGCCGATGGAGGTGATTATCCGCAGTGCCAGCCGCGCAGTGAAATCAACTCTGACTATGCTGTTGATAGCCAAAGACCGCATTGCAATGAAGCGCACGGCTTGACCCAGGCAATTGCGCGCACCAGGACGGTGCGGCGCCTCCGCTTGGATTATTCAAGCGATTGATTATTAAGTGTTTATGCCGCTGGCACGGGCCTTGCGAAGGTTCTTGCGTCCGGGTGACAAGGAGTACGGCATGATCCGCACTTATTACGATGAAATGTACGATGGGGCAGGGCAGGTTCGCCCCCATTACCGCGAGTTCGCCCGTTGGCTGGCCGACACCCCTGCCGAACTGCTGGCCCAGCGCCGGCGTGAAGCCGATTTGCTGTTCCACCGCGCCGGCATCACCTTCACCCTCTACGGGGACGAACAAGGCACCGAGCGCCTGATCCCCTTTGACACCATCCCCCGCAGCATTCCGGCGAGTGAATGGCGGATCGTCGAGCGCGGCTGCATCCAGCGGGTCAAGGCGCTGAACCTGTTCCTCGCCGACCTGTACCACGACCAACGCATCATCAAGGCCGGCATCATTCCTGCCGAACAGGTACTGGCCAACGAGCAATATCAATTGGCAATGCAGGGCCTGGACTTGCACCGCGACATCTATTCGCACATCTCCGGGGTCGACCTCGTACGCGATGGCGACGGCACGTACTACGTGCTTGAAGACAACCTGCGCACGCCCAGCGGTGTGAGCTACATGCTCGAAGACCGCAAGATGATGATGCGTCTGTTCCCCGAACTGTTCGCGGCCCAGCGCATCGCACCCATCGACCATTACCCCAACCTGCTGCTCGACACCCTCAAAAGCGCCAGCCCCCTGGATAACCCCAGTGTGGTGGTGCTGACGCCCGGGCGTTTCAACAGCGCGTTCTTCGAACATGCCTTTCTGGCCCGGGAAATGGGCGTGGAGTTGGTCGAAGGCGCAGATTTGTTCGTGCGCGATGACCGTGTATTCATGCGCACCACCGACGGGCCCAAGGCTGTCGATGTGATCTACCGTCGCCTCGATGATGCATTTCTCGACCCCTTGGCATTCAACCCCGACTCCATGCTCGGTGTGCCCGGCCTGCTCGCCGCCTATCGCTGCGGCAATGTGGTGCTGGCCAATGCCATTGGCACCGGCGTCGCGGACGACAAATCGGTTTACCCGTTCGTCACTGAAATGATCCGCTTCTACCTCGACGAAGAGCCGATCCTGCAGAACGTTCCGACTTTTCAATGCCGTAAGCCTGACGAGTTGTCCCACGTACTGGCCAACCTGCCCGATCTGGTGGTCAAAGAAACCCAAGGCTCCGGTGGCTACGGCATGTTGGTCGGCCCTGCGTCTACAACCGCAGAAATCGAAGCGTTCCGGGCGCGTATCAAGGCTAAGCCACACGCTTATATCGCGCAGCCGACCCTGTGTTTATCCACGTGCCCGACCTTTGTCGAAAACGGCATCGCCCCACGTCACATAGACCTGCGCCCCTTCGTGTTGTCCGGCAAGGACACCCGCGTGGTACCGGGTGGCCTGACCCGCGTGGCGCTGCGCGAAGGCTCGTTGGTGGTCAACTCGTCCCAGGGCGGCGGAACCAAAGACACCTGGGTGGTCGAGGACTGATGCCATGTTGAGTAGAACTGCCTCGGATTTGTACTGGATGTCGCGCTACCTGGAACGCGCCGAAAACCTCGCGCGCATGCTCGATGTCAGCTATTCGCTGTCGCTGATGCCCCAGGACGGGCGCGGCGATGGCCTGCACGAATTGGCCATGCCGCTGTTGATCACCGGCACCCTGGAGGATTACCACGCGCGCCATGGCCCCTTGCACGCTGAACGCTTGCTGCACTTTTTTGCCCTGGACGCGGCCAACCCGGCGAGCATCTATAGCTGCCTGGGCGCGGCGCGGGCCAGCGCCCATGCGGTACGTGGGCGAATCACCGCCGACATGTGGGAAAACATCAACGCCACCTGGCTGGACATTCGCGATATCGCCCAGCAGGGGCTGAGCCACTACGGCATGAGCCGGTTTTGTGAGTGGGTCAAGGAGCGTTCCCACCTGTTCCGCGGGGCCACTTACGGCACCATCATGCGCAACGATGCCTTCCGCTTTATTCGCTTGGGCACCTTCATTGAGCGCGCCGATAACACCCTGCGCCTGCTGGATGCCCGCTACGAAATGGCCGGCGACCAGGCTGCAGCGGTCAGCGATGGCACGGCCCACGCGTATTACCAATGGAGTGCGTTGCTGCGTGCGCTGTCATCGTTCGAGGCCTATACCGAGATTTATCGCGATGCACCGGGGGCTCGGCAAGTGGCCGAGCTGCTGCTGTTACGCGCCGATGTGCCGCGTTCGCTGCGCGCTTGCAGCGAAGAGATCGACCAGATCCTCGCCAGCCTGCCCGGCATCAACGGCCGCCCGGCCCAGCGCCTGGCCGCCGAGATGGATGCGCGCCTGCGCTTTACCGCCATCGACGAAATCCTCGAGGAAGGCCTGCATGCCTGGCTGACCGACTTTATCCCCTTGGTCCGCCATTTGGGCGACGCCATCTACAGTTCCTACCTGGAGGCGGCATGAGACTCTCCATCAGCCACGACACCACCTATCACTACGAAGACCAGGTGCGCGCCAGCATCCAGTACCTGCGCCTGACACCCCATGACAGCGAGCGCCAGCACGTGCTGAGCTGGCAACTCGACCTGCCACGCCCGGTGCGGGCCCAGGTGGACCCCTTCGGTAATATCTTGCATGTGCTCACCCTGGACGAGCCCCATGACGCCATCATCATTGGCGCCCGGGGCGTGGTGGAAATCGATGAATTGCGCGAGGCCGAACACGAAAGCCAGTCAGCTTTTCCGTTCCTGCGCTCTACGCGCCTCACCGAGCCCGACGACGCCCTGCGCGGCTTTGCCGAGCAACACTGCCATCAGCGTCGCGACCGCACCGCGCTTATCGACTTGATGCAGGCGCTTAACCACACCATGGTCTACACCCCTGGCGCGACCGACGTCGATACCTGCGCCGCCCAGGCCTTTGCAGGTGCCGCTGGGGTGTGCCAGGACCACACCCATGCGTTCCTGGCCTGCGCACGCAGCCTGGGGATCCCCGCGCGGTATGTGTCGGGGTATTTGTACACCGAAGACAGCGCGCACCTGGCCAGCCATGCCTGGGCCGAAGCCTGGCTGGATGACGCCTGGTACAGCTTTGACGTGACCAACCAACTGGCCCGGCCGGAGCGGCACTTGAAGCTGGCCGTGGGCCTGGACTATCTCGATGCCTGCCCGGTACGCGGCATGCGCCGTGGTGGTGGGCATGAGCAGATGCACGCCAAGGTATTCGTGGCGCCTCAGCAATGATCGCCCCCGCGCTCTGCGTTGCTTGATCGTTCCCACGCTCTGCGTGGGAATGCAGCCGAGGACGCTCCGCGTCCCAAAGCGTGACGCAGAGCATCACAAGAGGCGTTCCCACGCGGAGCGTGGGAACGATCGATACAGCGCAGGCTCAAGGTTGCAGTTTGCGGCCCGCCATATGCCGCAGATACCCCACCAGCAAATCCAACTCATTGTCTGGCAATACACTGGCTGTAAACGCCGGCATCTTCGCCTGTGGCCAATGCCTCAGGCTTTGCGGGTCGCGGATGTAACGCTTGAGGAAATCGCCGCTGAAATACTCGGTGGGGTTGAAGGGCACATTCAGGTCCGGGCCCATCTGGGCATCACCGCCGCCATTGAGGCGGTGGCACGCCAGGCAGTTCTTCTGGAACAACGCAAAGCCCTGGTTGATCGGGTCGTTCGCCGCCAGTTTCGGGTCGGGCAATAGCGCCGGGAAACGCTCGCCAACCGTCTGCAACTGCTTGAATTTTGAGACTTGGAACGGCCACTGTTCGGGGCTGATATGCCCGGCTTGAGGGTTGGTCCAGACCAGATAGAACGGCCCGGCGCTGGGCTTGCCCTGTGCCAACGGTGGCCATGGATGGGCCGGGTCTTCCACGGCCAACCAGGCGCGGGCGCCGTTTTTTTCCAGCAACGGCGCGGCGGCAAGTTCGGCGGCAAAACCATCAAGGGCAACGGCTTGCAGGTGGTTCGCAGGCTTAAGGCCCGGTAAGAGCGCCGCCAGGGGCACTGCACGGTAGGTCATCGTGCGCTTGTAGGACACATCATCGATGATCTGCACCGTTTGAGCGTCGGGGTGCTTGAGCAACTCGGCGGTCTGCCAGGTCTTTTGGCTGTGGTCCAGCTCGATGGTCAAGGGTGCCGCCGCCGCAGGCAGGCTCAACAGCAGGGCAAAAAAGGCGAGGATCGGTTTCAAGGCACAGGCCCGTTGCGAGAGAGTGAGGGCGCACACGATAACGGAAAACGGCAGGTAAAAAGACAGCCCCTGCAACAGGCGCGCTAAGCGCAATGTCCTGGCAGGTGCTGCCAAAAGCGGCTGGCCTGGTGCGGTGTGAGCACGGAAGCTGGGAGTGTCACCCAATAACCTTGGGTAAATTGGGCAAGATCAGAATCAGGGTGGTGGCGAACAGAATAAGTCCCGCCTGACGTACTTTCGATTGTTTGAACATGGCTGACTGCCTTTTCTTTTGTTGTTATTCCTGAGCGTCAAATGCGTGCCGTTGTATCCAGTATCGCGAGGTGACGTTGCACTTTTCTTACAGCTGCTCCAGCAAAACCCGGCAGCAGCGTCTTACAGGTTCAACCTTAGAGCGCCCGTTCTTTCTGGCTTAGACCCATTTCATATCAGCTAATAATTATTTGCGCTAAAAACGGCATGAGGCTTATTGCCATCTTGGCGCCAACCCTAGGGCTAGACCGCTAAAACGATTAATCAGGGTTTTCCCATAGGGACCTACCGTTCGTCCGAGCGAGGGGGTCAAAAGCAATGAGCGCATCCGTCATTGAAACCGTGTCAATCGGGCCTAAGGTAGGGGCACACACCCACAGCGGTTCGAGGATGTCATGACCCAAGCTTTGATTTTTGATGCGATACGCACGCCCCGGGGTAAAGGCAAGGCCGACGGTGCCCTGCACAGCGTCAAACCGGTAAACCTGGTGGCTGGCTTGCTCACGGCGTTGGCGCAGCGCAGCGACCTCGACACCCGCCAAGTGGATGACATCGTCCTGGGCTGCGTCACACCGGTGGGCGACCAAGGCGCCGATATCGCCAAGACCGCCGCGCTGGTGGCGGACTGGGACATCAGTGTGGCCGGTGTGCAGGTCAATCGCTTCTGCGCTTCAGGCCTGGAAGCGGTGAACCTGGGGGCAATGAAGGTGCGTTCCGGCTTCGAAGACCTGGTGGTGGTCGGCGGCGTCGAATCCATGTCCCGCGTACCCATGGGCAGCGATGGCGGCGCCTGGGTGCTCGACCCGCAAACCAATATGCACAGCCACTTCACGCCCCAAGGCATTGGCGCCGACCTGATCGCCACACTGGAAGGCTTCACGCGCCAGGATGTCGACAGCTTCGCCCTACAGTCCCAGCAGAAAGCCGCCAGGGCGCGGGCAGACGGTTCCTTCAATAAGTCGCTGATCGCGGTGCACGATCAGAACGGCATCGTGCTGCTGGACCATGACGAATTTATCCGTGGCGACTCAACCCTCGAGGGCTTGGGCAAGCTCAAGCCCAGCTTCGAAATGATGGGCCAGATGGGCTTCGATGCCACCGCGCTGCGGGTCTACAGCCACGTGGAGCGCATCCACCATGTGCACACGCCGGGCAACAGCTCCGGGATCGTGGACGGCGCCGCGCTGATGTTGATCGGCTCCGAGGCCAAGGGCCGCGAGCTGGGCCTGCAACCACGGGCGCGCATTGTCGCCACGGCGGTGACCAGCACCGACCCGACCATCATGCTCACCGGCCCCGCGCCGGCCACTCGCAAGGCGCTGGCCAAGGCCGGCCTGCGGGTTGAAGACATCGACCTGTTCGAAGTCAACGAAGCCTTTGCTTCGGTGGTGCTCAAGTTCATCAAGGACATGGGCATCGACGCCGCACGGGTCAATGTCAACGGCGGCTCCATCGCCATGGGCCACCCCTTGGGCGCCACTGGCTGCGCGATCCTCGGCACCTTGCTCGACGAGCTGGAGGTGCGCCAGCAACGCTACGGCCTGGCCACCTTGTGTGTCGGCGGTGGCATGGGTATCGCCACCATTATCGAACGCCTCTGAGCCTAAGGAATTTGTCATGACCGATGCCATTCGTTACGAAAAAGGCCAGGACCAGATCGTGGTGCTGACCCTCGACATGCCCGGCCAGAGCGCCAACACCATGAACGCTGCCTACCGCGAAGCCATGGCGGCCACCCTCACGCGCCTGGAAGCGGAAAAGAACGAGATCGCCGGGGTGGTGATCACCTCGGCCAAGAAAACCTTTTTTGCCGGCGGCGACCTCAATGAGCTGATCAAGGTCGACAAAGCCCAGGCCAAGGCGTTCTACGACAGTGTGTTGGTGTTGAAAGCGCAGTTGCGCCGCCTGGAAACCCTCGGCAAACCGGTGGTGGCTGCGATCAATGGCGCGGCCCTGGGCGGTGGGTGGGAGATTTGCCTGGCCTGCCACCACCGGGTTGCGCTGGACGACAAGTCAGTGCAACTGGGTTTGCCGGAAGTGACCCTTGGCCTGTTGCCAGGGGGCGGCGGCGTGGTGCGGATGGTGCGCATGCTTGGCCTGGAAAAAGCCTTGCCGTATTTGCTCGAAGGTAAAAAAGTCCGGCCTGCCCAGGCCCTGCAAGCGGGCTTGATTGATGAGGTGGCGGCGGATCGCGAGGCATTGCTGGCACAGGCCCGTGCCTGGGTTCTGGCTAATCCCGAAGTCAGGCAACCCTGGGACAACAAGGGCTACGCGATCCCCGGCGGCACGCCGTCCCACCCTAAAGTCGCGCAGATGCTCGCCATTGCGCCGTCGATTTTGCGCAGCAAGACCCAGGGCTGCTTCCCCGCGCCGGAGAAAATTCTTTGTGCCGCCGTCGAGGGCGCCCAAGTGGACTTCGATACCGCGCACCTGATCGAAACCCGCTATTTCACCGAACTGGTGACCGGGCAAGTGGCAAAAAACATGATCGGCACCTTCTGGTTCCAGCTCAACCAAATCAATGCCGGCAGCTCACGCCCCCAGGGCTATGCGCCCTACGTCACGCGTAAGGTCGGTGTGCTCGGCGCCGGGATGATGGGCGCGGGCATCGCCTATGTCAGTGCCTGTGCGGGTATCGAGGTGGTGCTCAAAGACATCACCCTGGCCGCCGCCGAAAAAGGCAAAGCCCATTCGGCTGCACTGCTGGACAAGAAGGTCAGCCGTGGGCAACTGACCGCCGAACAGCGCGAAACCACCCTGGCGCGCATTCATCCTACGCAGGATGACGCCGACCTGGCCGGCTGCGACCTGATTATCGAGGCCGTGTTCGAAGACCGCGCACTCAAGGCCAAGGTCTCGGCTGCGGCGCAAAACGTGGTGGGGGCCGACGCGGTGATCGCCTCCAACACCTCCACCTTGCCCATCAGCGGCCTGGCCACGGCGGTGCCCGATCAAGCCAAGTTCATCGGCCTGCACTTCTTCAGCCCCGTGGACAAGATGCCCCTGGTGGAAATCATCAAGGGCGCGCGCACCAGCGACGAAACCCTGGCCCGAGGGTTTGACTTCGTACTGCAAATCAAGAAAACCCCGATTGTGGTCAACGACAGTCGCGGCTTTTTCACCTCGCGGGTATTCGGCACCTTTACCAACGAAGGCATCGCCATGCTCGGCGAAGGCGTGGCTGCGCCGATGATCGAGACCGAAGCGCGCAAGGCCGGGATGCCAGTGGGGCCGTTGGCGGTGTCCGATGAAGTGTCCCTGAGCCTGATGAGCCATATCCGACAGCAAACGGCCAAGGACCTGCAGGCCGAAGGCAAGGCCATGCCGAACCATCCTGCGACGGCGGTGATTGATCTGTTGGTCAACGAATACAAGCGCACGGGCAAGGCGGCCGGCGCTGGTTTTTACGACTATCCCGCTGGCGGCCAGAAGCACTTGTGGCCTGAGCTGAAAACCCGCTTTGAACAGCCTGGCAAGCAAATCTCACCTAAGGACGTGCGCGACCGCTTGCTGTTTATCCAAGCCATCGAAACCGTGCGTTGCGTGGAGGAAGGCGTGTTGATGTCCACGGCGGACGCCAACGTTGGTTCCATCTTCG
The DNA here is from genome assembly GCF_029960685.1 of Pseudomonas sp. AL10. Taxonomy (NCBI): domain Bacteria; kingdom Pseudomonadati; phylum Pseudomonadota; class Gammaproteobacteria; order Pseudomonadales; family Pseudomonadaceae; genus Pseudomonas; species Pseudomonas sp. AL10. The sequence goes on from NZ_JASBQZ010000003.1 coordinate 23,453, forward strand.
GCATCGGCTTTGCCGCGTGGAGTGGCGGCGCGTTGCAGTTTATCAACCAGTACGGGCTGAACGACTTCATCGCCCGCGCCCGCTACCTCGCCGAGGAGTACGGGGAGCGCTTCTCGCCGCCGGCGTTGTTGCTGGAAAAAGCCGCAAAAGGCGCGCTGTTTTAGAAGTTTCACTGTAGGAGCGAGCTTGCTCGCGAAGAACGCACAGGCAACGCTTTTATCCAGGATACCTGCGTTATCGTTGACGTTTTTCGCGAGCAAGCTCGCTCCTACAGTGTGTGTGGGTGCCCATTGAGGGCTTGCTTTGGGGGGGTATTTCAGGGCAGGCTCTGGGTGTGCAATATTCCCATCGCCGTGTCAGGTATTTTTTATGTCGCTACGCGTCTGCATCCTGGAAACCGATATTCTGCGTCCCGCTTTGATCGATGAGTACCAAGGCTATGGGCAGATGTTCAAGCGCCTGTTCGCCAAGCAACCGATTGCCGCCGAGTTTGTGGTCTACAACGTGGTGCAGGGCGAGTACCCACCGGATGACGAGGTGTTTGACGCGTACCTGATCACCGGCAGTAAGGCCGATTCGTTCGGAACCGACCCTTGGATCCAGACGCTCAAGACCTACCTGCTCACGCGTTATGAGCGCGGCGACAAGCTGCTGGGCGTGTGCTTCGGCCATCAGTTGCTCGCGCTGCTCTTGGGCGGCAAGGCCGAACGTGCCAGCCAGGGCTGGGGCATGGGCACCCACGCTTACAAGCTGGATGCCAAGACGCCATGGATGAGTCCTGAGGTGCCGGAACTGACGCTATTGATCAGTCACCAGGATCAAGTCACCACTTTGCCGGACAATGCCACCGTGATCGCCTCGAGCGAATTCTGCCCGTTTGCCGCGTATCACATTGGCGACCAAGTGCTGTGCTTCCAGGGCCATCCGGAGTTTGTTCACGACTATTCCCGTGAGTTGCTGGAAATACTTCAGACAACCCTGGGTGAAAAGGTCTACAGCAACGGCGTGGCCAGCCTGGAGCGCGACCACCACGGCGTGACCGTGGCGGAGTGGATGATGCGCTTTGTGGCGCACCAGCCTGAAGCCAAGGCTTAAAGCCAGCCCGAACGCTTGAAGCTGGCCCATAAACCGGTACAGCCCAAGGTAATAAAACCGAGCACCGCAAAATAGCCGTAGTGCCATTGCAGCTCGGGCATGTTCTGGAAGTTCATCCCGTAAATCCCCGCCACCGCCGTGGGGAACGCCAGGATCGCCGCCCACGCGGCGAACTTGCGCTGCACCACGCTCTGGCGCGACGCCTCCAGCAACACACCGATCTCGATGGTCTGGCTGGCAATGTCGCGCAGGGTGGTGAGGTCTTCCATTTGCCGCGTCACGTGGATTTGCACATCACGGAAATACGGGCGCATGTTCTTGTCGATAAACGGGAAGCTCAGCTTCTGCAACTCCTGGCTGATCTCCACCATTGGCGCCACGTGCCGCTTGAGCCGTAACACATCGCGGCGCAGGCCGTGGAGGTGCTGGATATCGCGCTCGTTGAGCGAACTGCACAGCACGTTACGCTCCAACTCATCAATCTCGGCGTGGATCGCCTCGCTCACCGGCTGGTAGTTTTCAGTGACAAAATCCAGCAACGCATAGAGTACGAAATCTTCCCCATGCTCCAGCAACAACGGGCGCGCCTCACAGCGTTGGCGCACAAAGCCGTAGGACGCCGAGTGACCGTTGCGTGCGGTGATGATGTAGCCGTTGCCGGCAAAAATATGGGTTTCGATAAACTCCAGCTTGCCGTTCTCGCGCACCGGTGAGTAGGTGACGATAAACAGCGCGTCGCCGAAGGTTTCCAGCTTCGGGCGGCTGTGTTTTTCCATGGCGTCTTCAATCGCCAGCTCGTGCAGGTTGAACTGGCGTTGCAGGTTGTTCAGTTCCTGGGCGCTGGGTTCTTCCAGGCCGATCCACACAAAGTGCCCAGGTTTGGCGGCCCAGGCCGCGCCTTCATCGAGAGTAATATCCGAGACTTTCTTACCGGCGCTGTAAACGGCAGCCGCAACAACTCTACCCATGGTGCTGATCACTTCTTATCAAGAGGACAGATGTTGGGCAGCTTAGCCTGAATGGCGTTCCGTTGTTGCTGGCTGATATCACTGATCGTTCCCACGCTCTGCGTGGGAATGCCGCCCGTGACGCTCCGCGTCACCCTAAGCGTGCGCCTACGCGCGTTGCAGTTCGCGATCCATCTGTGCAATGCACTCATCCATCTGCGTCTGACACGTCAGCAGCAACTGAGGGATGTCATCCACCGTCAACCCACAGGTAGGAATCGGCGGCAACGAGCGTATCAGCACACTGCCGCTGGCCCAGCGATTGAGCTTCATCTGCGTCACGTAATTGCTGACACACACCTGCACGATAGGCACACCGGCCGCAATCGCCATATGAAACGCGCCTTTTTTGAACGGCAACAACCCTTTGCCCAGGTTGCGCGTACCTTCCGGGAACACCCAGATCGACGTGTCCTTATGCTGCAAGGTATGCGTGGTGGTCAGCATCGCCCGCCGCGCCTTGTGTGCATTGCCACGGTCGATCAGCACATTGCCAGCCAGCCAGAACAACTGGCCGAACAGCGGTACCCATTTCAGGCTCTTCTTGGCGATGCATACGGTGCGGTGCGGCACCACATTGCCGAGTACAAACAGATCGTAGTTGGACTGATGGTTGGCGATCACCACGCAGGTACCGGGCTTGTTGCGCAGCGAGTCGACGTCGGCCTTCACGTTCAAGCCCAGGATCCGCATGGCTGGCAACGCATAGAGGCGAGCGCAGAGACGGCTGTTGTCCGGATTGAACGGCCGGCACACACCGACCAGCACACCCAGCACGCCGGCGATCATAAAATGCAGGCCCATCAACAACATACGCAACAGAAAAAGCATCGACACGGCCCATCGGGACAAAAGGTGGCGCAGTGTACGGATGTGCACTGTATTCGGCAATTGCCCCTACAGACGTAGGAGATAGCCGATGTTTAAGCGCATGTTTCCACATGGGCCGATAACGGCTAACTAGAGCGGTTATGGAAGTTTCACATTCATAGGTAAGAAAAAGCCCGACTCAAGGTCGGGCTCGGACACGAAAGGTGTAGGACTTAGCTCAGGCTATGGCCCTGATCCTGGATGATTGCATCGTCCAGGGCTTCGAGCAGTGCGCGGCGCACTTTCAACTTGGTGTGCTTGTGCGCGTTCATATTGATCTTCTTCAACTGCCGTGCCGCTTCCAGTGCAGCCGCTTGCAGTTCTTCCGGTGCAACCACCTTGTCGAGGAAACCTGCGTGCAGGGCGCCTTGTGGATCAAACATCTCGGCATTGATCACCGAACGCTGAAACGCCGACTTACGCAGGCGATCCCGCGCCAACTCGATACCGGCGTGGTGCATGGTCATGCCAATCGCCACTTCATTCAGGCCAATGCTGAACGGGCCTTCGACGCCAATCCGATAATCGGCCGACAACAACAGGAACGCGCCCTTGGCCACCGCATGACCGGGGCAGGCCACGATCACCGGGAACGGATGCGCCAACATCCGGCGCGCCAGGGTCGAACCCGAGGTCACCAGGCTGATTGCCTCTTTAGGGCCAGCGGTCATCACCTTCAAATCATAACCGCCCGACAAAATCCCCGGCGTGCCCGTGATGATCACCACCGCCCGATCCTTCTCGGCCTGATCCAGCGCCGCATTAAACTCACTGACCACCGCCGGAGAAATGGCATTCACCTTGCCGTTGCTCAGGGTCAGGGTCGCGATACCGTCTTCGAAGTGGTAGGCAATCAACTCACTCATGACGCGGTTCCTTGTAGGGCTTGTTATAGAGATAGATGCGCAGACGTTACTCACCACGCCCCCGCGGGTAAAGCGCCGTGACTGACTACCCAGTCAGGCTTTTCCTGCATCCCCAAGGGTAGACGCCCCGGAGCAGGGCGCAGCAAGCGCTCCAGACGCGTGCCGCCGATGCCTGAGAATGGCACAATCACCACCCCTCGCCGGGAGGGGAATGGCATAACCGTCTAACCGCATGAAAATTCTGAAAAAAACCTTTGCCATCAGCAAGGCTTTCGACTACATTAGCGCGCCTCGACAGACTGAACTGGTTTGACGAGATACGGTGAAGTGTCCGAGTGGCTTAAGGAGCACGCCTGGAAAGTGTGTATACAAGAAATTGTATCGAGAGTTCGAATCTCTCCTTCACCGCCACATTAAGTAAACACAAACCCCTGGTTTTCATAGAGAAAGCCGGGGGTTTGTGGTTTTTGGTGCCTGAAATACGGTTATATGGGACAGATGGGTGTTTTACTCGTCTTCGAAAGGGGCCGTACAGCGTTGGCCGTCCTGCCCCCCAATCGACATGCAGAAGTCGTCAATGAGAGACGGTACCGTACAGGGGTGGCCTTTCATGCGGAGGAGCGATTTCTGGGTTTTGAAAAATAACTTTAGATTTCGGAAGTGGTGGTGCATTCATCCGCTGCATAAAAAGCTCAATGAAAATAATACTTTGACGAAAAGCTTAGATTGAGTGCGAAACTCGTGTTGAATTTTAGTGACGTCTATCGGACACTCATCTCAGTATCATTTTGATGCTTCAAACAAGGAAGAATATACATGAAATCACGTTCGCGGAGCATGTTGGGTAAGTCCATATCCGCTATGCTTTCAGCTATGGAGGTTTATAATAAGCCGGACTTCAAGTATAGAGAGGAAAGTTTTTCAGTGTTGTGCATAAATGCTTGGGAGCTTTTGTTTAAAGCAAAGGTACTTAGCCTCTCTAGTAATAAAGTAGCATCGCTCTATGCAATGGAGTATAGAACTCTCAAGAGTGGTGAAAAGTCAAAGCTGCCTAGGCCGAAAACAAATCGAGCCGGAAATCCAATGTCCGTTAGTATGTTTGAAGCGATTCGAATAATAACCGAGGACTACGGGAGTGAGGTAGAAAAGGCTGTTATTGATAATGTTACTGCACTAACAGAAATTAGAGATAATGCGATTCACTTCATCAATGATGACGTCCTGCTCAGCATTAAAATACAGGAGCTCGGTGCCGCTTCATTACAGAACTATGCAAATATCGTAAAAAGCTGGCATGGAGATATCCTTGCTAAATATAATTTTTATCTAATGCCTATTTCATTTTTTAGAGGGTTTGACGAGGCGCCAGGTGTAATGCTTAATCCAAAAGAAAAGAAAGTTTTGGATTATATTAACCAGTTTGAAAGGATGTATGATGAGGAAGATGTCGGTTCTTATAATCTCACATTGAGGATCGACATAAAATTACAGAAGGTTAAAAGCGACTCCGCTTTGCCAATTCAGTACTCTGCGGATAGTAATGCAACAAAAATAATAATCACGGAGCTAGATATATCTGAGAAGTACCCGTGGGACTATAAGAATCTTACCACCCGGCTTACCCGCCGGTTCAAAAATTTCAAACAAAACTCAAATTATCACATCATCCGTAAAGCATTGGAGGCGGAAGAGAGATTTGCACATAAGCGGTATCTTACTCCTGGTAGCACTACCGGAATACCTAAGGTTTTTTACAATCCAAATATTCTTAAAGAGTTCGATGCGCATTATGAAAAGCATTGATTTGTGACTTTAATTTACACACCGGTCTAGGCCGAGGCACGACTGATGTAAAAGCTAGAGCTATGCTTTTTAGGTACGTTTTTAATTTGCAAGCAGCTCTGTTGTTGTCTAGAAGGTATTACGGCTATAAACGGGTTTGTAATGGTTTTGAGTGTCTTTCTAATATAAGGAGTTGACTGGGCATGGGGTTTAAACGAAATGAGCTTTGTTGGTGTGGGTCAGGTTTGAAATACAAGAAATGCCACCTTGATCGAGGAAGCGAAACTCCAGTAAGTGTTGCAGACGCACATAGGACTATTAAGAAAATCAATACGTCTAAAACCTGCAGTGCCCCATCAGTGTGGCATCCTAACTGCACTGTGAAAATTATTAACGCCCATACCGTTTCAAAAAGTTCATCGTTGAAAGAGATTTCTGTAGAAGGGCATGTTTTAGCTTTTCTTGGTAATGTCCAATCTATCACTAAAACTAATAAGCTGGCTCCTGCGCGCGTCGGGATTAATAGAGCGTCAACATTTTCTGGATTCTGCTCTCATCACGACAAGGTACTATTTTTCCCTGTCGAAGACTGCCCTTTTTACATTAACAAACAACACTGTTTTCTAGTCGCTTTCAGGGCCGTATCAAGAGAACTTTATGTCAAGGGCGACGTTTCAGAGATTTTTCAGGACCTTAAAGGCTTTGATAAAGGGCAGTCGCTTATGCAACAATTAATGCTTCAGCGTGCCGCAAATGAAATGATAAGTAATAATAATCTTTCAAAGAGCGATTTGGCTTATATAAAAGAAAAGCTGGATGACATGCTTGTCGGGGAGGATTATTCTGAGCTAAAGCATGTTGTCTTTGAGTTAGCACACCCGCCGCACATAATGGGTAGCTCTATCGTAGCACCTATATACGGATTCGATGGGAAGCCAGTGCAATTTATCTCGCATAATAAAGGTAGCGTGCCTGACTATGTGATTATTAATTCCTTTTCTGATGCAGGGAAGGGGTACATAGTTTTCTCTTGGCTTCCGGAACATTCAACTACTGGTTTGAAACTCGTCGGGCAATTTAGAAATGCAAATCTATCGTCAGATAATCTTGCTGTCTTTATGCTCCAGTTACTTGAAAATATATACTTGCATCCCGCTTGGTGGGCTGGTTTAGATGGCAGCATGCAAGAATATATTTGCGATATATTTTCTGAGGGCCTTACGTGCGATATGGCTGCTCGTTCGTTGATCAACGTACGGAGCTTAGGCATGCCTAGCATCGTAAATATTGATACAACACTAATGCTATAGCCTGATCTACGTTTAATTCAGGAAAATTGATTGTTGAGGAGTTGTTGTTCGTACGGGCTGCTCGGAAACTTCGGCGTTCGCTCGCCGCTGCAGCTGCCGGTGGAACTGTTCGACGACTACCAGGGCAACCAAAGCGCGATGATTGCAGCCCTCCCCGGGTTGCGACCAGGTGCAACGATCAATCACGGCGAGCGCATCACCAGTGTCGCGCTCATCGACAACCAGATGGCCATCCGATGGACGACGCAATCCGCCGCAGCGTAGAACGACAATTCCCCGAACTCACTGGTGGTTATCACCTGCCACGCTTTGCCCAGGTTGTCGCCGTGGCCGACGCGCCCGCCGGCGCCGGGATCTGCGACGACTTCCGCCCCCGCTACGCGGTCGACATCGAGGTCATGGGGCCGGCCGGCGAGCCAGACACCATGCTGGCGTGCCTTTGCCGCTGCCCACCGGTGGCGAGGAAATGGGCATTTACGCATTCCCCGAGGAAGGCACCCAGGTTGTGGTGTGTTTCGCCTATGGCCTGCCGCACAAGCCCTATATCCAAACGATTCTGCCCCACGGCTTGAGCATGCCGAGCGTCCCGAAGGGTGACCAGGTGTGGCAGCATAGCGAAGCCTGTCAGCAGCGTGTCGACGCCGACGGCAACTGGCTGCGTCAAACCGACGGTAAGATCCTGGACAAGGCGATCGAGCGGGAAGTGGAGGCGATGGGAAACACCGAGCGGTTCCAGAGCCACACCAGGACTGTGGACGATCATTCAACCGAATCGGTGGGGGGCATCAAGACGCTTGAAGCCCTGGGTGCGCTCAAGCTGCTGTCGGGAGGATCTGTCAGCCTGGCGGCGGTGGATGATCTGCACCAGGCGACCGGGCGGGATCTGAACCTGGTGGTGGGGCAGAAGTACAACGCCACGGTAGGTGGCGACATGGAGGAAAGGATTCAGGGGCTGCGCAAGAGCGTGGCGGGGGCTGGTCAGTGGTTGCTGGCTCCCCAAAACTGGATCGGGTCGGAGAGCGTAAACCTATTTCAGGTGGTGTGTGATTTGATCGACCTAGTGCAGGAGATGAATGTGCAACTGGCGGGGCATACACATATACCAGGGCCAACCCCAAGCCCTAAGGACATGGCCGCATTTTCTGAGAGAGCAGCAAAAGCTGATCTGTAGGCTATACAGTTAAAATCTATTATCTTCTAGGGATTCAATTCAAAAAAACCCGCCGTCGGCGGGTTTTTTCTTAGGGGTAAATTGCTAGTTCAGCTGACCTTGGCCGTCTTTGATATAACAAAACGACTGGGGCGCCATTCCGCTAGGAATAAGGGACTTTAAACTTATTGGTGTTTCATATCTTCTTACCTGACCGACTTTTATCGCGTGAGCCAGTTTTCTGCCATCAAAGTATTCATTGAAGAACTTCTTTGTTATGCCTGAGAATTTCGATGTTAAAGACCAAATCTCTTTAGGCTCGTCAGACAGAACTTCGTCGAAATCAAATTCGCCAATTATTTTTCCAATAGGCATAGTCGCGTAAATTACGACGGTTCTGACCTCAGGGTTCTTGAAGACGGATTTTCTAAACTCGAATCGTTTTTCGCCGAGTAAGATTTTTTCCGCATATTCAGGCTTAATTGATAATAATACTTTCATCCATCTGGCCCGCCTGTGCGATTAAATTAAACTGGTCTCGCGTTAGTCGCATAAATCCCCAGTAAGCGGCAGGATTCATACCGAATTGCTCGATCATCTCGCCACGTGTCACGCGGCGTTTAAAGGCGGCATTATACGTAAAGCGGAAGACGTGGGGGTAGTTTTTCCGTTGCCAAAACTGGTCAAGTTCAGCGTCGCTGAACACACTGTACGGCTGGCAATAGCTCATGAATTCATCCCGTGAAGCGAATGAGCGAATCGACCGGTACTCCTCAACGACACCTACAGACGTCGCCACTGAGCGGTAATGAGCGGGCCCTTGGTGATCCGTCGTTCGGTAAATAACAAGGATATCACCAGGTTTCAATTTTTCCAGACCGTCCATCGCCGCGAGGTAGACTTTATGAACGCTATTTGCGTGCGAGATGTCTTCGATGATATCTGCGTTCTCATTCTTGAGAATAGAGTCTGGCAACAGGCGAGTGTGCCATTGCGGATTTAGAGACAGCAGATAAATATTTCGATTCGCCATGTCCATAAGGGGGTACGACCTCACCAGAGTGTTCTGTAACACGTTCAGATCTTTGATAAGTACGAGTTCGGTGCCATTCTGTGTATGTTTCTCGGCAACTTGGATGAAGCCATACTTTGTGAATAGTGCTATTAAAACTTCATGCGCTGGGAATACGGTAACGTATATTTCGCTAACTTTATTGTGTAGTGCGTGATCGAATATTTTCTTGATGAAACGTTCTCCGAGCTTGGTTCCGCGAGCATTGATTTTCATCGTGCCGACTTTCAAGCGTTTTTTATTAGGAAGCTGTGGAACTACATCGTCTACAGATCCCTCTTCTGTCTTTAGGTATAGAAAGCCATTGACCTTATCGTTCTCATCCTCAAAGACATAAGCTTGATCCTCGGCTTTCTTAGCGAACCATGTCGTAAACTCTTTATAATCATTGATTAACGAGGAGAAGAAAGGATCTTGGATGTTAACGTGCTTAAATTTTTTTTGTACGAGTTCCATTGTCTGAGCCCAGAGTCAGTTGGTTGTAAATGCTTTATGCAAGTGTGTATTGAATTCTTGTTCGGAAGGGTTTTTTAATATGATTAAAGGAATATCGAATAACTTGCTAATGTAATGTGCTCTTGATTTTTCTTCTTGTAAAAAATTCTCTATATTGCCAGAAAAAGCGTTCGAGTCTCGAGATATAAGACGCTGTCGTATTGTTTCAGCTTCCGATTCTATTAGGCATATTAGTGATAGGTTTAAATCTTTGAAAGTGTGCTCGTGCACCGCTGCCAGAGTATTATCATGTTTTTTAAGAATGAAGTGGCCATCTAGTAAGAGGCGTCTAGAGTTCTCTGTTATTCGCTTAACAGCTACCGTTAAGGCAATCTGGTTTGAATCGATATCAGATACAAGCTTATCGGATTCCCAGTTTGATGTTTTGAGTTCGCTTTTTATGAGCGCGCTGGCGCTTGCATGCTGGATGCCTGAGACCGTCGCGAATCGTTCGCAAAGATATGTTTTGCCTACGCCGTGTACACCTGCCACAAAAACTACCATGTCTGATTTCCATATCTATGCGGTCCTGTTAGTACGCCAGTCAATCGTCTTGATGTCAATTAGACATCGGGCGAGGGTGAGACAAAATATTTTCTGCGAAATTAAAACGCGTAAAAAAGCGCTTATCCCCCTCCCGCCGACGGGGTTTGCGTCCTTTTTTTGTGCAAACACAGATGTAGTGCAAACGAACCGGCAGCCCAGGCGGGCCGGGACGCTCTACGGGCGACCGGCAGTTTCACGGATTGCAAAGATTTGAAGAGAAGTGCAGGGCGGTCGCACAGCGACGTAGCAGGCGATCATGAACGGGGCAGGGTTGGAGGCCCCGGGTTCATTGGTCGAAAGAGAAGAAAACATAGGAATACGGGCATTTTCCGAAACGAGATAGATCTTTTTTCTTACCGTGTGTAGCGGACTTCGAAGAGGCGGAAAGCTGCCATACGCCACGAAACGTGTGGGCCTCGTCGAGATTGGAGCATTTCACAATTTGTCTCGCATCCTTAGCTGGCTCCTGACCTTTTCGGGCGTGCCAAGCCTTGCTTGATATGCCCCGCGTTCTCACCGATTGCCTCTAAGGTCCCACGCACGTTTTCAGCTACCTCTGCTGAGCCTTGTTGTTCCAGGCGTAGGGTGATCTCCATCACAGCTGCTTCAAGTGCCAACTGATTCTCATACATCCTTTCAAGCACATCTGAGAGCGAATATTCATGCGCCATATCAAGGTTCCTATAGTGAACTCTCAGACTAGCCTCAAGCTGCAGGATTCGCCTCACAGTCGGCTATTTTGGAACCAGGGTTGGGAAAAAGGTAATTTTGGTTAGGTAAGGCGCTAAAGCCGCTGCAGCCCAGGTAGTCCGTGGGTTTGAGGTATTACCTTGAGGGGTAATATTTGGTAATGGAAAAGGTAATATTCGCCCAAGTGCCCGGTTTTGCTGGGGATTGAGCTTGTCAGGAATTACCCGAGGAAAAGGTAATGACCTAACCTATAAATTACTAAATTATTACCTTTCTAAATATCTATAAACTTATTGAAATTAAAGGGGTTTTATCTTATTTATCCACCGTATTACCAATATTACCTTTTTCCCATGCCTCAACATAAACCGGTCGGCTTGCCGTTTTTTACCCCCTCTCAACCCGCGCGCACTAACTTGGTCCAAAAGCCATGGGGCTGCCATGGGACTGAGAATGCCTTTTTTTGGAGAGGGAGCATCGCTGCAGCCCTCGTAAACCGGATGCTTGCATAATGAAAGTTACTTTGCGGGTAGTTTCGAATCTCTCCTTCACCGCCACATTAAGTAAACACAAACCCCTGGTTTTCATAGAGAAAGCCGGGGGTTTGTGGTTTCAGGCCTGGTCAAAAGGGCTGCGCCTCTGTTCGGCCCATTCAATCAAAGCCTGCATCGACGGTCCTAACGCGTATCCATCCTCGGTCAACTCATACTCAACTTTCGGTGGTACCTGCGGGTAAACCGTGCGGCGAACAATTGCGTCTTTTTCGAGCTGCTTAAGCTGCTGGATAAGCATTTTCTGGTTGATGCCCTCTATGAGTTTTTCAAGATCAGAAAAACGCAGAGGGCCTTTGGCTGCGAACAGCTGGCAAAGGATGATGATCTTCCATTTTCCCTCCAAGACGCGGAGGGTCTCCAGGGTTGCTTCAGCCCATTTCACTCGGTTTTTTGGGTCGGCACAGTCCCATTCTCGTTCACTGGTCATAGTTTGGTTCGTTACTTACCTTTTGGTGTGTACTTATCATTATCTCACTATTCTCCTAAGGTAGGCGCCTACCCGGAACCTATACGAGCGAGAACTCATGAAAATTGGCGTGATTGGGACAGGAAACATTGGCGCAACCCTTGCCCGGAAGATGATTGCCGCAGGCCATGAAGTGCAGGTGGCTAACTCCAAAGGCATTGAGGGGGTTCGTGCATTCGCCAACGAGATTGGGGCGGTACCTGCAGATATTTCGGGCGTTGTTCGAGACGCCGAAGTGATATTTTTATCTATCCCTTTCCCAGCAGTGGCTGATCTGCCTGCTGACTTGTTCGCATCTGTTCCATTGGACGTCCCTGTCGTGGATACCGGCAATTACTACCCAGGCTTGAGGGATCAGAAAATTGCGGAAATAGAGGAAGGCATGGCCGAAAGCATTTGGGTTTCGAAACAGATTGGAAGGCCGGTGATTAAGGCGTTCAACAATTTGTTAGCCTATTCGCTCGCTGAACTCGGCCAGCCCGAGGGCACGCCCGGACGATTGGCGGCGGCAGTCGCTGGGGACGATCAGGTCGGTGTGCAGACAGTCATGGAACTGGTGAGCGAATCAGGTTTTGATCCAGTCAATGCGGGTTCACTTGAGCAGTCGTGGCGGCAACAACCTGCAACCCCTGCGTACTGCTGCGACTACACCGCCGTTGATATGCGCCGGGCCCTCGATGCGGCAGTTAAAGGTGAGGCGCCAAAAACTCGGGATCGCATGATAGAGCATTTCGCGAAGCTGGGTCCCAACCCTAGTCATGCGGATATCATTGCGATGAATCGTCAACTGAGCCCGATATCGCACGCGTAACAGAAGTTGGCGAAGGCACAGGTTTATTTGATTTTCGTTTCACCACGTTCACAGCAAACAAAACCCCAGGTTTCGAAAGAAACCTGGGGTTTTTTAATTTTTGAGTTTGAAACCTGCTGTTTTTAGATCATGCGCACGGCGCGTCCATTCGTCGCCCGATGACATCGAGCAAATCGCATCCATCGCGCAGTGGAATCGAACAGAGCAGTGCAAAGTCACTCAGCACCACCGCATCACTACCGGAAAAAGGGGACGGATTTATTTACTTTATGGCCCGCACAGCGTTGTGTTTTATCGCTAACTTCGCCGACGGGAACCCTCATGCTATTTCCGGCTCAGGGTTGCTATCCAAAGTCCGGAAACAACAAAGGTGAAACCCGCGCCCGGAATCGACCAAAGCAGTCAAAAGCCAGATCGCCGAGTCGTTGTGTGTGGCGTATGTTGACGCCGTCGGCAATGGGGCGGGTGAGTTTAAGGGATAGGCGTTTTTCGGCACGGCCTGCGCGGCTACGGATAGACTGGACGCCTCAATTTTTCAGGATGCAGTACTCATGTTCAAAGTTGCCCTCGCTTCCTTGCTGTTGACCTGCACTTTTTGCGCTCACGCCGGTACGACGGTCGATGTGTCGAAGATTTACGGCAAGATCCAGTTCGTGGACAGCTATCCCGACTACAAGGTGAAGGTGGTGAATCAATTCCCCGACCTCAAAGTAAAGAAGGTGGATTCCTGGCCGGATTCTGTCGGGAAATGGCAAACCGTCGATAGCTATCCTGATTACAAGATCCAGATTGTCGATTCCTATCCGGACTTCACTATTGAATATGTAGAGAGTTGGCCTGGAGTCAATTGATCTCGGTAAACCGTTGCAGGTGGTCTGAGACGGCTTGTGGGGCGGGCTGGTGATCAGGGCTCTGTAAAACCGTAGTCCTTCTTCTCACTCTCTCTGTTGATCTGGCCCAAGCTGTTAAGCAAATCGGGTATCTTTGCCGCCTCAGCCGCCAGCCTGTCTCAGGCGCAGCGCATGATCGTTTGTTTAGGGAAGAATGGAATGACACTCAGGGTGTTGGTAGTCGGTGGCTACGGCAATTTCGGCAGCATCGTTTGCCGGCATCTGGTGTTGGCGCCGGGCATTGAACTGGTGATTTCGGGTCGCGACCCTCATAAGCTGCAGCGCAAGGTGGATGAGCTGAAAAGCCAGTCGAACACCGCTTGCGAGGGCTGGTGCGGCGATGCCATGGGAGCCGGGTTCGCCTCCGTTTTGCGTTCGATGAACATCAGGTGGGTGATCCACACCGGCGGCCCGTTCCAGGGGCAGTCCTATGCTGTCGCCCAGAGTTGCATCGACGCTGGCGTGAACTACTGCGACTTGTCCGACTGCCGCACCTTCGTCAACGGTGTGAGCGTGCTGGATGCACAAGCACGGCAGGCAGGCGTGGCGATCCTTAGCGGGTGCAGCTCCGTGCCGACGCTGTCGTGCGCCATCATCGATCAGTATCGCTATCGCTTCACCCGTATCGACTCGATCGAGCACGGTATTTCCTCCTCGGCCAAGATGCCGGGCCTGTCCACCGTCGAAGGTGTGCTGGCTTACGCGGGCAAACCCATCAAGCAGCTCAGGCATGGTCAGGTGCATGAAGTGCTGGGCTGGCAGGACCTGACGCTGCGCAAAATGCCTGAGCTTGGCACGCGGGTGTTGGCGAATGTGGATGTGCCCGACATGGACATCTTTGCTGGCCGCTATGGTGCCCACACCCTGAGCTTCAAGGCTGGTGCGGGGCTCAAGCTTGGCGGTGTCGCCAACTATCTGCTGGCCCAGGCGCTGCGGTGGGGCGTCGTGCGTGACCATCTTGCCTGGGCTGCGCGGCTGCATCGGCTGGGTACTTGGTTCGAGCGCTTTGGCGATGGCAAAAGCGCGATGTACATCGACGTGAACGGCCTCGGTGCAGAAGGGCAACCGCTGTCCCTGGCGGTGCAACTGACGGCGCTGAATGACAAAGGCCCGGAAATCCCCAGCTGCGCCGCCGTTGCTCTGGCCCTCAAAGTCGCCCAAGGCTATGTGCCTGAACCCGGTGCGCGGCCGTGCGTTGGCGAAATCACCGTCGACGAATACATGGCCGCCATCAACGACCCGGCGAACCTTAGCCTGGCCGTGCATTTCTCTGACGGGCAGGGCTGACCATGCTCTATCTGAGCCTGAAATACATCCACATCATCGCGGCGATTTTCCTGTTTGGCTTCGGCATGGGCTCGTATCTGTATCTGATCGCCGCGAGCCGTACGGCCAACCCGCAAGTGATTGCCCATGTGGCGCGGATGGTGGTGCAGTTCGATACCTGGATCACTACGCCGGCGGGCGTCATTCAGATCATTACCGGCTTTGTGTTGATCAAGCTTGCCGGACTGGGGTTGACCACCGAATGGGTGCTGACTTCGCTGATCATCTTCCTGTGTGTGGGGGCTCTTTGGCTGCCGGTGCTGGTGCTGCAGAAGCGTTTGCAGCAGATGGCGCTCAGTGCGGTTGAGACGGGCAGGGCGCTTGGTGATGGATACCGCGGCGTCTATAGGCAATGGTTCTGGATGGGAGTTTTGGGTTTCTCTGGGATGTTTGTGATCGTGCTGATCATGGTCACGAAGATGACGCCATGGCAGTTGATTGGGCTGTTGCTGTATGGCTGACATCAGCGCTGGCCATTGCACTTGAGGCGCTCGGGCTGAAATAGATGCCGTTCAGGGCTTGGTATTCCAAGCCACCGCACACAACGCCAACCCCCGCCAGCGTGGCGAACAACTGCACCTGCTCGATCCCATGCGCCTGGATCATTGCCCGCTCACCCTGGCTTAGCCACAGCAGCTTCGGCACCAGCCCATGGTAAGCAAACATGAAAGCCAGGCCGCCCCGCGCGATCCAGTTGATGCGCAACAGGGGGTTCATGGCTGATCCTTCAAAAAGCGCTGTTCATGATCCGCGTTCGGCAACAGACAGGTATCGTATTTCCCGAACAGCCGATAGCGATTGCGCGCGACGCGGTCGTAAGCCCAATCCCGAAGAAAGCGCGGGATGCCGCGCAGGAGCAGCATTGGGCGCCAGCGGGCAGGCAGTTGCGCAATGATTTGCAACACCGCCTCCGAACGCTCCCAACAGTGCCGATCGCGGATCACTGCGAGGGTGTCGAACTGCTCCAGCGGCAACCCCGCCCACGCCAGCAGCGCCTGGCCCTCGGGTGACTGCACGGCGGCTAATCGCAAGCACCGTTGGCGGTCGTGGCGGATCAGAAACCTTGCCCAACCGTTACACAGCTTGCACACCCCGTCGAACAACACCACGGTTTCACCGGGCTTGAGGAATGGCGCGGGGGTAGGGCGGGGGTCGGAGGCAGGCATGTGTGTGGGTCCAGTCGGGCCGGGTTAGCCTGGATCATACCTGCCTTCGTCTGCACTGTAGTGTTTGGGGTTGGCTACCCCAATGAGCTTCAGGGGGCGCGCCGATGATTCGAAGGCAGATCTGTCACCGCTTCAAGGCGATTCTTCGGTATTCAGAAACGGTCCGACTGAGCCAAATGGGTAACTGTTCATGCCAATACGCAAAGGCGCTATCGGGCTAGCTGCAGCGCCGATCAGCAGGACGTTGTCGATAACAATGGTCTCTCCCGGTGCCCGATTATCTGCGGCGACGATGAGGTAATAAGTACCGCTGTTTTTCACTGTACCGGTCAAGGCTTGGTTGATGACTCCGACTATGCCGGTCGCCTTGCCAAAGCCTTCGCCTTGCACATTACCCTGGGCATCCATGAGGATTAAATACGGGTTCAACGCGTATTTGCTGAATCCTAAGCAGGCGTTGACGCACCAAGAGTTAACGTTGATATGGAAGACTTTGTCTTTAACCAGGGTAGTGCTGAACACTCGATAATTAGAGGGCGTTCCATTGATCAGGATACGAGGTTCTGCGGCGGTAATTTTCCATTGAGGTGGTCGCCAGCCGGGGTCGACAGGCATGGGTACCGCCTGCGAAATATGCAGGGCTTCCACCGGTGTGAGAGCCAAAGGCGTCTGGCTGTTTTTGACTTGGTCTATAAACAGCGTTGCTGGACTGCTTGAACACGCCGTTATAAAAAAACAGAAGAGTGATACAAACAATATTCGCATGACTGCTTCCTTTAATCGGCTGCTCTCGACGTAGCACACCCGCTTATCACTTGCGCTAAAAAGCCGCTGTCTCATACCGAGATCAAGCGGCTTTTTCACACTTATTGCGCGGTCTTCAGCTTAATCACATCACCGGAGATCTTGGTGGTGTAGCCGTTCAATACCCAAGCCCAGAACCACTTTTCCTGCACTTGCGTGTTAATCAACGCGTCCCCGCCCTTGGCCTTGATGGCTGCATCCTGGGCGCGCACGAAGCGGTTGTTCTGGCCGATGGGGATGACGCCCAGCAGCATGATGCCGGTGGCGCTGGCTTCGCTGTGGCCCAGCACGGTGTATTGGCTGGCGTCGTATTGCTGGGTTTTCATGGCGGTGCCGGTGCAACCTGCCAGGGTGAAACCAAGTACGGCTGCTGCAACGACTTTACTGACGTATTTCACTTATAACTCCATAGGTTCAATCTCGAGATTCAATTCTCGGGGGCGACACTTTAAGCCCTCAGTTGGCAGATTGAAATCGATCAGCGAGGCTGGCATGCAGATGGCTCAGTCTGGCGGGTACTGCGCGGTGATCCCATCGCAGCCTCGCCGGGGCTCGACAGCGCCCACATTTAATCTTCGGCGTGTCACAGATGCAGCCACGCCAGGCCACCCAACATCACCGCCACCCCGCCGGCGGTGTACGACATGCGTTTGAGCCATTCCTTGCGCGTGAGCAGGGTAATCGCCGCCAATGAAATCGCGATCTGAATCGCCGTCATCGCCTGGGCCCAGCGATGGTGCTGGTGCAGCGCTTCCTCGGATTTGTGGTCCCAGTCCCGTGAAGTGGCCTCAAGCGTTTCGGCCTGTTTACGCACTTCTTCCTTCTGGCGCTTGTAGCGCTCGATCTCCGCCTGGTAATGCGCAGCATCCACGCCGGGAATATGGCTGGCCAGTTCTGCCAGGTTCTGGCGGCTGGATTTGGCCTGGTAGTAGTTCCACTGGTTAGCGGCTTCGGTCTTGATGATGGCGGCGTTGTTCTTGTCCATCGCAGCTTCACTTTCGCTGGAGCCGGCCTGATAGCTGAGCATGGCACCGACGGTCGCCATGATCGCGGTCATCACGGCGATACGACTGGCAAAGCTATCGCCGCGGCCGTGAGCATGCTCGGTGGTGTGTTCAAGGTGTTTTTCGTGGGGGCTGGGAACTTCGAAGGCTTCGGACATGGGGCGACCGCGAACGGATTGAGGTGCGCTGATTGTTCACCAGCGCAGCTGTCTCAAGCCTGTACGTAACGCTGCAAACCTGCCACCAGTGCATCGAATGTCACCCGGCAGCGTGGGCTGTTGCGCAGGTCTTCGTGCATGCTTACCCAAGTGTCCATTTTAAACGCGAAGCCGTCAGGCAGCACTCGGCGCAGACGTGGGTCGCGCTGGGCCAGTTGTACCTGGCACCCACCGATGCCGGCACCGGCGCGGATCATTGCCAGTTGCGCCAGGTCGCTGTCGCTACTGATGGCGAAGGCGTTGCGCTCAAAACCCTTGATTGCCAGGCTGCGGATAAATGCAGTGGCTTGATCAAAGCCGATGACGGAGTGGCCGGCCAGGTCGTGCATGTGTTGGGGGATGCCGTGTTGCTGCAGGTAATCGTCACGGGCATGCAGGCCGACTTCGATCAGGCCGATACGCCGCGCCAGCAGCTGCTCCTGGCTGGGGCGCACCATGCGCACGGCAATGTCGGCTTCCAGCTGCAGCAGGTCGCTCAAGCGGTTGGTCAGCACCAGTTCCACCTTCAGGTGCGGGTGTTCCCGGCGCAATTGCGTGATGATCGGCGGCAGTACCTCCACACCCACCACTTCACTGGCCGATACTCGTACCACGCCGCGCACCTCATCGCCTTGGGACGAGGCGGCGCGTTCAAGGGCGGCGGCGGTACGCGCCATGGTTTCTGCATGCGCCCGCAGTGTGTGGGCGACCGTAGTGGGTAATAAGCCTGAGGGCGAGCGGGTGAACAACACGACGCCCAGCGCCGTTTCCAGCGCGGCGATGTGCCGCCCTACCGTGGGTTGGGTGATGCCGAGCTGCCGTGCGGCCCCCGACAGCGATCCTTCCTTGAGTACACCGAGAAATGACCGGTAAAGCTCCCAACCGATATTCGTAGCCATACATAAATGTATAGCGGCTCGATACTCTTGGGCAATTCCTCTATAGCTGTTCCGCATCCAACATACCCTCATCAACCAACAGTGGGAGAGGGTGATGAGCAAGGTTCTGGTTTTGGGTGCAACCGGTGGCATTGGTGGCGAAGTGGCGCGGCAGTTGAGCGCGGCGGGCTGGGAGGTGCGGGCGTTGACTCGGGATCTGATCAAGGCTCGCAGCCAAAATCCTGTTTTTACGTGGCTAAAAGGCGATGCCCTGAATCGCGACGACGTGATCGCGGCCGCCCGGGGCTGCGCGGTAATCGTGCACGGCGTCAATCCGCCGGGTTATCGCAAATGGGCCGAGTGGGTGTTGCCGATGATCGACAACTCCATTGCGGCGGCCATCTGCGAAGGCGCGACAGTCGTGCTGCCCGGCACGGTCTACAACTTCGGGCCGGATGCATTCCCTGTGCTGCACGAAGACTCACCCCAGCACCCGCTGACTCGCAAGGGCGCGATCCGTGTGCAGATGGAGCAGCGCTTGCGAGCCGCTTCCACTCAGGGCGCCCGGGTGGTGATTGTGCGCGCTGGGGATTTTTTCGGCGCCAGGGTGGCCAATAACTGGTTTGCCCAAGGCTTGGTCAAACCCGGCAAACCGGTGCACACCATCCGCTACCCAGGCGATTACGGCGTGGCCCATCAATGGGCTTATCTGCCGGACGTAGCGCGTACAATGCTTGAGTTGATTGAGCGTCGTGCCAGTCTTGGCGCCTTCGCCTGCTTTCATATGGCTGGGTACATGGATGCGGACGGTACGCAGATGGCTAAGACGATCCAGCGTGTGGTGCTGCGCAGGACGGGCCAGCAACCCAGGGTCGGCGCGTTTCCCTGGTGGTTGTTGAACTGGGCGGCGCCTTTTGTCGTCACCGTGCGTGAGATGCAGGAGATGCGCTACCTGTGGCAAACACCGTTGCGCCTGGATAACCAGCGCCTGCTCGCGACGCTCGGCCATGAGCCCCACACACCGCTGGAACAGGCGGTGGAGGCCACCCTGGTTGGCCTGGGTTGCCTGCCTACTTGCGTTTGATCAGGCGTGCATACACGGCGAGGTTGACCACCACCACCACGGCCCCCAGCACTAATTGAGTATTCGCAGTCAGCCCGGCTGGGTAGATCATCGTCAGAATGTAATGCTCGATAAACCCACCGCCATAACCATCCTGCCCGGCCAAGTGGCGAAACAGGTTTTCCCAACGGGTGAGTGGGCAGGGCAGGTGCAGCACCTCCACCGCGATGCCCCAGGCAACGGCGGGCAGGTGCAGCCACATTACCCTGGGCCACTTCAGGGTGAGCAGGCCGCCGAACAGCACGAACAGGATAAAGGCCAGGTGGAACAGCACGAGGCCGTCGGCGGCTAGGCGGTAGAGCATGTTTGAGCTCGATGTGAGTAAAGGAATACGTGAAATTTTGCAGGGTGACGTTATAGCTCCAGTTGACTGGCATTGATACCGAACGCTTTGGCTATCTTTTCCCGCGTGGTGCGGCGGGGTTTGCTGACCGCTTCCTGCTGGGCAAATGCCGATTGTGAAATACCCAGGCGTTGGGCGACTTCTTCCTGGGTCAGGCTCAGATGCTCGCGCCACGCGCGAATAGGTGTTGCGCCATCCACCAGGCGGCTGACTACCGCATGGGGAATCAGGTTTGGATCGTTTTGCTGCGCCACATAGTGTTCATAGGGAATCACCACATAGGCTGGCTTGCCCTGCGTATTGTGGATGATCTGTACGGCAGTAGGTTCGCTCGTCACGTTTTTTAACCTCTTGGATGCTGACGACCTGGATGCTGCCGTCCCAGTCGAAAAGGACCCGGTAATGACCTACCCGCAAGCGATAGCTGTGAGGATGGTTAACCAGCACCTTGACGTTGATTGCATCGGGCATGTGTTCAAGAGCGGACACGGCATTGCGTACCTGTTGCTGATGATACGAATGCAACCGAAGCAATTGTTTGACGGCTTTTCGGGTCCATTGGATTGAGTTCATGGAGGTTAATAAGTCTTTTATAAGGTTTGCAATCGGTATTTTCAGATTCGTGTCGACGGGTCATGACGTTGTCCTCTCAAACCCTAGCTGGCCGCCGTCAGCGTCGAGGGTTAAAACTGTTGCGTGGTATGAATCAACGGTTGGTCCACGAAGGTTGCTTGCAGGCAACGAGGGCCGTTATTGTGCTGAATCCTTTTAGTCCTTGCCCCAAGGTTGTGTTGTGATGAATGCACCGCGTACCGCTGTCCCGATCAAGGCCGTGATTTTCGATATGGACGGGTTGTTGCTAGATACCGAAGGCATCTACACCGAAGTCACGCAGATCATTGCCGAACGCTATGGCCGTACCTACGACTGGGGCATCAAGCAGCACATCATCGGGCGCGGTGCTCAGGATTTGGCCGATTACGTGGTCAAGGCACTGGACCTTCCGATCACGCCCGCCGAGTTTCTGGAAATACGCGAACCGCTGATGAGCGAGCGTTTTCCCAAGGCCCTGGGCATGCCCGGCGCCGAGGCGTTGGTGCGGCACTTGAAGGCGCACAATATTCCAATTGCGGTGGGCACCAGTTCATCGCGTAATTCGTTTGGCCACAAGACCACCTTGCACCGTGAATGGTTTGGCCTGTTCGACACCATCGTCACCGCCGACGACCCGGAAGTCGGCGCCGCCAAGCCCGCGCCGGACATCTTCCTTACCGCCGCGCGCCGCTTGGGTGTGGCGCCTGAGGATTGCCTGGTGTTCGAAGACTCGCCGTTCGGCGTGACGGCGGCGAAGGCTGCCAACATGACCGCTATTGCGGTGCCCGATGAGGCGATGGCTGACAGCAAGTACCAGCATGCTGACCAGATTATTCGCAAGCTCGCCGACTTTGACCTGGCCGCCTACGGCTTGCCTCCCATGGCCTGACCCCGCGCGGTCAAAAATGTGGGAGCGGGCTTGCCTGCGAAAGCGGTAGCGCAGTGACAGATGTGCCACTGACACACCGCCTTCGCGGGCAAGCCCGCTCCCACATTTGGTGTGCGGTTTTGCAAAATCAGGCGCTGAACCCACCATCAATGGTCAGGCTGGCGCCCGTGATATAGCCCGCTTCCGGTCCGGCCAGATACGCCACAAAACTGGCGATCTCCTCCACATGCCCATACCGACCTACCGCCATCAACCCGATCAGGCTTTCGGCAAAATCGCTGTTCGCCGGGTTCATGTCGGTGTCCACCGGCCCAGGCTGCACGTTGTTGATGGTGATGCCACGTGGCCCCAGGTCCCGCGCCAATCCCTTGGTCAACCCCACCAGCGCCGCCTTGCTCATGGCGTAGGGCCCGCCACCGCCAAAGGGCATGCGTTCGGCGTTGGTGCTGCCGATATTGATCACGCGGCCACCTTCGCCCATATGCTTGGCGGCTTCCTGGGTGGCGATAAATACGCTGCGTACGTTGATCGCCAAGGTCTGGTCGAAGTCTTCCAGCTTGAATTCGTCCAGTGGGGCGATGGCCAGCACGCCAGCGTTATTCACCAGGATATCCAGGCGTCCAAACGCCTCGACCGTGGCGTTGACCGCCGCGCGAATCGCCGTGGCATCAGCGCTGTCGGCCTGTATCGCCAAGGCTTTGCCGCCTTCGCTGATCACCTCGTTCTGCAACGCTTGGGCCTTGGCGGCTGAGCTGACGTAGGTAAAGGCAACCGCTGCGCCTTGAGCGGCGAGGCGCTTGACGATGGCGGCGCCGATGCCGCGGGAACCGCCTTGAATCAAGGCGACTTTGCCGGTGAGGTTGTGTGTGGTCATGTCGATCTCCGAGGTAGTTGATGGAGCGAGTATCGACCTCACCCGCGCAGCTCGGTAGCCCGTGGTTGCTATAGTCTGTGTAAACCAAAAGTTTAGAGTGGGGCCATATGGAAAGCTTTGGCAGTATCGAATGCTTTGTGCGCAGCGCCGAGGGTGGCAGCTTTGCCGAGGCTGCACGGCACCTGAGCCTCACGCCTGCTGCAGTGGGTAAAAGCGTCGCCAAGCTGGAGGCGCGCCTCGGTGTGCGGCTGTTCCAGCGCAGCACTCGGCGCCTGGCGCTGACCGAAGCCGGCAAAATGTTCCTGGCGGAAGTCAGCAGCAGCCTCACCACCATTCAGAATGCGGTCGCCAACCTGGCCAGTGCCGAAGGGCGGCCGGTGGGCACGCTCAAGGTCAGCATGGGGCCAGTGTTCGGCAATCGGTACGTGGTGCCGTTGTTGGGCGAATTTATGCGGCGCTGTCCTGATATCAGTCCGGACTGGCACTTCGATAACCGCCAGGTCGACCTGATCGGGCAAGGCTTCGATGCCGCTATCGGCGGTGGTTTTGAGCTGCCCCAAGGCGTGGTGGCGCGCAAGTTGACGCCGGCGCACCGGGTGCTGGTGGCGTCGCCGGATTACCTGGCGCGGCGCTTGCCAGTGCTGGCGCCCGAGGACCTGTCGCACTGCCTCGGCATCTTGATTCGCTCGCCGCAGACTGGCCGGGTGCGTTCATGGCAACTGACCCACCGTGAGCGCGAGCACAGCCCACTGGTACTGAAGCCGGCCATGACCATGAGCGACTCCGAAGCCGCTTGCTGCGCCAGTGCCCAGGGCCTTGGTATCGCGCTGGTGAGCATGCCGATGGCCGTGCCGTTCTTGGACAGCGGGGCGTTGGTGCGAGTGTTACCCGATTGGTATGTGGACGACGGCAATATTTCCATCTACTACGCCGAGCATAAATTGCTGCCGGGCAAGACGCGGGCGTTTGTGGATTTCGTTATTGAGCAGTTTGCCGAGCAGAAACTGGCTCAACGGTTCAGTGCTATCTGAGCACGGCCTTACATCGAGTCGTGGCCATCGCGGGCAAGCCCGGCTCCCACATGGGGTCGCTGTCACTGTGGGCAAGCCCGGCTCCCACATGGGGTCCCGATCACTGTGGGAGCCGGGCTTGCCCGCGATGCAGGCGCATCGGTCTACCGCCCGAACTTGCCCGGCCAACCGATGACCTTCTTCGGCCGCGGCGTGGCATACGTTCTGACCTTCGACGTGGACAACCCCAACCGCACCAACGACTCGGCCACCATCACCGCCGCCGTCACCCCGTCCACCACCGGCACCCCGGTGCGCTGGCGAATCTGCTCGTCCAGCCCGGCCATGCCGCCGCAGCCCAGGCAGATCACCTCGGCCTTGTCATCGCGAATGGCCAGTTCCGCCTGGCGCACGATGGCCTCCATGGCGCCCAACGGGTCTTCTTCCAGCTCCAGCACCGCCATGCCGCTGGCGCGCACCGAAGCGCATCGCTGGTAGAGGCCGGCGAGTTTCAGCCGGTCTTCAATCAGCGGCACAGTGCGGTCCAGGGTGGTCACCACCGAGTAGGCGTGCCCCAGGAACATCGCGGTGCTGGCCGCCGCTTCGGTGATATCCACCACCGGCACATTGAGCAGTTCCTGCAAGCCTTCGCGGCCATGTTCGCCATAGCCGGCCTGGATCACCGCATCAAAGGGCTGGTCGTAGGCCATTACCCGGTCCATCACGGCGATGGCCGCCAGGTAGCTTTCAAAATTGCCTTCCACCGATTCGGCGCCGAAGTACGGGGTTAGCCCGACAATCTCGGTGCCCGGTGAAGCCACCGCCCGTGCTTGCTGGGCGATGGTCTCGGTGATGGATTCGGTGGTGTTGACGTTGACCACGAGGATACGCATGGAAAGTCCTTGTTTAATGACTGACGTTATCGACGGCAATGCTTTCGCCGCTGACATCGGCGTAGTGCGGTTGGCGCTTGGCGATCAGCAGGTACAGCAACCCGGCGATGCCAGCGCCAAACAACCAGGAGAACGGCGAGACGCTGGCAAACCCCGGCAACAGCGCCAGCAGGATGGCGATCACCGCCGCCGGCATAAACGCCGCCACCGCACGCATGTTCACCCCCCGGCTGTAGTAATAAATGCCTTGGGGGTCTTCGCTATACAGTTGTGGCACGTCCACCTGGCTTTTACGGATCAGCCAGTAATCGACCATGATCACCCCGTACAGAGGCCCCAGCAGCGCGCCGAGGCCAGAGAGGAAGTACACGATCACCAACGGGCTGTTGTAGAGGTTCCACGGCAGGATCAGTACGGCAACAAAGGCACTGATCAACCCGGCGCGCCGGAAGTTCAGGTACTTGGGCGCCAGGTTGCTCAGTACAAAGGCCGGGGCGACGAAGTTGGCCATGATGTTCACCGCCACGGTGACGATCAGGAAAGCCAGGCAGCCGAGCACCAGAAAGAAGGTGTTGGGGATCGCCGCGATGATTTCGGTCGGGCTTTCGATCACCCGGCCATTGAGTTGGAATTGCCCGCCGCACAGCAGCACGGTGATGGCGGCGAACACCAGGATATTCACCGGCAGGCCCCAGAAGTTGCCGACCTGGATGGTTTTGCGGCACGGCGAAGAGCGGGCGAAGTCGCAGAAGTTGAGGATCAAGGTGCCGTAGATCGCCAGCCATAGCGCGCCGCCGGCAAAGATATTGCGCCACATCTCGCCGCCACTCAGGGGCTCGCGGATCGACCAGGCAATTTGCCCGTTCGCCTGGAAGTACATCCAGCCGGCCAGCGCAGCCACGGTCAGCAGAATCACCGGCCCGGCGAAGCCTTCATAGCGACGTACCATTTCCATGCCATAGGCGAGAATCACCAACTGCACCAACCAGATCGCCACAAAGCACGCCCAACCCAGGGTCGACAGGCCGAGAATCGAGTCGTGGTCATAATCGGCAAACCCTGGATGAATGGCTGTCAGCAGTACGCGGAAAACCACCGAGGCCAGGTAGGTCTGGATCCCAAACCAGGCAATCGCAATTACCGCCCTGATCAATGCCGGAATCTGCGCCCCGTGGATGCCAAAACTGATGCGGCTGATAACCGGAAACGGCACACCGGTCTTCTGCCCCATGTAGCCCGACAAGTTCATGAAGAAGTACACCAGCGCCGCGCCGATCCCCAGGGACAGCAATATTTGCCAGCCGCCCAGGCCTAATGCATATAAGCCGATGGCGAATGAGTAGTTGGCGATGTTGTGCACGTCATTGGTCCACAACGCGAAGATGCTATAGCGCCCCCAGCGTCGTCCTTCGACCTTGGTGGGCGCCAGGTCCTTGTTGTGCAGGCGCGGGCTGAGCACCAGCGGGCCGGGGCCGGCGGCTGCAGGGTTTAATGGGGAGGAGGGCAGATCCAGTGCGAGGGTGTTCGAGAGGCTTGTACGCATTCCGGCAGGCTCCAGCGCATCTGCAGCAAAGCGGCGGATGGCAAAGTGTATGTAGGTTTTGTATTGATTGTATACAAAGCGTACTTATGCCTAAGCCATATGCGTGCCAATTTTCGATATATGAAAATCTTGGCTAATTTCGTTTTTATATAGTTTGAGAATAAATTACTGAATTATAAGCGTTATAAATTGACCGTTTGAACAGGTATTTATTTTTTTGTTAATTGCAGGGCTATTTATAGACAGCGCCATTGGCGCCGGGAGATGTTACGTTTTGGTGCGTTGTATATTAGGTTGCACACAAAAATGGCACTTATGGTTACAAGGTTGTGTACAAGATTCACCCGACCAAAAAGGAAATTTCGCTTTCTGTAGGAGCGAGCTTGCTCGCGAAAAACTCACAGACGCCGCGTTCATTCAGGAAACACGCGTTATCGTTGACGATTTTCGCGAGCAAGCTCGCTCCTACAGAGGCGGTGGCATCAGCGGCTCAAGCCTTGCTGATGATATTCCCCGCATGCAGCCCGCATTCCTTCTGCGTGGCTTCTTCCCACCACCAGCGGCCTTCACGTTCATGCTGGCGTGGCAATACCGGCCGGGTGCAGGGCTCGCAGCCGATGCTGATAAACCCGCGCTCATGCAGGCTGTTGTACGGCAGCTCGAGCATGCGGATATAACCCCACACCTCCTCGCTCGTCATCTGTGCCAGCGGGTTGAATTTGTAAAGGGTGCGTTCCGGCGTGGAAAACGCCGTGTCGATTTCCAGCGCCGCCACCTGGCTGCGAGTGCCCGGGCTCTGGTCGCGGCGCTGGCCGGTGGCCCAGGCGCGTACACCGGCAAGTTTGCGGCGCAGCGGTTCGATCTTGCGGATACCGCAGCATTCGCCATGGCCGTCCTTATAGAAGCTGAACAGGCCTTTCTCTTTGACGAAGGGCTCCAGCTTGCTCGGGTCCGGTGAGATCAGTTCGATGTCGATCTTGTAGAACTCACGCACCTGCTCGATAAACCGGTAGGTCTCGGGGTGCAGGCGGCCGGTGTCGAGGCTGAACACCTTGACGTTCTTGTTCAGCTTCCAGGCAATGTCCACCAGCACCACATCCTCGGCACCGCTGAAGGAAATCCACAGGTCATCGCCGAACTGGCTGAACGCCAGCTTGAGAATGTCCTGGGCAGACTTGTTGGCATAAGTCGTGGCGAGTTCAACGACGTCGAAGGCTTGGTTCATCAGGACGGTTCCTACAGGTCAGTGGCGCTGAGCGCTCTCTAGGAGGGCGATGGTATCAAAATCTGTCCCGCGTTGCGGCGGCGGGCTTGAGTCGCTAGAGTTCGGCAGTCCTTTTGCTCGCTCAACTAACAACATCTAATAGGAGTGTCGTGTGGAAATTGCCTGCCTTGACCTGGAAGGGGTGCTGGTTCCGGAAATCTGGATCGCCTTCGCCGAGAAAACCGGCATTGAGTCCCTGCGGGCCACCACCCGTGACATTCCCGACTACGACGTGCTGATGCAGCAGCGCCTGCGCATCCTCGACGAGCATGGGCTCAAGCTGGCCGATATCCAGGCCGTGATCGCCACGCTCAAGCCGCTGGACGGCGCCATCGAGTTCGTCAACTGGCTGCGCGAGCGCTTCCAGGTGGTGATCCTGTCCGACACGTTTTATGAGTTCTCCCAGCCGCTGATGCGTCAGCTGGGTTTCCCAACCCTGCTCTGCCACCGCTTGATCACCGATGAAAACGACCGAGTGGTCAGCTACCAACTGCGCCAGAAAGACCCGAAACGCCAATCGGTGCTGGCATTCAAGACCCTGTACTACCGCGTGATCGCTGCCGGTGATTCCTATAACGACACCAGCATGCTGGGTGAAGCTGACCGCGGGATTCTGTTCCATGCGCCGGACAATGTGATTCGCGAATTCCCGCAGTTTCCGGCGGTGCATACGTTTGAAGAGTTGAAGACAGAGTTTATCAAGGCGTCGAATCGGCAGTTGAGCCTGTAAGTTATGCGGCGCGACTGATTGCCCCATCGCAGGCAAGCCAGCTCCCACCTTTGATCGCGGCGCGGTCGAAGGTGGGAGGGGGCTTGCCCCCGATAGGGCCGGTACAGGCCCTACAAACCTTCCAATGTCTGTAACAACACCCGCACCTTCGTCAACGATTCCTGATACTCCGCCTGCCACTCTGAATCCGCCACAATCCCACCGCCACCCCAGCAACACACTTGCCCGTCCTTGACCAGCAAGCTGCGAATCGCGATGGAGCTGTCCATCTCGCCGCGCACGTCCAGGTACACCAGCGAGCCGCAATAGAGCCCGCGGCGGGTGGGTTCAAGCTCGTCGATAATCTGCATCGCACGAATCTTCGGCGCGCCGGTGATGGAGCCGCCGGGGAAGCTGCCGGCGATCAGGTCGAGGGCGTCTTTGTCGTCGGCCAATACGCCGGTGACGCTGCTCACCAAGTGGTGCACGTTGGGGTAGCTTTCCAGGCTGAACAGCTCCGGCACTTTCACTGAGCCGATGCGGCAACTGCGGCCGAGGTCGTTGCGCAGCAGGTCGACGATCATCAGGTTTTCTGCGCGGTCCTTGGGGCTGGCGAGCAACTCAGCGGCGTTGGCGGCATCCTCTTCGGGGGTTAAACCGCGAGGGCGGGTGCCCTTGATCGGGCGGGTTTCCACCTGACGCTCGCTGATGCGCACAAAGCGTTCCGGCGACAGGCTCAGCACCGCGCCGTCATCGGGCAAACTCTGGAACCCGGAAAACGGCGTCGGGCAGGCTTCGCGCAGCGCGCAGTAGGCTACCCATGGATCGCCGATGCACGGCGCGCGAAAGCGTTGGGCAAAGTTGACTTGGTAGCAGTCGCCGGCCTGGATGTAATCCTGGATGCGAATGATGGCCTGGTGATACGCCTCGGCGCTGAGGTCCGGGATCATGGGGCCGTGAAGCTTGAAGGTCGTCGGCGCATCGTTTTGTGCCTGACTGAACACGTTGATCAAGCGTTGCCGCTCGCTGTCGGCCAGCGCAGGGTGAAAGACCAGCTGGCTGGTTTGCACCTGGTGATCGCTGACCAGCGCCCAGGCATAGAGCCCGAAACGCGCATCGGGCAGATGCAAATCGTCCACGGCCAGGTGTGAAATCTGCTCCAGGTGCCGACCAAAGTCATAGCTCAGGTAACCGATCAAACCACCGGCAAACGGTAAGTCATAGCCATCAGGCAACGTCGCTTGACCCAACTGCGTGAGGTTCTTGCGCAAGCGTTGCAGGAAATCACCGCCACTTTCGTCCGGCCCTACCGTCAGGATCGCTTCGGGCCAGGCACTGAGCAGGTCATACCGGCCGCGAACAGCCATCGGGCGGCCGCTGTCGAGCAGCACCGCACCAGGGGCGTGGCGAATGACCGCAAAGAACTCGGCGGGATTGGCCCGGTAGGGCAACGGGTATACGGAACAGGTCGACATGCGGGGGTGGATCAGCCAATGGCGCGGGGGAGGGGGATTGTAGTCCCCTGTAGGATTTGCTCCTAGAGGGGATGTCGGGGATAGACAGTTCGAAGACCGGATCAGCCTTCCACGGGCGGAATATGCCCGAACATCTCCTGCACGAACTTCACCCGTTCCTCTGGGGTCTCTGTCACCCCGGCCGCCTTGAGTTCTTCCAGCCGCGCCTCTACTGCATGGGTGCGCAACGTCAGGCCGCAGTCGTTGGCAATCTGGATGTTCAGCCCAGGCCGTGCGTTCAGCTCAAGGATCAGCGGGCCTTTTTCCTGGTCCAGCACCATGTCCACGCCGATATAACCCAGCCCGCACAGCTCATAGCAGCCGGCGGCGAGCTTCATGAAACCGTCCCAGTTGGGCAGTTGCACGCCATCTACGGCGTTGGTGGTGTCGGGGTGCTTGGTGATGATGTTGTTCAGCCAGGTGCCGCGCAGGGTCAGGCCGGTGGCCAGGTCTACACCCACGCCGATCGCGCCCTGGTGCAGGTTGGCCTTGCCGCCGGATTGGCGTGTGGGCAGGCGCAGCATCGCCATCACCGGGTAGCCCATCAGCACGATGATGCGGATGTCCGGCACGCCTTCATAGCTGATGCTCTTGAAGATCTGGTCGGGCACCACGCGGTACTCGATCAACGCGCGGTCGCGGTGGCCGCCGAGGGAATACAGGCCGGTGAGGATGCTGGAAATCTGGTGCTCGATCTCCTCATGGCTGATGATCTTGCCGGACACCGTGCGATAGCGCCCTTCAAACCGGTCGGCCACCACCAGGATGCCGTCACCGCCGGCGCCCTGGGCGGGCTTGATCACGAAGTCGCTGCGCCCACCGATAATCTCGTCGAGCTTGTCGATTTCCTTTTCGGTGGAGATCACCCCGTACATTTCCGGCACGTGGATGCCGGCCGCCAGCGCCCGTTCCTTGGTGATGATCTTGTCATCCACGATGGGGTACAGGCTGCGCTTGTTGTACTTGAGCACGTAGTCGGCATTACGCCGGTTGATGCCCATGATCCCCCGCGCTTCCAGGGCCTTCCAGGTCTTCCAGAAGCCGAACATCAAGAGTCAGCCTTCAGGAACGCCTTGAAGCGCACTAGCTCGGTGAGGCGATAGCCGCGATAGCGACCCATGGCCAGCATGAAGCCCACCAGAATCAACAGGATCGCCGGGAAGGTGAACACGAAATACACCAGCTCCGGCACGCTCATGATCAGGTGCGCCAGGGACGCGGCGAACAGCGTGCCAATCGCCACTTTCAGCGCATGGTTGGCACCACGTTCCTCCCAGGTGATCGACAGGCGTTCGATGGTCATGGTCAGGATCACCATCGGGAACAGCGCCACCGACAAGCCACGCTCCAGCCCCAGCTTGTGGCTGAACAGGCTGATGGCGGCAATCAACACCACCACGAAGGTCAGCACCACCGACAGCCTCGGCAGCATCTGCAGTTTCAGGTGTTCAAGGTACGACCTGAGCGACAGGCCCAGGGCCGTGATGATCGTGAACAGCACAATCCCGAAGCCCAACTGGGTCTCGCGGAACGCCAAGGCGATCAGCACGGGGGTGAAGGTGCCCAAGGTTTGCAGGCCGATCAGGTTGCGCAGGATCAGGATCACCAGCACGCCAATCGGGATCATCACCATGATCATGAAGGTCTGCTGGGTTTGCAGCGGCAGGCCGTACAGCGAGTATTCGAGGAAGTTGGCGTCGGTGTTTTCGTCGGTCAGCTTGGCCAGGCGAATCGCGTTCATTTCGCTGTTGTTGAGGCTGAAGGTCACCATGGCCTTCTTGCCGCCATCGACCGTGATCAGGTTTTCATCGCCGGTCCACCACAGCAGGCGGTCGGCGGGCAGGCCCTGTTCGCCAGTCTCCGGGTTGAAGTACAGCCAGTCGTTGCCGTTGAAACTGCGCAGCCACAGCTCCGGGGTTTGCGGCTGGTCGGCCACCAGGCGGATGGTGTGGACTTTCTCTACCGGCACGTGGGCGATGGACAGCAGCAGCTCGACGATTTTGGCTTTGTGCGGCGTCGAGGGGTCTCCGGCCAGCAGCAACTTCACATTGTCGTCGTTGAGGTTGTTGGTGCGCTTGATGGCTTCGCTGATAAAGGTCTCGACGTCGGCCGAGTGCTGGCGGATCGGGGCCAGCAGGGCTTCGGCGGCGATCTTCTCGGGGCCTTCCACGGCGATGCTGTCGCGGAAGGTCGGGCCTTTGATCTTGACCTTCTCGCCGCTGTAGCGCTTGGTCAGCACGAGGCGGTAATAGAGGGTCTGGTTGCCCTTGGCCCGGCGCGCCGACCAGGTGACCTTGCGGTTGCCGTCGATGCGGTTGACGCTCACCCCATAGTTGTTGGAGATAAAGCTTTCATTGAGGCTGACGAAGTCGCGGCTCAGGGGCGGCACGAACATCTGGATCTTGACCGGGTCTTTCGGGTTGGCGACGAACTCGACCTTGGCGTCGATGTTCCACAAGTCGTCGGTGGCATCTTCGGTGACGGGAATTCCCAGCACGAAGATCTGATAGGCGGTGACCGAAATGCCCAGCACCACCAGCAAGGTGATCAGGATTTTCAGGTGCAGGGTCAGAGAGCGCATTCGGTTTACTCGGCGGTATTAAGCGTCGGCGGCGCAGGCGGGTTTGCCTGCTGCATATTTAAGACTGGGGTCGACCAGCGCATCAAAGCGTTTGAGCGCTTCGGAGCCAATCAGCAGCGGGTATTGGAATGCGCTGCGGTCAGTCAAGTTCACTTCGATGCTGCGTAAAGCACTGCCCATGCAGATATCCAGCGCAATCACTGGGCGGGCGGTGTAGTTCTTGTCCTCATCGGGATCGTAGTCGCCGGCGCGGCGCTTGATCTTGCTGACACGCGCCAGGGGCAGTTCGATGGGGT
This sequence comes from Pseudomonas sp. AL10, assembly GCF_029960685.1. Lineage (NCBI taxonomy): Bacteria > Pseudomonadati > Pseudomonadota > Gammaproteobacteria > Pseudomonadales > Pseudomonadaceae > Pseudomonas > Pseudomonas sp. AL10. The sequence continues at coordinate 56,065 of NZ_JASBQZ010000003.1, forward strand.
GGGAATGGGCGGTGTCGATGGCCAGGTAGAAGCGGACCCAGGATTCGCCATTGCGCTTGAAGCGCTTGATATCGCGGGCACTCAACGAGGCGGTCTTGGCGCCGGTGTCGAGTTTGGCCGCCACTTCCAGGTCGATACCTGCAAGTTTGGCGTATTCATTCAGGCCGTACACGGTCTTCTCGGCGCCAGCGCCAAGGCTCGGTATGCACAGCAGGCACATCACTAGTAGGTAAGGCTTGAGTCTCATAAATCCTGAGGCAGGGCAGTGCACTGTTCATTTCATGGCGACTGGCATTGCTGCGCAATCTCGGGTGCGCTCTTTCATCGTCTGATGTCAGGCAAAAGCGGCGGGCATTCTAACATGATGCTTTTTTGGCGCCAGCGCTGGCAGGCGGCCATGCCTTCGCAAGCGAATGAGGCGGTTATTAGACGATTGTCGACAATGTGTATTTATTCTTTGACTATGCTGGGCTAATTGACTAGTTTTTGCGGCATTGCTTTTCAAGGTGTCGACAATATGTTGGAGCAACTGGAAAAACCAGCGGTGGCACCGGACGATTCCCAGACCATGTCGGAGAACGTCTTCCGGCGTATCCAGGCCGCCATCGTCAAAGGCGAAATCGCCCCCGGCAGCAAGATTTCCGAGCCGGAGCTGGCGCGCACCTACGGCATCAGCCGCGGCCCTTTGCGCGAAGCGATCCATCGCCTGGAAGGCCAGCGCCTGCTGGTGCGGGTGCCTCATGTCGGCGCGCGCGTGGTGTCTTTGAGCCACGCCGAGTTGGTCGAACTGTATGAAATTCGCGAGTCCCTGGAGGGCATGGCCTGTCGCCTGGCCGCCGAGCGAATGACTGACGCGGAAATCGAAGAACTGCGCCAGGTGTTGCACACCCACGAACGGGACGCGGCGTTCCAGGCTGGTGTTGGCTATTACCAGCAGGAAGGCGACTTCGATTTTCACTACCGCATCATTCAAGGCGCCGGTAACCGCACCCTCACCCAAATGCTCTGCGGCGAGCTGTACCAATTGGTGCGCATGTACCGCATCCAGTTCTCCGCCACCCCCAATCGTCCACGCCAGGCCTTTGCCGAGCATCACCGCATTCTGGACGCGATTGCCGATCGCGACGGTGAACTGGCCGAACTGTTGATGCGCCGGCATATCGGCGCCTCCAAACGCAACATTGCCCGTCACTTCCCGGACGGTGCGCCTTCATCACGAGGTGAGTCATGAGTTCCAACAACAACAGCACTCCCGGCCAGCGTTTTCGTGACGCCGTCGCCAGCGAACAGCCCTTGCAAGTGGTGGGCGCCATCAACGCCAACCATGCGCTCTTGGCCAAGCGCGCCGGCTTCAAGGCGATTTACCTGTCAGGTGGCGGTGTAGCCGCCGGCTCCCTCGGCGTGCCAGACCTGGGCATCACCGGCCTGGATGACGTGCTCACCGACGTGCGCCGCATTACTGACGTGTGCGACCTGCCGCTGCTGGTGGACGTGGACACCGGTTTCGGCTCCTCGGCGTTCAACGTGGCGCGTACCGTCAAGTCGATGATCAAGTTCGGCGCCGCCGCCATCCATATCGAAGACCAAGTCGGCGCCAAGCGCTGCGGTCACCGCCCGAACAAAGAAATCGTGTCCCAGCAGGAAATGGTCGACCGCATCAAGGCTGCCGTGGATGCGCGCACCGATGACAGCTTCGTGATCATGGCGCGCACCGACGCCCTGGCGGTCGAGGGCCTGGAGTCTGCCCTGGAACGTGCCGCCGCGTGCATCGAGGCCGGTGCCGACATGGTGTTCCCGGAAGCCATCACTGAACTGGAGATGTACAAGCTGTTCGCCTCCCGCGTGAAGGCGCCGATCCTGGCGAACATCACCGAGTTCGGCGCGACACCGCTGTACACCACCGAACAGTTGAAATCTGCGGATGTTTCCATTGTGCTGTACCCGCTCTCGGCCTTCCGTGCCATGAACAAGGCCGCCGAGAATGTCTACACCGCGATTCGTCGCGACGGTACCCAGCAGAACGTGATCGACACCATGCAAACGCGCATGGAGCTTTACGATCGCATCGACTACCACACCTTCGAGCAGAAGCTCGACGCGCTGTTTGCCGCGAAAAAATAAACCCTGTGGTTCCCTGAACAACTACAAAATTGGAGAACGAACATGGCTGAAGCGAAAGTATTGAGTGGTGCTGGCCTGCGTGGCCAGGTCGCCGGGCAGACTGCACTGTCCACCGTGGGCCAGGCCGGCGCTGGCCTGACCTACCGTGGCTACGACGTGCGCGAACTGGCCGCCGACGCCCAGTTTGAAGAAGTCGCCTACCTGCTGCTGTACGGTGAATTGCCAACCCAGGCAGAACTGGACGCCTACAGCAACAAGCTGAGCAAACTGCGTGACCTGCCCCAAGCCCTGAAAGAAGTGCTCGAACGCATCCCCGCCGACGCCCACCCGATGGACGTGATGCGCACCGGTTGCTCGTTCCTGGGCAATATCGAGCCGGAGAAAGATTTCAGCGTGCAGCGCGATGTCACCGACCGCCTGCTCGCCGCCTTCCCGGCGATCATGTGCTATTGGTATCGCTTCAGTCACGACGGCCAGCGCATCGACTGCGTGACCGACGAGCCGAGCATCGGCGGCCATTTCCTGCACCTGCTGCATGGCAAGAAACCGAGCGAGCTGCATGTCAAAGTGATGAACGTGTCGCTGATCCTCTACGCCGAACATGAATTCAACGCTTCGACCTTCACCGCACGGGTGTGTGCATCGACCCTGTCCGACCTGTATTCCTGCGTCACCGCTGCCATCGGCTCCCTGCGCGGCCCGCTGCACGGCGGTGCCAACGAAGCAGCGATGGAAATGATTGAGCGTTTCTCCTCGGCCCAGGAAGCGGTTGAAGGCACCCTTGGCATGTTGGCGCGCAAAGACAAGATCATGGGCTTTGGCCACGCGATCTATAAAGACAGCGATCCGCGCAACGAGGTGATCAAAGGCTGGTCGAAAAAACTCGCTGACGAAGTGGGTGACACCGTGTTGTTCCCGGTCTCCGAAGCCATCGACAAGACCATGTGGGAACAGAAAAAGCTGTTTCCCAACGCCGACTTCTACCATGCCTCGGCGTACCACTTCATGGGCATTCCGACCAAGCTGTTCACGCCGATCTTTGTGTGCTCGCGCCTGACCGGCTGGGCTGCGCATGTGTTCGAGCAGCGCGCCAACAACCGCATCATCCGTCCAAGCGCCGAGTACACCGGCGTTGAGCAGCGCAAGTTCGTGCCAATCGAACGTCGCTGAATGGGATGGGCTGTGCCCGCTGGCTAATGTGCTTTTTTGTGGGAGCAGGCAAGCCAGCTCCCACAGGAAACAGAGCCAGTGTCGACAGTTCACCTTTCGAACTTACCGTGACCGAGTCCTGACGATGAACACTGAATTTCGCAAACCGCTCCCCGGCAGCCGCCTGGATTTCTTCGACGCCCGTGCGGCTGTCGAGGCAATCACGCCCGGCGCCTACGCCACGTTGCCCTACACCTCGCGCGTGCTCGCCGAGAACCTGGTGCGCCGTTGCGACCCGGCCACCCTCAATGCCTCGCTGAGCCAACTGATCGAGCGCAAGCGCGACCTCGACTTCCCGTGGTTTCCGGCCCGCGTGGTGTGCCATGACATCCTCGGCCAGACTGCCCTGGTCGACCTCGCCGGCTTGCGTGATGCCATCGCCCAGCAAGGCGGCGACCCGGCGCAGGTCAACCCGGTGGTGCCCACCCAGTTGATCGTCGACCATTCACTGGCCGTCGAGGCCGGTGGCTTTGACCCGCAAGCCTTCGAAAAAAACCGTGCCATCGAAGACCGTCGCAACGAAGACCGTTTCCACTTTATCGAGTGGACCAAAAAGGCCTTCAAGAACGTTGATGTGATCCCGCCGGGCAACGGCATCATGCACCAGATCAACCTGGAGAAAATGTCTCCGGTGATTCAGGTGCGTGACGGTGTGGCCTTCCCGGATACCTGTGTCGGCACCGACAGCCACACGCCCCACGTGGATGCCCTGGGCGTGATCGCCATCGGCGTCGGTGGCCTGGAAGCCGAGAGCGTGATGCTCGGCCGCGCGTCGTGGATGCGCCTGCCGGAAAGCGTGGGCGTGGAATTGACCGGCAAGCTGCAACCGGGCATTACCGCCACCGATATGGTGCTGGCGCTCACCGAGTTCCTGCGCCAGCAGAAGGTGGTCGGCGCCTGGCTGGAGTTCTTCGGCGAAGGGGCTGCGGCACTCACCTTGGGTGACCGTGCCACCATCTCCAACATGGCCCCGGAGTACGGCGCCACTGCCGCGATGTTCTACATCGACGCGCAAACCATTGCCTACCTCAAACTCACCGGCCGCGAAGACGAACAAGTCGCCCTGGTCGAGCAATATGCACGCCACACTGGCCTGTGGGCGGACGACCTGAAAAGCGCGCAGTACGAGCGCAGCCTGAGCTTCGACCTCTCCAGCGTCGTGCGCAACATGGCCGGCCCGAGCAACCCGCATGCCCGCCTGGCCACCCGCGACCTGGCGTCAAAAGGCATCGCTGGCCAATGGGATGACGTGCCGGGGCAAATGCCCGACGGCGCGGTGATCATCGCCGCCATCACCAGCTGCACCAACACCAGCAACCCGCGCAACGTGATCGCCGCCGGCCTGTTGGCACGCAACGCCAACAAGCTGGGGCTGACCCGCAAGCCGTGGGTCAAGTCGTCTTTGGCGCCGGGCTCGAAAACCGTGGCCATGTACCTGGAAGAAGCGGGACTTGGCCATGAGCTGGAAAAACTCGGTTTTGGCGTGGTGGCCTTTGCCTGCACCACCTGCAACGGCATGTCCGGCGCGCTCGACCCGGTGATCCAGCAAGAGATCATCGACCGCGACCTGTACGCCACCGCAGTGTTGTCGGGTAACCGCAACTTTGACGGGCGCATTCACCCTTACGCCAAGCAAGCCTTCCTGGCGTCGCCGCCGCTGGTGGTGGCCTATGCGATTGCCGGCACCATCCGTTTCGACATCGAGAAGGACGTGCTCGGCCTGGACGCCGATGGTAAGGAGATCCGCCTGCAGGATATCTGGCCGAGCGATGAAGAGATCGACGCGGTGGTCAAGGCTTCGGTAAAACCCGAGCAATTCCGTGCCGTGTATATCCCGATGTTCGCCATCCACGAAGACACCGGCCCCAAGGTCACGCCGCTGTACGACTGGCGCCCACAAAGCACCTATATCCGCCGCCCGCCGTACTGGGAAGGCGCGCTGGCCGGTGCACGGCCGCTCAAAGGCATGCGCCCGCTGGCGGTGCTGCCGGACAACATCACCACCGACCACTTGTCGCCGTCCAACGCGATCATGCTCGACAGCGCCGCCGGTGAATACCTGGCGAAGATGGGCTTGCCGGAAGTCGACTTCAACTCCTACGCCACCCACAGGGGCGACCATTTGACGGCGCAGCGCGCCACCTTCGCCAACCCGAAACTGTTCAACGAAATGGTGCAGGAAAACGGCAAGGTCAAGCAGGGCTCTCTTGCGCGTATCGAGCCGGAAGGCAAGGTCACGCGGATGTGGGAAGCCATCGAGACTTACATGGAGCGCAAGCAACCGCTGATCATCATCGCCGGTGCCGACTATGGCCAAGGTTCGTCCCGTGACTGGGCGGCCAAGGGCGTACGCCTGGCCGGTGTGGAAGCGATTGCCGCCGAAGGCTTCGAGCGCATCCACCGCACCAACCTGGTGGGCATGGGCGTGCTGCCCCTGGAATTCCTGCCGGGCACCGACCGCCACACCCTCAAGATCGACGGCAGTGAAACCTATGACGTGGTCGGCGAGCGCACCCCGCGTGCGCAGCTGACTCTGGTGATCAACCGCAAGAATGGCGAACGTGTCGAGGTGCCGGTGACGTGCCGCCTGGACACCGCCGAAGAAGTGTCGATCTACGAGGCGGGTGGCGTGTTGCAGCGTTTCGCCCAGGACTTCCTGGAATCAAAGGCAACCGCCTGAAGAGGATAACCATGGCACACGTAGCGCAAATCAGAATTCCCGCCACCTACATGCGTGGCGGCACCAGCAAGGGCGTGTTCTTCAGCCTTAAGGACCTGCCCGCAGCGGCGCAGGTGTCGGGCCCTGCACGCGACGCCTTGTTGCTGCGGGTGATTGGCAGTCCCGACCCCTATGACAAGCAGATCGACGGCATGGGTGGGGCCACCTCGAGCACCAGCAAGACCGTGATCCTGGCCAAAAGCAGCCGCGCCGATCACGACGTGGATTACCTGTTCGGCCAGGTCTCCATCGACAAGCCATTTGTCGATTGGAGTGGCAACTGCGGCAACCTGTCGGCGGCGGTGGGTTCGTTCGCCATCAGTGCCGGCCTGGTCGATGCGGCCCGCGTACCCCATAACGGCGTGGCCGTGGTGCGGGTGTGGCAGGCCAACATCGGCAAGACCATCATCGCCCACGTGCCGATCACCGACGGCGCGGTGCAGGAAACCGGCGACTTTGAACTGGATGGCGTGACCTTCCCGGCCGCCGAAGTGCAGCTGGAATTCATGGACCCGGCGGCGGAAGAAGAGGGCGGTGGTGGCTCGATGTTTCCCACTGGCAACCTCGTCGACGACCTGGAGGTACCCGGCGTCGGTACCTTCAAGGCCACGTTGATCAACGCCGGTATCCCGACGATTTTCATCAACGCCCAAGATCTGGGCTACACCGGAACCGAGCTGCAAGGCGCGATCAACAGCGACCCCAAGGCCCTGGCGATGTTCGAGACCGTGCGGGCGTATGGCGCGTTGCGCATGGGCCTGATCAAACACCTGGACGAGGCCGCCCAGCGCCAGCACACGCCCAAGGTGGCGTTCGTCGCCAAGCCTGCCGATTACGTGGCCTCCAGTGGCAAGGCGATCAAGGCCGGCGATGTGGATTTGCTGGTGCGCGCCTTGTCGATGGGCAAACTGCACCACGCGATGATGGGCACTGCGGCGGTGGCGATTGGCACCGCCGCGGCGATTTCCGGCACTTTGGTCAACCTGGCGGCAGGCGGCGTGGAGCGCAATGCCGTGCGCTTCGGGCACCCGTCCGGCACCTTGCGCGTCGGCGCCGAGGCCAGCCAGGTGGACGGTGAATGGGTGGTGAAGAAAGCCATCATGAGCCGCAGCGCACGGGTGTTAATGGAAGGCTATGTGCGCATCCCCGGCGACGCTTTCTAGCTTGATCGTTCCCACGCTCCGCGTGGGAACGCCGCCTGGGACGCTCTGCGTCCTGCTGTGACGCAGAGCGTCACGGGATGCATTCCCACGCTCCGCGTGGGAACGATCAAACCCTGACCCTGAGGATGGAACAACCAACTTTTAGGAGAACTGCCATGAGCGCCAACGTCGACCAGAACAACCGCCCCGACTACGACCCGGTTTTGCAGGACATCGCCGACTACGTCCTCAACTACCGAATCGACTCCCAGGATGCCCTGGATACCGCCCGCAACTGCCTGATGGACACCCTCGGCTGTGGCCTGCTGGCCCTGCGCTTCCCCGAGTGCACCAAGCACCTGGGGCCGATGGTGGAGGGCACCGTGGTGCCGTTCGGTGCACGGGTGCCGGGCACCTCGTTTCGCCTGGACCCGGTCAAGGCCGCCTGGGATATCGGTTGCATCGTGCGCTGGCTCGACTACAACGACACCTGGCTCGCCGCTGAATGGGGCCACCCTTCGGACAACCTTGGCGGCATCCTCGCCGTGGCCGATCACCTGTCGCAAAAGCGCCTGGCCAATGGCGACGCGCCGCTCACTGTGCGTGCGGTGCTGGAAGCGATGATCATGGCCCACGAAATCCAAGGTGTGATTGCCCTGGAAAACTCCTTCAACCGGGTAGGTCTCGACCATGTGTTGCTGGTGAAAGTCGCCTCCACGGCGGTCACCGCCAAGCTGATGGGGGCCAACCGCGAGCAACTGCTATCGGCGTTGTCCCACGCCTTTGTCGATGGCCAGGCGTTGCGCACCTATCGCCATGCGCCGAATGCCGGCTCGCGCAAATCCTGGGCGGCAGGCGATGCATCGAGCCGCGGCGTGCGCCTGGCAGACATCGCCTTGCGTGGCGAAATGGGCATCCCCGGCGTGCTGAGTGCGCCGCAATGGGGCTTCTACGACGTGCTGTTCAGCCACACCAACAAGGACCTGGCGCTCAAGCCCGAGGACAACCGCGCCTTCAGCCTGCCCCAACCCTACGGCACCTACGTGATGGAAAACGTGCTGTTCAAGATCAGTTTTCCGGCCGAGTTTCACGCGCAAACCGCCTGTGAAGCGGCAGTCGCCCTGCACCCGCAGGTCAAGCATCGTTTGCATGAAATCGACCGTATCGTGATCACTACTCACGAGTCGGCGATTCGCATTATTTCCAAGGTTGGCCCATTGGCCAACGCCGCTGATCGCGACCACTGCCTGCAATACATGACCGCCGTGCCCTTGGCGTTCGGCAACCTGGTGGCCGAGCAGTATGAAGATGATTTCCACGCGGCCCACCCGATCATCGATGAGCTGCGCGACAAGATGGTCATCGTCGAAGACCCGCGCTACAGCCGCGAATACCTGGAGGCCGACAAACGCTCCATTGCCAACGCGGTGCAGGTGTTTTTCACGGACGGCACCTGCACCGAGCAGGTAGCGGTGGAGTACCCGATTGGCCATCGCCGCCGTCGGGTGGATGGCATTCCACTGCTGGAAGACAAGTTCAAGGCCAACCTGGCCACGCGGTTTACCGCGCAACGCAGCGCTGAGATTGTCGCCCTGTGCAAGGACCAGGCGCGGCTTGAGGCGACACCTGTGAACCGTTTCATGGACCTGTTCACGATCTGAAAAACAGCACGGTCGCTGTGGGAGCTGGCTTGCCTGCGATAGCGGTGTGTCAGCCCCACATGAATTGACTGGATGTCAGCTATCGCAGGCAAGCCAGCTCCCACAGTTGACTGAAGTTTCTGCTTCAGAATCTATTCAAACCGCAGTATCACCCTGCGGTTGTGTTTGCTCTTTTTCTCAATCTTCTCGCAGAACACCCGGCCGATTTCCTCGGTATTGAGTACATGAGTACCGCCGCAGGGCTGGATATCGATGCCGGGGATTTCAATCACCCGGACCGAACCCGAGACCACCGGCGGCGCAACCGCCTGGGTGCGGGTGATCTGCAGCAGGGTCGCGTACTCGGTGGCGGGCATCGACAGGGTTTTTACCGCGTGGGCCTGCTCGATCAGGGCGTTGAGGTCACGGGTGAGTCCGTCTTTGTCCAGGGTCATCTCCGGCAGGTCGAAATCCAGGCGGCCTTTATCTGCGCTGATGCTGCAACCGGTCACGGGCGCGTCGATGAGGGAACACAGCAAGTGCAGGCAAGTGTGCATCTTCATGTGCTGGTAGCGCCGCTCCCAATCCAGCCCGGCGTCGATCTGGACGCCAGCGGCCAACTGTTCGGGGCAGTGGTCCACCTGATGCCAGATGATCGAGCGCAACACCGGGTCGCGCACCGTGCCGGTCACTTGCACCCGTGTGCCGTCGGCCAGGGTGAGGTGGCCGGTATCGCCCGGTTGCCCGCCGCCGGTGGGGTAGAACAGGGTGTGCTCCAGGGCGATACCCTGTTCGCTGACGGCAATCACCCGGGCGCTGAAGGCGTTCTGGTAGGGCGCGCTGTCGAACAGCGCCAGGGTTTCCATGGTATGCACGGACATGTTCAACCTCCGACGATCAATGGGGTGGCTTGCAAGAGGTGGCGCACCAGTGCGCTCAAGCCAGGGGGAGAGAGCAGGGTGATTTCAAATTCCGGCCCGCACACCTTCAGGTTCAGCGGCAGGCGTGGCAGTTGTTCGTCGTTGTCGAGGCGACGCAGACGAAACTGCAGGTGGTGCCGCTCTTTCACCGTGGGTTCGAGCATCAGCCCTTGCAGGGGATGAAAGTCGGCGTCCAGCACGGTGACCTTGTGGCCGACACTCACTTCGCCCACCACGTGCAAGCGCTCATCCAGGGCAAAGGCGCCGAGGTAGTTGCTGTGGTCCGATTCATCGTTTTTTTGCAGTTGGATCTGGTTGACCACCTTGACCTTGGTGCCTGCCGGCACGTCCTGGGTAATCACGCAGGAGGGGCTGATAAACACGTTGTCGCCGATCGAAACATAGCCCAGCACCCGGGCGCCGGCGCCGACTTCGACGTTATTGCCCAGGCGTGGGTGGCGCTTGCCGTCCGGGTTGTTGGCGATACCGCGCGCGCCCAGGGTCACGCCGCAGAGGATGTAGCAGTCGTTGCCGATCACGCAGGTTTCGCCGATGACGGTACCGTAGCCATGGTCCAGCACAAAGCGCCGGCCAATACGCGCTGCCGGGTGAATCTCGGCGCCGGAGAGGATCTTGCCCTGGTTGCTCAGCTTGAGGGCCATGCGCGAAAACTCGCCGTTGTCAGCGGCCTGGAAATGCCACACCAGGTGCGCAAGACGGTAGAACAGTACGGCCTTGAACGAGGCGTAGGATTCCAGGATCAACTCACCGCGGCCACGGGACGCCGGGTCCCGATAGGCATAGGCGATCAGGTCTTCGGCCACTGCCTGGGCGGCGTTCTGGATCAACGGCGCCAGGTGCGGTTCCAGCTGCTTCATCTGCCCGGGCGTCAGGGTGGTGATGAGGTGGGTCAGCAACTCATCGTGCAGCTGTTGCATGTCGATAAAGCCCCCCATGGAGACACCCCCGTATGTTGAATGGTTAAAAGCCCGGTTATTCGAAACTGGGCAGGTAGCTGTCGGCATTGTCGTAGACCATGGTCAACACCACCGTTTCAGGCGGCAGTTCGGGGGCAAGTTGGGCGATGGCAACCATGTTGGCGGCCGAAGACAGCCCCAGGCTGATGGCATCGGTGCGCATGATGCGTTTGATCATGTCCAGGCAATCGGCGTGCGACACCTTGAGCATGCCGTCGATCACGTCCAGGTTGAGGATGCTGGGGATCAGGCCGATCGACAGGCCCTGGATCCCGTGCGCCGCGTGCCGGTCTTTGAGCAGGTCGCATTCTTCCGGTTCTACGCCCATCACTCGCAGCGCGGGCCAGGCGGCCTTGAGGGTTTCGCCGATACCGGTGATGTGGCCCCCTGTGCCTATGCCGCTGACGAAGTAGTCCACGCGCTGTTCACCGAAGGCGCGCAGGATTTCCGGGGCGGTGGTGTCGCGGTGGGTTTGGGGGTTGGCGCCGTTGCGTTGCTGGTTGAGCATCACGTAGTTGGGGTTCTCCAACTGCAGCTCCATGCACTTTTCACCGTGTGAGTTATTGCCCAGGCGACTGTCGGACAGCACTACCCTGGCACCGTACAGCCGCAGCAGCTTCTGTTTTTCCGGGCTGTAGTTGTCAGGGATCACCAGCACCACTTTGTAGCCCAGCACGTTGCCGGCCATCACCAGGCCAATGCCGGTGTTGCCGCCACTGGGTTCGATGATGGTCTGCCCGGAATCACGGATCAGCACACCGCGGCGCTCGGCATCCAGGATCATGCCCAGGGCGATGCGCGCCTTGTGGCTGCCGCCGGGGTTGAGGGACTCCAGCTTGGCGTAGACCTCGATGCCGAGGTCTTCGGAAAACTGGGCCAGACGCACGATCGGCGTTTGGCCGATGACGTCGAGAATGGAGTTATGCAGCATCAGCACGTCCCCACTATCAGTACAACGGCATGTCAGGTTCGACGTCGCGAACCCAATGTTTCATGCCACCCTGCAGGACTTTGGTGTTGGCAAAGCCGGCTGCCAACAGGGTGCTGGCGGCTTGCTCGGCACGGGCGCCTGCGTAGCAGATCAGGTAGTGGGTGTTGTCGCGGCTCAGGCTGGCGAGCTGCCCATCCAGTTCTGCCAGCGGGATATGCACCACGCCGGGTAATTTGCACACCTCCAGTTCGCTGGCGTCACGCACATCCAGCAATACATCGGCGCTGCTGGGGTGTTCGAGCACTTGCTTGAGCCCTTGGGGCTTGATGTAGCGTTCTGCGGCCAGGGAGGGCTGGTTCGGTACGGCATCGGCGCAGGTGGCCGGCGCGACGGTTTCGCTGTGGCGCAGGTCTGAACAGCAGGGGCAGTCGGCGCGGCGCTTGAAGCGGATCTCGCTGAACTTCATCGCCAGTGCGTCGAAGCGCATCAAGCGGCCGGACAAGGGTTCGCCAATGCCGATCAGCAATTTGATCGCCTCGGTGGCCTGGATCATGCCGACCACGCCCGGTAACACGCCGATCACACCGCCCGCGCTGCAATTGGGCGCCAGCTCAGCGGGCGGGGCCTTGGGGAACAGGCAGCGATAGCACGGCCCACCTTTATAGTTGAGCACGCTGATCTGCCCGTCGAAACGGTAGATGGCGCCGTACACCAAAGGTTTGCCCAACTGCACACAGGCGTCGTTGACCAGGTAGCGGGTGTCGAAATTGTCGGTGCCGTCGATCACCAGGTCATAGGCACCCACCAGTTCCAGGGCGTTGTCAGTGTCGAGCGCGGTGTTGTGCGCATTGATCTGGATATAGGGGTTGAGGTCCAGCAGGCGCTGCTTGGCGGACTCGACCTTGGGCATGCCCAGGGTGCTGTTGCCATGCACAATCTGGCGTTGCAGGTTGCTGCTTTCCACCACGTCAAAGTCCACCAGGCCCAGGGTGCCGATGCCGGCCGCCGCCAGGTACAGGCTGATGGGCGAGCCCAGGCCGCCGGTACCGATGACCAGCACCTTGGCTTTCTTCAGGTTCAATTGGCCCTCGCGGCCGACGCCCGGCAGGGTGATGTGGCGCACATAGCGCTGCACTTCTTCGTTGCTCAGGGTGTCGATGTCCATGCCGCCGGAGGTGGCGAGCAATACTTCGATCCGGGCTTTTGCTGGCAGGGGTTCATCGGCGTCTATCAGCGCCTCCTCGGCGGTAAACAGGAAGTGTTCCTTGAGCTGGTCGTTCTTTTCATGGAACAGGTGCTGACGCAATTGGGGGTGATGGGTGCAGAGATTTTCAATGACTTCGCGCAATGTCGATCCGGCGCCCTCAAGGGTCGATTCCGGCAGCTTGGCCACGCGAACCAGAATGTCGGGGAAAGAGACAGCGTTCATGGACAACTCCGTGTGCAGGTCGTTGAAAGGTTGAAGGGAGAAATGCTTGCCATCCCAGGCAAACAGCTTGGAGCCCAGGGCCTGGCCCTGACGAACATCCACCACCAGGTAACTGACGGGGAAGATCGGCTCGCCCAGGAACAGTGCCTTGTCCTGGTCTTCGTCACTGAAATAGGCGCCCACATCCGGGTGTGAGTGGTAGATCACCACCACCGGGTTGTCGCTGCGAAACGCCTTGTTCATCAGCAGGGTGTCGGCCACCGAAAAGGTGTAGCCGTTGGCCGCGCTGCGTGGGTACATCTGGGGGTTCTTGCGGTGCAGCTCATTCTGGATATTGCTGCCCAGGTACACGCTGCCGTCGGCGAAGACAAAACCACAGCATTCCTCGGGGTAGCTGCGGCTGGCGTGGGCGTAGATCTGTTCCAGGGCGGTGGGGCGGAGGACGTCCATGTTTCTCTCGCGTTGGTTGAGGGTCACTTTTTCTTGGCCATGAGTTTTTCGATCGGCAACTTGGTGATCGCAAAGCCGGCCAGCAGGATCGCCGAATACAGCATCAGGTCGCGGGAAATTTCCACGCCTTCGTACCAGGCACCGATGATGACCGCGAACACCGGGAAGATGATGAAGACGAATGACAGGATGATCGGGCTCAGGCGCTTGAGCAGCATGAAATACACAATGAACCCGCCCACCGAGGCCACCAGGCCCAGGTAGAACAGCGCGCTCCAGGAACGCAGGGTGATGGCGTCGAACGTCGGCGTTTCAAACCACAGGCCGGCCAGGAACAGCATCAGCCCGGCAATGCCGATGGGCAGGGTGTTGTAGGTGATGACGCTGATGGCGCTGCCTTTTTGCTTGGTAATGACATAGCACAAGGCGTGCATGATCGCGGCGCTCAGAATGGCCAGCACCCCGAGGAACTCGGCGTGGTCCAGGTGCAGGCCCTGGCTCCTGATGATCATGTAGAGGCTGCCGAAACCGATGCCGATGCCGACCACTTGGGAGAAGTAAATGCGTTCACGCAGGAACAGCGCCGAGAAGATCAGGATGAACACCGGCATGCAGCTGAACAGCAGGGCGGTGAGGCCCGACGACACATGCATTTCGCCGTAATTGAGCAAATAGTAGGGAACGCTGAAGTAGGACAGGGTCACGAATACGAAGAACCAGCGGCTTTCCCGGGGAAACAGGATCGGCTCACGGCGCACCATGGCAAAACACAGGAACAGCGGAAACGCGATGAGAAAGCGCAGGCCGGCGGATGTCAGCGGCGGCACGCTCTCGACGGCGATCTTGATGCCCAGCCAAGTAGTGCCCCAGCTCAGGCAAACGATCAGGAACATCACGCTGGTCACCAGCCCGGCGAGCCACTGTTTTTGCGTTTTTGTTTTTGCAGTGTTTTCGAGAACGGCGGACATTGGCATCGTTTATTGCTTCCCTGAGCCGGAATTGAACTCTATATTGAACTTGTAATGAGTTATGTTTATCGGCGATTGAACCCGTAAAAGCACACTATTAGGGCGAAAGATGGCTGTCAAAACAAATATTGACATGGTGTCAATTATGCGTGAGGGCTTGTCCAACGGGCAGGGCGTGAAGTACAAGCGCCTGTCCGATGTGATGGAACGGGGCATCCTCGAAGGCTTGATTGAACCGGGACGAAAACTGCCGCCCCATCGGGTGCTTTCCGACAATTTAGGCGTGACCATCGGCACCATCAGCCGGGCCTACGGTGAACTGGAGCGCCTGGGCCTGGTGGTTGCACGGGTAGGTGACGGCACCTTCGTGCGCAAGCGTGGGATGGAGCGCCAGCGTGATGAGGGCTTTCGCAATTTCAGCGAGGAGCCGCGCCAGTACTTCGACATGAGCCGCAACATGCACATTCCCGGGCAAGAGACGGTGTTTCTCGCCCAGAGCTTTCAAACCCTGTCGACCAACGCCAAGTTCCTCCAGGACATCAGCGCCTACACCCCGGACGCCGGCCTGCCGCGTTACCGTGAAGCGGGCGCGCAATGGCTGGTGCAGCGCGAGTTTCATCCGATTCCCGAGCAGGTCATCTGCGTCAACGGCGGCCAGCACGGCTTGCTGTGCGCCATGATGGCCCTGCTGCGCGCTGGCGATACGGTGGTCACCGAGCAATTGACTTACCCCGGGCTGATTACCGCTGCGCGCATGCTGGGGGTGCGGCTGATCGGCCTGGAGATGGACGAGGAGGGTGTGCTGCCCACGGCGCTGGATGAGGTCTGTCGTAATCACCGGATTTCGGCGTTGTATTGCACGCCGACTATCCAGAATCCGACCACCGCCGTGTTATCGGTTGCGCGCCGCGAAGCCTTGGCCAGGGTGTGTCGCGAACATAACCTGCTGATTCTGGAGGACGAAGCCCACGGTGTGCTGGTGGAGGACCGTCCGCCGCCCCTCAGCTATTTCGCGCCTGAACGTACGATCTTGATCAGCAGCCTGAGTAAGGCGGTGTCAGCCGGTTTGCGGGTGGGCTACGTGCATGCGCCACCTGCGCTGGTCAGCCGCATCTCGGCGGCGATCCGTTCGACCTGCTGGATGGCCACACCTGTGACCTTGGAACTGGCGACCCAGTGGATCGAAAACGGCACGGCGGAATATTTGTTGCGTCAGCAGATCAACGAGATCAGCCGGCGCAAGACGTTGGTCGAAGATCTATTGACCGGCCTGGCTTATCGCACCCACCTCAACAGCCCGCACTTCTGGATCGAAGTGCCGGAGCCCTGGCGGGCCTCGGAAATCGAGGCGGAGCTCAAGCAGAACAATTACCTGATCGCCACCGCCGAGGCGTTTGCCGTGGGGCAGACGGCGGTGCCGCAGTTTATTCGGGCGAGTATCTGCAACACGTCGGGCGATGATCAGTTACTGCGCGAGGGGTTTGATGCGCTGGCGACGGCGTTGGGGCAGGGAGGCGGGCGGTTTCATCTGTAAATCCGCGTTACCGTTGCTCGTTCCCACGCTCTGCGTGGGAATGCATCTTGCGACGCTCCGCGTCGCTATTGCGGGACGCGGAGCGTCCCAGGCGGCGTTCCCACGCAGAGCGTGGGAACGATCAGATCAGGCGACAGAGATCACTTGAAGCGCCGCTCCACACCCTTCTCCACCAAAATCTTCGCCGAAATCTCTTCCACCGAAAAATGCGTGGAATTGATGTGCGCAATATTCTCGCGGCGGAACAGATTTTCTACTTCACGCACTTCAAATTCACACTGGGCATAGCTGGAGTAGCGGCTGTTGGGCTTGCGTTCGTTGCGGATGGCGGTCAGCCGGTCCGGGTCGATGGTCAGGCCGAACAGCTTGTGTGAATGCGCGCGCAAAGCGGCGGGCAGGGTCAGGTGTTCCATGTCATCTTCGGTCAGCGGGTAGTTGGCCGCACGAATACCGAACTGCATGGCCATGTACAGGCAGGTCGGGGTCTTGCCGCAACGCGATACGCCCACCAGGATCAGGTCGGCCTTGTCGTAGTAGTGGGTGCGGGCGCCGTCGTCGTTGTCGAGGGCGAAGTTCACCGCCTCGATACGCTCCATATAGTTGGAGTTATGCCCGATGGAGTGGGACTTTCCGACGGAATAGGACGAATGTTCACTCAACTCCTGTTCCAGCGGCGCCAGGAAGGTAGAGAAAATGTCGATCATGAAACCATTCGACGTTGCGAGAATCTCACGAATGTCTTGATTGACGATGGTGTCGAAAATGATCGGGCGAAAACCGTCTTTTTCAGCCGCCAGATTGATTTGTTGTACCATGGCCCGCGCTTTATCCACGCTGTCTATATAAGGCCGGGTGAATTTGGCAAAGGTAATGTTTTCGAACTGCGCGAGCAGGCTCTGGCCCAATGTTTCGGCTGTAATGCCGGTGCCGTCGGAAATAAAGAAAGCAGATCGTTTCATTTGAGCCCTGGGCCTTAAGCTGATGGCGAATCTTGGATATGATAGGCGCGATTTTGCCGTCCCGCAGTGGGCCGCATTCTCACTTATTTTCCAGGTCCAGGCCACAAGCGCTGGCGTTAGCTCCTACTGAGCAACCCGCGTCCTGAGCTTTTCCAACACAGAAAGTGGAGAGATCACCTTGGTAGAGTACGTAGTTTCCCTCGATAAGCTCGGCGTCCATGATGTAGAGCATGTGGGGGGCAAGAACGCATCCCTCGGCGAGATGATCAGTAATCTTGCAGGCGCTGGTGTCTCGGTGCCCGGTGGTTTCGCCACCACGGCCCAGGCTTACCGCGACTTCCTCGAGCTGAGCGGCCTCAACGCCCAGATCCACGCCGCGCTGGACGCACTGGACGTCGATGATGTCAACGCCCTGGCCAAGACCGGCGCCCAGATCCGCCAGTGGATCATGGAAGCCGAGTTCCCCGAGAAGCTCAACGAAGAAATTCGCACCGCCTTCGCCACCCTGTCGGCCGGTAACCCGGACATGGCTGTTGCCGTGCGTTCCTCTGCTACCGCCGAAGACTTGCCGGACGCCTCCTTTGCGGGCCAGCAGGAAACCTTCCTCAACATTCGCGGCGTCGAAAACGTGATCCGCGCGGCCAAGGAAGTGTTTGCCTCCCTCTTTAACGACCGTGCGATTTCCTACCGCGTACACCAGGGTTTCGACCACAAGCTGGTGGCCCTGTCTGCCGGCGTGCAGCGCATGGTACGTTCGGAAACCGGCACGGCCGGTGTGATGTTCACTCTGGATACCGAATCCGGTTTCCGTGACGTGGTGTTTATCACCGGCGCCTACGGCCTGGGCGAAACCGTCGTACAAGGCGCGGTCAACCCCGACGAATTCTACGTACACAAGGGCACCCTCGAAGCGGGTCGCCCGGCCATCCTGCGCCGTAACCTGGGCAGCAAGGCCATCAAGATGATCTACGGCGACGAGGCCAAGGCCGGTCGCTCGGTTAAAACCGTTGACGTCGACAAGGCCGAGCGCGCGCGTTTCTGCCTCACCGACGCTGAAGTCAGCGAGTTGGCCAAACAAGCGATGATCATCGAAAAGCACTACAAGTGCCCGATGGACATCGAGTGGGCCAAGGACGGTGACGACGGCAAGCTGTACATCGTGCAGGCGCGCCCGGAAACCGTGAAGAGCCGCACCTCGGCCAACGTCATGGAACGCTACCTGCTCAAGGAAACCGGCACCGTGCTGGTGGAAGGCCGTGCCATTGGCCAGCGCATTGGCGCAGGCAAGGTGCGGATCATCAAGGACGTGTCCGAGATGGACAAGGTCCAGCCAGGTGACGTACTGGTTTCCGACATGACCGACCCGGATTGGGAACCGGTGATGAAGCGCGCCAGTGCCATCGTCACCAACCGTGGCGGGCGTACCTGCCACGCGGCGATCATCGCCCGTGAACTGGGGATTCCGGCCGTCGTGGGTTGCGGCAACGCCACCCAACTGCTCAAGGATGGCCAGGGCGTGACCGTGTCCTGCGCCGAAGGCGATACCGGCTTTATCTTCGAAGGTGAGCTGGGCTTCGATATCAAGCAAAACTCCATCGACGCCATGCCCGACCTGCCGTTCAAGATCATGATGAACGTCGGCAACCCGGACCGCGCCTTTGATTTCGCGCAATTGCCGAATGCCGGTGTGGGCCTGGCCCGCCTGGAATTCATCATCAACCGCATGATCGGCGTGCACCCCAAGGCACTGCTGAACTATGACGGTCTGCCGCTGGACATCAAGGAAAGCGTCGACAAGCGCATCGCCGGCTACAACGACCCGGTAGGTTTCTACGTCGAGAAACTGGTTGAAGGCATCAGCACCCTGGCTGCGGCGTTCTACCCGAAAAAGGTCATCGTGCGCCTGTCGGACTTCAAGTCCAATGAATACGCGAACCTGATCGGCGGCAAGCTCTACGAGCCAGAGGAAGAAAACCCGATGCTGGGCTTCCGCGGCGCCTCGCGTTACATCAGCGAAGCCTTCCGTGACTGCTTCGAGCTCGAATGCCGTGCGCTCAAGCGCGTGCGCAACGAGATGGGCCTGACCAACGTCGAGATCATGGTGCCGTTCGTGCGCACCCTGGGCGAAGCGAGCCAAGTGGTGGACCTGCTGGCCGAAAACGGCCTGACCCGTGGCGAGAACGGCCTGCGCGTGATCATGATGTGCGAATTGCCGTCCAACGCCATCCTGGCTGAAGAGTTCCTGGAGTTCTTCGACGGTTTCTCCATCGGCTCCAACGACCTGACCCAGTTGACCCTGGGCCTGGACCGCGACTCGGGGATCATCGCCCACCTGTTCGACGAGCGTAACCCGGCGGTCAAGAAGCTGTTGGCCAACGCCATCCAGGCCTGTAACAAGGCGGGCAAGTACATCGGTATCTGCGGCCAAGGCCCTTCGGACCACCCTGACCTGGCCAAATGGCTGATGGAACAGGGAATCGAGAGCGTTTCGCTGAACCCCGATTCCGTGCTGGAAACCTGGTTCTTCCTGGCTGAAGGCCAAGCGTCCGCCTAAGATCGCCTGGTCAAAAGTGCCGGTCACTCGTTGCGGGTGACCGGCATTCTTATCTGTACAGGGCGGGAATCCTTGCGGACGCCGCCCTTTTTTGTGCAAGAGCATTATGCAAAGCAGCAGCAATCTATTTCCTGTCGCCCTGATCAGCGCTGAACGTCGTGGCGACCTGAGTGAAGATGTCTATCGGCTCAAACCCGGTAACAGCCCGGACGGCACCGTCGAGTTGGCGGTGACCCGTTTGGGCCTGGCCGATGTCCCGGAAAACCGGGGCACGCCGATTATTTTATTGCATGGCAGCTTTTCCAACCGGCGCTTCTGGTACTCGCCCAAGGGCATCGGCCTGGGGGCATACCTGGCGCGTCGCGGATTTGATGTGTGGATCCCGGAAATGCGCGGCCATGGCTTGTCCAAGCGCAATCACGACTACGCCAGAAACCATGTCGCCGATTACGCACGCTACGATTTGCCGGCTGTGGGGGCGTTTGTGTCTGAGCAAAGCGGGCAGGTTCCGCACTGGCTCGGGCATTCCCTCGGCGCCACCACCTTGGCTGCGGCCTTGGGCGGGCAGCACTTGGATGCATCTGCGGTGGCATCGGTGGCGTTGTTCGGCTGCCAGGTCAGTCGTACCCATTGGCCGTTGAAAATCCCACCGGTGCAGTGGGGTGGGCGCTTTATTCTCAAGCGCCTTGGCCACCTGTCCGGCCCGCGCTTCAAGCGTGGGCCCGAGGACGAACCGGCTGGCGTGATGATCGAAGCGATGCGTTGGAACGGCCTGTTCGGCCGGTTTGGCGATGCCGAGCATGACTGGTGGAAAGGCTTGGCGCAGGTCGATGTGCCGCTGTTGGCGGTGAGCGCAGCGGGCGACCGACAAGACCCAGACTGGGCCTGCCGCAAGCTCTTCGAGCAAGTGGGCAGCGAGCATCGCCAGTACCTGTGCCTGGGGCGTCAGCAAGGTTTCAGCGAGGATTTCGGCCATGTGCAGATGCTGGTCAGCAAAGCCGCCCAGGCCCAAGTGTGGCCTTTGGTCGAGCGTTGGTTGAACGACCCGCTGACACCTTTATTCGGCACGCAACCCGAGGTGGCTGCAACGGTTTGACGAAACGCTCTGCCAGGGGCGTTTCACTCTTGAAGGGTTGCGGCTAAGATATGACGCGCCACGCGGTTCTGGTCATATTCAGTCGCGCAACGTGTATTGCGTTGCGCTGATCGGGGTTTGATCATGGCCGCCGCCAACGAGCAGGCACTTAAAGAATGCCTGTCGCGAGGCGTTTTCTTGATGTACACCGTGGATGTTCGACCTCTTCTTTGATGACAGGAGTTTCTCGATGAACCATTACGTGACCCCCGACCTGTGTGACGCCTACCCGGAGCTGGTGCAGGTAGTGGAGCCGATGTTCAGCAACTTCGGTGGCCGAGACTCCTTTGGCGGCGAGATAGTCACCCTCAAATGCTTCGAGGATAACTCCCTGGTCAAGGCGCAGGCTGACCTGCCGGGCGCTGGTAAAGTGCTGGTGGTCGACGGTGGCGGTTCCCTGCGCTGCGCGCTGCTGGGTGACATGATTGCCGAGAAAGCCGCGAAAAACGGTTGGGAAGGGCTGGTCATCTACGGGTGTATCCGTGACGTCGACGTCATTGCCCAGACCGACCTGGGCGTGCAGGCCCTGGCCTCGCATCCGAAAAAAACCGACAAGCGCGGCCTTGGCGACCTGAACGTGGCGGTGACATTCGGGGGCGTGACGTTCCGCCCCGGTGAGTACATTTACGCCGACAACAACGGGGTGATCGTGTCGCCCAGCCCACTGAAAATGCCTGAATAAACTGCCGTAACCGATTGGGGTGAGGATGTTCGAAGAAGAAAACGCGCAATGGGGGCTGGTGCATGCCCTGGTGCTGGACGGTAAAGGCGGTGCGCGTTCGATTGCCCGGACTGAGCTCGACGATCTGCAGTTGCAGCCCCAGGAAAGCCTGTGGCTGCACTGGGATCGCAGCCATCCTCAAACCCAGACCTGGCTGCGTAAATCCAGCGGCCTGAGCGAGTTTGCCTGTGACCTGCTGCTGGAGGAGAACACTCGCCCACGCCTGTTGCCGCTGCCGGACGCCGAATTGCTGCTGTTCCTGCGCGGGATCAATCTCAACCCAGGCGCCGAGCCCGAAGACATGGTGTCGGTGCGCATCTTCGCCGCTGCCAACCGAGTGATCTCGTTGCGTTTGCGCCCCTTGCGCGCCACCGATGAGTTGCTGGTGCAACTGGCAGACGGTAAAGGCCCCAAGACGGCATCCGAGCTCATCCTTTATATGGCTCAGTACCTGACCAATAAAGTGCAGGATCTGGTCGCTGGCTTGTCTGAAATCGTCGATTCCGAGGAAGAAAAACTCGATGCCGACGAACGGTATACCCCGGAGCATGGCAGCGTTCTGCAGATACGTCGAAGAGCCGCCGGACTCAAGCGCTTCCTGGCTCCCCAGCGGGATATTTTTGCCCAGCTCACGCGAATCAAATTGGCGTGGTTCTGCGACGACGATGCCGACTATTGGAATGAATTGCACAACAGTCTGACCCGTTACCTGGAAGAGCTGGAATTGGCCAGAGAGCGCGTGGGGCTTGTGCTTGAGGCCGAAGACCGGCGTTTGAGCCTGCGCATGAACCGCACCATGTACCGCTTCGGGATCATCACCGGGATCTTCTTGCCGATGAGTTTTCTCACCGGTCTGCTCGGTATAAATGTGGGCGGCATTCCGTTCTCCGAGAGCCCTTATGGATTCATGATTGCGTGCCTGTTGATGGTGTCTGTGGCATTGGGGCAATGGTGGTTATTTCGACGATTGCGCTGGGTTTGACCTGAATATGACCTGAACGTAAGAAAGGGCCGATGTGACCCGATGAATTTTACCCTCGTCTTTTAAATCACTTGCGAGAGGTCTCTATGCACGATCCGTTCGAACAGTCTTTGCGTGACATGCTCAATGCTTCGCCATCCAACCGTGATGACGATGCTTGCCTGGGCCGCGTACTGAAAACCGCCAACCGTCAGGTAGGGGCGGGTGACCTGTTCGGTCTGCTCGGGCGTTGGGTGCCGGCATTGATGATGGCCCTGAACAACGGTTCGGCCCATGTGTCACCGGTTTCCCGTCGTAAACCTCTTGCTAGCACTGCTGATAAGGCTGATTGAATATGGAACTTGATCTCTGGACCCAGAGCCTGGTCACCGCGATGACCGCATTGTGGACCAAGGTGGCGAATTTCATTCCCAACCTGTTTGGTGCCCTGGTCCTGGTATTGCTGGGTTTTGTCGTCGCCAAGCTGCTCGATACCCTGCTGTCCAAATTGCTCGCCAAACTGGGCCTCGATCGCCTGATGGCCGGCACTGGCCTGACCAAATTGCTTGGCCGCGCGGGGTTGCAAGTACCGATTTCGACCCTGATCGGCAAGATCGTCTATTGGTTCGTTCTACTTATTTTTCTGGTTTCTGCGGCGCAGTCCCTTGGACTTGAGCGAGTTTCAGCTACGCTCGACATGCTGGCACTGTATTTGCCGAAAGTGTTCGGCGGCGCGCTGGTGCTGCTGGTGGGGGTTTTACTCGCGCAATTGGCCAACGGGCTGGTGCGCGGGGCCGCCGAAGGCGTGGGCTTGGACTACGCGGCGGGCCTGGGGCGAATCGCCCAGGGGCTGGTGATCATCATCAGTATTTCTGTCGCGATCAGCCAGTTGGAGGTCAAAACTGACCTGCTCAACCACGTGATTGTGATTGTTTTGATTACCGTTGGTCTGGCAGTTGCGCTGGCCATGGGGTTGGGAAGCCGGGAAATTGCCGGTCAGATTCTTGCGGGAATCTATGTGCGTGAGCTGTATCAAGTTGGGCAACAGGTGCGTGTGGGCGAGGTCGAAGGGCAAATCGAGGAGATCGGCACAGTCAAGACGACCGTGCTGACCGATGACGGGGAACTGGTGTCGCTGTCTAACCGGATTCTCCTGGAGCAGCAGGTCAGTAGCCGCTAATCCGGCAAATCCTGCTAATGTACGCCGCCGCAAACCCGGGTGACCGGGTTGCAGCGGACATTGACCTGACTGTCGGCACGACTTGTTTTGAATAAAGCCCAAACGCTGTCCACGCGCTATGACCCCCGTGAGCTCTCTGATGAGGAGTTGGTCGCGCGCTCGCACACGGAGCTGTTTCACGTAACACGCGCGTACGAAGAATTGATGCGCAGGTATCAACGCACTCTGTTCAACGTTTGTTCAAGGTATTTGGGGAACGATAGAGACGCGGATGATGTCTGTCAGGAAGTGATGCTCAAGGTGCTATACGGCCTGAAGAACTTCGAGGGCAAATCGAAGTTCAAGACCTGGCTGTACAGCATCACGTACAACGAGTGCATCACGCAGTATCGGAAGGAACGGCGAAAGCGTCGCCTGATGGACGCTTTGAGTCTGGACCCCCTTGAGGAGGCGTCTGAAGAGAAGGCGCCGGCACCCGAGGAAAAGGGCGGACTTGATCGCTGGTTGGTGCATGTGAACCCGATTGACCGCGAAATTCTGGTGCTTCGATTTGTCGCAGAGCTGGAATTTCAGGAAATCGCTGACATCATGCATATGGGTTTGAGTGCTACAAAAATGCGGTACAAGCGTGCTCTTGATAAATTACGTGAGAAATTTGCGGGCGAGACTGAAACTTAGTGCGTAGCAAATATCTCTTACGTGTAGGCAAGTTCTGTTAGACTTGTCGCCGAGTTGTCCCCCGGTTTGTGGGACTGCTTTACAATCACCAGATGGGGATTTAACGGATGAAACTGAAAAACACCTTGGGCTTGGCCATTGGTTCTCTTATTGCCGCTACTTCTTTCGGCGTTCTGGCACAAGGCCAAGGCGCAGTTGAAGGCGAGCTGTTCTACAAGAAGCAGTACAACGATAGCGTTAAGCACATCGAAGACGGCTTCAACCCAGGCGCTCGCATTGGTTACTTCCTGACCGACGATCTGTCGTTGAATCTGTCGTACGACAAGACCAACCACACCCGTTCGAACGACGGCACTGGCAACCAGAAGATCAAAGGTGACACTGGCAGCCTCGTTGCTCAGTACCACTTCGGTCAGGCTGGCGTTGATAGCCTGCGTCCATACGTTGAAGGCGGTTTCGGCCACCAGAGCCGTGGCAACGTGCGCGCTGACGGCCACACCGGTCGCGATCAGACCACTTTCGCTACCATCGGTACCGGCGTGAAGTACTACTTCACCAACAACCTGTACGCTCGTGCTGGTGTTGAAGCTGACTACGGTCTGGACAACGGCAAGTGGGACTACTCCGCACTGGTCGGCCTGGGCGTGAACTTCGGCGGTAACGCTGGCGCAGCAGCTCCAGCTCCTACCCCAGCACCAGCTCCAGAGCCAGTTCCAGAGCCAGAAGCTCCGGTTGCTCAGGTTGTTCGTGTTGAGCTGGACGTTAAGTTCGACTTCGACAAGGCCGTTGTTAAGCCTAACAGCTACGGCGACGTTAAAAACCTGGCCGACTTCATGGCTCAGTACCCAGCTACCAACGTAGAAGTTGCTGGTCACACTGACTCCGTAGGTCCAGACGCTTACAACCAGAAGCTGTCCCAGCGTCGTGCTGACGCTGTTAAGCAAGTCCTGGTTAAAGACGGCGTTGCTCCTAGCCGTGTAACTGCTGTTGGTTACGGCGAATCCCGCCCAGTTGCTGACAACGCAACTGAAGCTGGTCGCGCTGTTAACCGTCGCGTAGAAGCGTCGGTTGAAGCTACCGCTCAGTAATTACTGAGTAGTAAAGAAAAGCCCGGCTCAGGCCGGGCTTTTTTTCGCCTGCGATTTGCCTCAGGCGCTTGCCGCAGCGGCGATGCTAGCCATCTGTGCGGCGCCGGCAACCTGGCCAATCACCAGGATGGCCGGGCTTTTGAGTGCAAAGGCTGTTGCAGCTTCATGCATGGCCGCAAGCGAGCTGCGGCATTCGCGTTGTTGGGGCAATGAAGCGTTTTCGATCATTGCCACCGGCATATCCGCAGCCATGCCGCCGTTGAGCAGCTGTTCGCGGATTTCGTCCAGCTTGGCCACGCCCATATACACCACCAGCGTGGTTCCACCCTCCGCCAGCGCACGCCAGTTCAAGCTGCTGTCATCCTGGGTATGCGCGGTGACCAAGGTCACTCCACGGCTCACCCCGCGCAAGGTCAACGGGATGTCACACTGGGTCGCCCCGGCCAGCCCTGAGGTGATGCCATTGACCAATTCCACCTCGACACCACGCTCGCGCAGCCAGGTTGCCTCTTCGCCACCGCGGCCAAAAATACATGGGTCACCGCCTTTAAGGCGTACCACGCACTTGCCCTGGCGTGCATAACGCAGCATCAGGCGGTGAATAAACTCCTGCGGGGTAGAGCGGCAGCCGCCGCGCTTGCCGACGGTAATCACCCGGGCGCTGGCGCAGTGTTCCAGTACTGCCGGGTTGACCAAGTCATCAATCAGCACGACGTGCGCTGCCTGCAGAGCCCGGACCGCCTTGAGGGTCAGCAACTCCGGATCACCCGGCCCTGCGCCTACCAGCCATACTTTTGCGCTCATGTTGTTCCCCTTACACACTGATGGCGATTGGCTGCGGGTTGCTGGCCAAAAGACGTTTGATTTCCGGCACGCAGGAGCCGCATTGGGTGCCGCAGCCCAGTGCCTGTTTGAGGCCATCCAGGTCCAGGCCGCTGCCGATACCGGCACACACGGCGTTTTCGCTGACGTTCTTGCAGTTGCACATAATCTTGTTGCTGGCCGTGGTACCGCCCGGTGGCGCGCTCAAGGGCGCCAGTAACCAGCGCCGCAGTTGCTCGTCGGCCCGGCCTTCCAGCCACAGGCTTTGCAGCCAGTGACGGGCCAGGGTTTCGCCGGCCAGGCGCAGGGCGGTAATGCGGCCTTTCTCGATTTTCACGCGCTTGCCGATTGAGCGGCGCGGGTCGTCATAGGCCATTACCGGGCCGTCGTTGAGGCCCAGCAGGTGGTCGATGCGGGTCAACAGTTGCAGGTCGGGCGCCTCGGTATGCGCGGCGCGCACCAGCAGCGCGGGGCGTTCACGGCCAGCCAGGCTCAGGCTGACGTAGGCAAAGGTTTCACACAGTGGGCGCAACGCTTCGAAGTGCTGCTGCACATCGCCTTCGATCAGCGCAAACAGCTGCCATGGCAGTTGCACTGCTTCCAGGCGCACGCCGCTGTGCTTGAGCTCCGGCTGCTTGGACAAAGGGTCGAACGCCGGTTGAGTGAGGGTATTAACGCCGCCCTTGAGAAAGCGGTCGCCCCAGTGCATGGGCAGAAACGCTTGGCCGGGGCGCACGCTGTCATCGCTGCAAACGGCGACGATCACACTGCCGCGACGGCTTTTCAGGCTGACCAGGTCACCCTCTTTGAAGCGGTGGCGGCGCAGCTCATCCGGATGCAGGCTCAACAGCGCCTCACTGACGTGCCCGAACAACTGGGCGGCGGTGCCGGTGCGGCTCATGCCGTGCCATTGATCACGCAGGCGGCCGGTGATCAGGGTCAACGGGAATCGCGCATCGCGTTGTTCTTTAGCGGCGCGATAAGGCTCGGCGACAAAGCGCGCCCGCCCAGTGTCAGTAGGGAAAATGCCGTCGGTGTACAGGCGCGAAGTACCCGCCTGGGCACCCTCGGGAAAGGGCCACTGCTGCGGGCCGATCCGGTCGAGCAGGGCATGGCTGATGCCGGACATATCCAGGTCACGGCCTTGGGTCAGTGGCTTGAATTCATCAAACAGCTGCGCCGCTTGTTCAAAGGCGAACAGGCTCGGCAACCCCGGACGCAGACGGCGCTCCAGGCGCTGGGCGAAATCCACCGTGATCGCCCAATCCGCGCGTGCTTCACCCGGTGGGTTGATGGCGCGGCGCACGTGGGAAATACGCCGCTCGGAGTTGGTCACCGTGCCGTCTTTTTCACCCCAACTGGCGGCGGGCAGTAGCAGGTCGGCATAGGCGGCGGTTTCGGTGGTACGAAACGCTTCCTGCAACACCACGAACGGGCACGCGGCCAAGGCGGCGCGCACTGCGTTCTGGTCGGGCAGGGATTGGGCAGGGTTGGTACAGGCGATCCACAGTGCCTTGATCTTGCCAGCCTGCATCTGTTCAAACAGTTCGATGGCGGTAAGGCCGGTGGTCGCCGGCAGTTGTTCCACGCCCCAATAGGCCGCCACTTCAGCGCGGTGTTCAGGGTTGGCCGCGTCGCGGTGGCCCGGCAGCAAGTTGGACAGGCTGCCGGTTTCGCGCCCGCCCATGGCGTTCGGTTGGCCGGTCAGGGAAAACGGCCCACAACCCGGGCGGCCAATGGTCCCCGTGGCTAAATGCAGGTTGATCAACGCGCTGTTTTTGGCGCTGCCGGCGGTGGACTGGTTAAGCCCCATGCACCACAGCGACAAAAAGCTGCTGGAGGTGCCGACCCACTGCGCACACAGGCGTAACTGTTCGACGCTGATACCGCACAGCTGCGTGACCATCTGCGGCGTGTAGTCATGCACCAGGCGCTTGAGTTCGGCCAAGCCGTCGGTGTGGGCCTGGATAAACGCGCGGTCCACCCAGTCTTCCCACAGCAACAGATGCAAGATCCCGTGGAACAACGCCACATCCGTTCCTGGCAAGATCGCCAAGTGCAGGTCGGCCAAATCGCAGGTGTCAGTACGCCGAGGGTCAATCACCAGCACTTTCATGTGCGGGCGTTGCGCCTTGGCTTGCTCCAGGCGCCGGAACAATACCGGATGGGCGTAGGCCATATTGCTGCCGACGATCATCACGCAGTCGCTGTTTTCCAAGTCTTCATAACTGCACGGCGGTGCATCGGCGCCCAGGCTGCGCTTGTAGCCGACCACTGCCGACGACATGCACAGCCGGGAGTTGCTGTCGATATTGTTGGTGCCCACCAACGCACGGGCCAACTTGTTGAAGCTGTAGTAGTCCTCGGTCAGCAGTTGCCCGGAGATATAGAACGCCACACTGTCGGGCCCGTGTTCGGCAATGGTATCGGCGAACACGTTGGCCGCGTGGTCCAGGGCGGTGTCCCAGTCGGTGCGGGTGCGTGCCAGGTCTTTGCCCAAGCGTAATTGCGGGTAGAGCGCGCGGGCGCTCAAGTCGCCGGTCAAGTGCAGGCTGGCGCCTTTGCTGCACAACTTGCCGAAGTTGGCCGGATGGCTGGGGTCGCCTTGCACCCCCAGGATCTGTTCGCCGTCATGCTCGATCAGCACGCCGCAACCCACCCCGCAATAACAGCAGGTGGACGCGGTGGTCTGGCGGTTCATCAACCCGCGTCCCGCAGGGCCAGCATCACCCGGCCGTTTTCCACCCGGGCCTGGTGATGGTGGGCACAGCCGATATCCGGGGCCTGGGCTTGGCCGGACTCAAGGTCGATCTGCCAATTGTGCAATGGGCAGGCCACGCGCTTGCCATAGATCAAACCTTGGGACAGCGGCCCGCCCTTGTGCGGGCAGCGGTCGTCGAGGGCAAAGACTTCGTCGTCACTGGTGCGAAAAATCGCGATGTCACCTTTCGGCCCGCTGATGATGCGCGAGCCCAGGGCGTTGATTTCATCGAGGGCGCAGATATCCAGCCAGTTCATAGCGAGACCTCCAGTTGTTTGACAGGGATCACGTCGAATTCCTTTTTCAGCAGCGGCTGTTCCAGGCGTTCCTTCCACGGGTCCTGCTCGAATGACAACGAGAACTGCAAACGCTCATTGAGGGCCTGGCGGCGCGCTGGGTCTTCCAATACAGACTTCTTGATATGCTCCATGCCCACCCGCTGCAGGTAGTGCACGGTGCGCTCCAGATAGAAGGCTTCTTCGCGGTACAACTGCAGGAACGCGCCGTTGTATTCGCGTACTTCCTCCGCGGTTTTCACCTTGACGAAGAACTCCGCGACTTCGGTCTTGATCCCGCCGTTGCCGCCGATGTACATCTCCCAGCCCGAGTCGACGCCGATAATGCCCACATCCTTGATGCCCGCTTCCGAGCAGTTGCGTGGGCAACCGGAGACCGCCAACTTGACCTTATGGGGCGACCACATATTGAACAGGTCATGCTCCAGCTCGATGCCCAGTTGTGTGGAGTTCTGCGTACCAAACCGGCAGAACTCGCTGCCCACACAGGTTTTGACGGTGCGGATGGATTTGCCATAGGCGTGCCCGGACGGCATATCCAGATCCTTCCACACACCTGGCAAGTCCTGCTTCTTGATACCGAGCAAGTCAATGCGCTGGCCACCGGTGACCTTGACCATCGGCACGTTGTACTTGTCGGCCACATCGGCGATGCGGCGCAGCTCCGAAGGGTTGGTCACACCGCCCCACATCCGTGGCACCACAGAATAGGTGCCGTCTTTTTGAATATTGGCGTGGGCCCGTTCGTTGATCAGCCGTGATTGCGGGTCGTCCTTGGCTTCGCCGGGCCAGGTGGAGATCAGGTAATAGTTGAGCGCCGGGCGGCAGGTGGCGCAGCCATTGGGGGTGCGCCAGTTCAAGTAGCGCATGGTGCTGTCGATGGTCAGCAGGTGCTGCTCGCGAATGGCCTGGCGGATCTGCCCGTGGTTGAGGTCGCTGCAGCCGCAGATGGCTTTTTCACTTTTGGGCTTGACGTCGGCGGCGCCGCCCACGGTGTTGATCAGGATCTGCTCAACCAGCCCGGCACAGGAACCGCAGGAACTGGCGGCCTTGGTGTGTTTTTTCACCTCATCGACACTGAACAACCCTTGTTCCTGGATCGCCTTGACGATGGTGCCCTTGCACACGCCGTTGCAGCCGCAGACTTCGGCGCTGTCGGCCATGCTCATGGCTTTGTCCTGGCCTTGGTGGCCGACATCGCCGAGTGCATTTTCACCGAACATCAGGTGATCGCGGATTTCACCGATGGCGTGATTCTCACGGATCTGGCGGAAATACCAGCCGCCATCGGCGGTATCGCCGTACAGGCAGGCGCCGACCAGAATGTCGTCCTTGATCACCAGCTTTTTGTACACGCCACCAATCGGGTCGGAGAGGGTGATGGTCTCGGTGCCTTCGCCGCCCATGAAGTCGCCAGCGGAGAACAGGTCGATGCCGGTGACTTTAAGTTTTGTCGAGGTCACCGAGCCCTTGTAAGTGGCAAACCCCAGTTGGGCCAGGTGGTTGGCGCAGACCTTGGCCTGTTCGAACAACGGCGCCACCAAGCCATAGGCGATGCCGCGATGGCTGGCGCATTCACCGATGGCGTAGATGCGCGGATCGTAGGTTTGCATGGTGTCGTTGACCAGAATCCCACGGTTGCAGGGGATGCCCGACTTTTCCGCGAGTTCGGTGTTGGGGCGGATGCCGGCAGCCATCACCACCAGGTCGGCGGGGATGATGTCGCCATTTTTGAACTGCACCGAGCCGACGCGGCCATTGCCGGCATCGTGCAGGGCCTGGGTCTGCTCGCACAGGCGGAACACCAGGCCGCGACTTTCCAGTTCGGTTTGCAGTAGCTGGCCGCTGGTCTTGTCCAGTTGCCGCTCCAGCAGCCATTCACCGATGTGCACCACCGTCACGTGCATGCCGCGCAGCATCAGGCCGTTGGCCGCTTCCAGGCCGAGCAGGCCGCCGCCGATCACCACTGCATGCTTGTGAGTCTTGGCGGTGTCGATCATCGCTTGGGTGTCGGCGATGTCGCGGTAGCCAATTACGCCCTGCAGGGTATTGCCGGGAATCGGCAGGATAAACGGCGTGGAACCGGTGGCGATCAGCAGGCGGTCATATTCGGCCTCGGTGCCGTCTTCGGCGATGACTTTGCGCTTGACCCGGTCGATCTGCACCACTTTGCGGTTGAGCAGCAGTTTGACGTTATTGTTCAGGTACCAATCCAGGTCGTTGAGCACGATCTCTTCGAAGGTTTGCTCACCGGCCAGTACCGGCGACAGCAGGATGCGGTTGTAGTTGGTGTGAGGCTCGGCGCCGAACACGGTGATGTCGTACAGCTCGTTGCTCAGCTTGAGCAGTTCTTCCAGGGTGCGAACCCCGGCCATACCGTTGCCGATCATCACCAGTTTGAGTTTTTTCATGTCGTTCTCCGCAATGGCTCGACAAATCGTGCGCAAACAAAAAAGGCGTCCCCGCTAGTCAGCTAGCGAGGACGCCTTTGTCCTGGTCCCGTTCTCTCGGGAAGCTCGGCCCTTCGTCGTTGAAGGAGCGGCTATATGTGGGGTGTTGGGAAAGCTAATGCAGCAGCTGTGCCAAGTCCCTATAGCCCCAGTTTTACTGGGCGTTTACACGCAGAACCGGCGGATTCTGCCCGTTAGTGGTGCAGCAGCCAGTACAACAGCACCAGATTGAGCAGCATTGAAGCCACCGCCAGGGTTTGCCAGACCTTCAAGGGTTCGCGTTCGAGCAAGGGCCGTGGGCGTAGGCTCAATTCGCGGCGGTCGGCCTGCTCCAGCACCAACAGCCATTCTTCGGCGGTTTCATAACGTTGGGCCGGGGCAGCGGTCACCGCCCGTTCCAGGCTGTGTGGTAACCACTCCGGCAAGTCGGGGCGATAACGGCTGGCGCTGACGGGCTGGTTAAATCTGGGCCGTTGGAAGGCCTCGATTTCACCGTAGGGGTAATGCCCGGTCAGCAGGTAATACAAGGTCACGCCGACGCTATACAAATCCTGTTGCGCCGTAGGCTGCTCGCCAGCGAACGCCTCGGGCGCGATAAAGCTCGGGGTACCGGGCAGCAGGTGGGCACGGTCCTCGGAAAGCCCAGGGCAATAGGCCAGGCCGAAGTCCAGCACCCGCAGTTCGCCATCTTCTCCCAGCAGCAGGTTTTCCGGCTTGATGTCGCGGTGCAGGATCTGCCGGCGATGCAGCAGGCCCACGGCGCGCAGCAAGCGTTCGGCAATCGACTGCCATTGTGCCAATGGCAGCGGGCCCTGTTGTTGGAACAGTTGGGCCAGGGTTTGCCCGGCGTATTCGCGCATCACGTAGTACAAATGCTGACGGCCACTGGCGGCATGCACTTCGGGAAAAGCACGGCCGGCGACCCGGCGCAGAAACCACTCTTCTGATAACAAGGCCTGGGCCGCATCGGTATCGTCGCAACGTAACGGTAAGGTCTTGAGCAGCCAGGGTTGCCCCTGGGCGTCGTGCACGCGGTACAACAACGACTGCCGACTCTGCGCCAGCACGCTTTGCACCTGCCAGCCTTCAAAGGTTTGCCCGACTTTCAGCGGTGGCGGCAGTGGCCATTGCTGCAACTGCACCAGAGCGTCGCCGAGGGTGGCGGCGCCGAGTTGATCGATGCGCACCAGCAAGGCGCTGGCGTTGTCTTGGCTACCCGCCAGGTGGGCGGCGTTGACCAGTGTGTTGACGGCCAGATCGAGGTCGCTTTGTTCGCGCAGTATCGCGCCGATGCTGTGATCGCCCAGCGTGGCCCACACCCCATCGCTGAGCAGCAGGAAACTTTCGCCCTCGCGCAATGGACCATCGAGGAAGTCCAGCACCAGGTGCTGATCCAGGCCGAGGGCGCGCTTGAGCACATGCTGCATCCCCGGCTGTCCCCACACATGGTCTTCGCTGATGCGTTGCAACTCGCCGTCAAGCCAACGATACGCCCGGCAATCACCGACATGGGCCAGGGTGAAACGTTGGCCGCGAAACACCAGGGCGCTCAGGGTGGTGAGCAACGGTTGCCCGCCGCCGTTGGCTTGCAACCAGCGATTCTGCGCCAGTAACAGACGCTCCAGCGCCTGGGCCACGCTCCAGGTCTGTGGCGTGGCGTAGTAGTCCAGGGCCAGGGCCTGCAAGGTCGAGCGTGCGGCCAGGCCACCGTCGGCGCACTGGCTGACGCCATCGGCCAGTGCGCACAGGTAGCCTTTGCTCGCGGCCAGTTCCGCCATCGGTGTGACCACCCGCAGCGCATCCTGGTTTTCGCTGCGCGGGCCGATGGCACTGGCCTGGGCGACGCTCAGTCGTAGGCTCATCAGACGCGGGCGGCGGTCACGGCGGCCGAACCCCAGGTGGTTCTCCAGCGCCGTTTCACCCCATGCAGGCCGAACCACGCCAGCACACCGAGGCTGGCGAACAACCACAGGGCCAGTTGATAGCTGCCGGTGCTCTGCTTGATAGCGCCCATGCCCGCCGCGAGGGCGAAGCCACCAATGCCACCGGCCATGCCGATCAGCCCGGTCATGACGCCGATCTCACTGCGAAAACGCTGCGGCACCAGTTGGAATACCGCGCCATTCCCGGCGCCCAGGCCGAGCATGGTGCAGACGAAAAGCGCCAGCGCCGCGTAGGAACTGGGCAGGTTGAACCCCACTGCCGCAATGCAGATCACCGCCACGCTGTACATGCCGAGCAGAGTCTTGATCCCGCCGAACCGGTCTGCCAAGGCGCCGCCCAAGGGGCGCATCAGGCTGCCGCCGAACACACAGGCGGCGGTGTAGTAGCCGGCGGTCACCGGGCTCAGGCCGTACTGGTCGTTGAAGTAGCCGGGCAGGGCGCTGGCCAGGCCGATAAACCCGCCGAAGGTCACGCTGTAGAAGAACATGAACCACCAGCTGTCACGGTCGCCCAGGGCCTTGAAGTAGTCGGCCATGGCTTTGGCTTTTGGCCGCTGAGGGGCATTGCGCGCCAGCCAGGCGAACACGATCAGGGTCAGCACCAGTGGGATCAGCGCAAAACCGAACACGTTGCTCCAACCAAACGCGGCCGCCAGCACGGGCGCCAGCAGCGCGGCAAACACGGTACCGGAGTTGCCGGCGCCGGCGATGCCCATGGCCTTGCCCTGATGCTCCGCCGGATACCACTGCGACGCCAAGGGCAGGGCGACCGCGAAGGACGCGCCGGCCATGCCCAGGAACATGCCCAGCAGCAGCGCTTGTTCGTAACTGTGGATCCCCAGTTTCCAGGCGCAGAACAGCGCCACGATCACAATCACCTGGCCAATCAGCCCGGCGGTCTTGGGCGACAGCTTGTCGGCCAGCATCCCCATCAAGAAGCGCAGCACCGCGCCCGCCAGGATCGGTGTGGCCACCACCAGGCCACGTTGTTGGGTGGTCAGGTGCAAGTCAGCGGCAATCTGCACCGCCAGGGGGCCCAACAGGTACCAGACCATGAAGCTCAGGTCGAAATACAGGAACGCGGCAAACAGGGTCGGGGTGTGCCCGGATTTCCAGAAGCTTGATTTCATCACGCACCTCAACGGTTGGGGGTCTAGAAACGAAAAAACGCCGCCACCGGGTTCGCGAGGGCAAACCGGGTGGGCGACGTCTTTGTCGTGGAGGGGCAACCGCCGTTGGCTACCTGTGATAATTCTTTAGCAAGAGCTGAGCCACATCAGCCGAGCAACTCGCTCATGGCAATAATCTGCTCTGCCACCTGGATCAGTTTCTGTTGACGGCTCATGGCCTGGCGGCGCATCAGGGTGTAGGCCTCTTCTTCGTTACAGCTCTTCATCTTCATCAACAGGCCCTTGGCCAATTCGATGCGCTTGCGTTCGGCCAGTTGCTGGTCGCGGGCATGAAGCTGGGCGCGCAGGGCCTGGTCACTTTCGAAGCGCGCCATGGCCACATCGAGGATCGGTTGCAGGCGCTGGGCCTGAATGCCTTCAACGATATAGGCACTGACGCCGGACTTGATGGCCTGGCGCATCACATTAGGGTCGTGCTCATCGGTAAACATCACGATGGGCCGGGGCTGATCGCGGCTGACCAGCACCACTTGCTCCATCACATCGCGCCCGGGTGACTCGGTATCGATCAGGATCACATCCGGGCGCACTGTTTCGACGCGTGCGGGCAGGTCAATGGTCAAGCCGGACTCATCGATCACCTCAAAGCCGGCCTCGGTCAATGCGGCCTTGAGGCGCCCGACCTTGCGCGGGGTGTCGTTGATCAACAGGATTCGCAGCATCGTCGGGCTCCTGTCAGCGCAGCGCTTGGCGGTTGGCGTTATCGGCCAAGGCGTGGAGGTGGAAGCTGCGCGCATAGCCGGCGGGGTCGCTGCCGTCCCAGGTCTTGCCGTCGAGCAACTGGCTACGGCGCATGTCCGAGTTGCCTTCGGCAATGCCCAGCGCCTCAGCCGCCTGGCGGTACAGCGCCAGTTGCTGCACCTGCCGGGCGACGCCCAGGTAGTCCGGGTCTTCACGCAGCAAGCCCCAGCGCCGGAACTGGGTCATGAACCACATGCCATCGCTGAGGTAGGGCAGGTTCACCTCGCCGTCGGCGAAAAAGCGCAGCGCATGGGGATCCTGCCACTGGTTGCCCAGGCCGTCGTCATAGTGCCCCAGCAGGCGTGGTTCGATGCAAGCCACAGGCGCATCGAGGTATTCAGGGGCACTGAGCAACTGGGCGGTAGAGCGGCGGTTTTCACGGCTCTGCTCGATAAACCGGCTGGCCTCGAGGATCGCCATGACCAGCACGCGTGCGGTATTGGGGTACGCGTCAACGAAGGCTTGGGTGCAGCCCAGGACTTTTTCCGGGTGGTCCGGCCAGATCGCCTGGCTGGTCGCCAGGGTGAAGCCCTGGTTCTGTTGCACTGCGCTGGCGCACCAGGGTTCACCCACGCAAAGGCCATCGATGCGTCCGGCTTGCAGGTGCGCCACCATTTGTGGCGGCGGCACTACTACGCTGTTCACATCCTGCAAGGGATGAATGCCTTGGCTCGCCAGCCAGTAATACAACCACATGGCGTGGGTGCCGGTGGGAAACGTCTGGGCGAAGGTGAGTTTTGTCCGGCTTTGGTGCACGTGGCGTTTCAATGCTTCAGGAGTGATCACCCCTTGCTGTTGCAGGCCATGGGAGAGGTTGATGCCCTGGCCATTCTGGTTCAGCCCCATCAGCACCGCCATGGGGCTGGGGGCGACGCCGCCGATGCCCAGGTGTACGGCATAGATCAGCCCGTAGAGACTGTGGGCGGCGTCCAATTCACCGGTGACCAGCTTGTCGCGCAGGTTGGCCCAGGACGCCTGGCGCTTGAGGTTGAGTGTGAGGCCGTAGGGTTGGGCGAAGCCCTGGGTGGCGGCGACCACCAGCGAGGCGCAATCGGTCAGGGCCATGAACCCAAGGTCCAGGCTGCTCTTTTCCGGGGCATCGCTGCCGTTTACCCAAGCCAGTGGATCGTTCATCAATACCTGCCTTTTTCTGAAAAAAAAGCGCCGTTTCCCTGGTTGGCGTATAGGCCATTGCAGGGGAACGACGCCTTTGTCCGTAGGCCCGTGCCGCCGTTGGTGCGAGCCTGATCCAGAGTGCAAAGCAAGGCACATGCCATGGGCAGGACGTCGCAGTTGGCCGTCAACTTTCCATCATGATTGATCCTCGTGCGCCTCGCAGTATGGCCGCTTCTTCAGGCCAGACCACCAGGCATACCCACGGTGCACGCTGATTTACTCGCAACCCTCAATTGCCGCTGGCTGTACAGCGCGCTGCTGTGCGCCGTGCTGTTGCTGGGCAGTCGTACGGCCTGTGGCGAGGTGTTGCAGCTCTACGCTGCCGACGACACGAGAAGCTCGGCGGTGGTACTGCGGCATATTTCCGTCAGTAGGCTGCGCGGCATCATGCGCCGTGCGGGGCTGGATGAGCCGCGTTACCCACTGCGTGAACACGGCAAGCGTACGTTCTATGTAACCGGCCCTTCCAGTTATGTCGACCAGGTGTTGCATCTCGCCCAACGGATGGACCGACCCCCTCGCAAGGTGCCAGAGCGCGCCCCGGTATTCGGCGTGGTGAAAGTGATCAATGTCCTCGTGGACGATCACCTGCAGGGCGCTGGAGCCAACAAGGTCCAGGTACCGGGCATGGCCTCCATGCTCGAAGCTCGGCTATCCCAGGCGCAGAAGGACCAACTGGCCGATGGCCGCCTTGTGTTGATGGCCTATCCAGATACCAACAGTCTGTTGATCAAGGGCCCACCCGCCCAAGTGAAGGTTATTGAAAAACTGGTGGCCGAGCTGGATGTCGCCCAGCCGCTGGATGAGGCCTCGCCAGGGCAGGCTGGCGTAGATGGCGACGTACTGCCCTGGATCGGCCCACCTCAGTTGAGCGCCGCGCAACACGAGCGTGTGCGACGTGCGTTCCTGGGAGCGGACCCTGAGTTTTCCCCCTGAAAAAGGCGTTTGTCCATGCACCTGGAAATATTGCTGCAGGAGCAACTGATCAGCCGCAAGCGTTTGGCCGCATTCGCACCGGGGAAGGTGCTGCCCTTGGACCCAGGCGTCACCCGCTGCGTGGAGGTGCGGGTCAATGGACAACTGATGGCAGTGGGAGAGTTGGTGCAGTTGGAGGATCGGCTAGGGGTTGAATTGCAGGAGACGTTTCAGGAGTGGTTGCCGCGGTAAGGGTGCGTTAGCGAATTGTCTGACCGGCAGTGGCCAAAAAAAGGCGAATGAATGGGTTTTTTCCTAACGCGGGTCTTCGAGCCGGTTTTTTATAGTCGTGCCAATGGCAGATGAGCTGGTCACACAATAAGGATTTTAATGTCAGTAGTCGACTACAGAGGTGCGTATGGCCGTCGTGACGGATGAAACGACGACGTCCCTGGTTTTCGCGCGTTGGACCTTGCATGGCGACGGCCGGTTGACGGGCGTGGAGGCGGATATTCAGTTGCCTCCCAAGGAGGGGCACGTGCTGCGGTTGCTGCTGGCCTCCGGTGGCGCGCTGATGACCAAGGACCGTTTGCTGGAACTGGCCTGGCCTCGGGGCGAAGTGGCCGAAGAGTCACTCACGCGGTGTATTTATTCCCTGCGCAAGCACTTGAGGGCCGACAAAGGCTTTATCAAGACGATTTATGGCAAGGGCTATCGCTTTACCTGCCCGGTGCGCACAGGTGATCAACCCAGGGCAGTGGCACACGTGTGCGCCGTCTGTGGTCAGGCCAGCAATGTCCAGGGTTAAGGCATGGGGCAAAGGCCTGGTGCTCGGGGTATTGATGGGCAGCAGCCAGGCCTGGGCCTTTTGCTGGGAAGAGGCGGCCAGCCGCTACGACCTTGAGCCGGAGTTGCTGCAAGCTATCGCCTTGGTCGAATCGGGTTACCGGGCGCAAGCGATGAACTACACCAACCGCAATGGCACGCGGGATATCGGCTTGATGCAAATCAACAGCATCCACTTGCCGCGCTTGCTCAAGCAGGGCATTACCGAAGAACGGCTGTTGAGCGAGCCTTGCCTGTCGGTGGAAGTAGGCGCCTCGATTCTTGCCGAGTTCATCCAGCGTTTTGGCTACAACTGGACGGCGGTGGGGGCTTACAACGTGGGGCCGGGGCCCGGGCCACAGCGTGAGGCATTGCGTCTGCGCTACGCCGAAAGGATCTGGGTGCGTTATGAGGCGTTGACGGCGCAACGTCAATGAGATCAGGTGGCACGCCTCGCATGCAGGCCACCACCCCGGCTATAATCACCGCCACCTTTTGCCGCCATCCGAGTCTAGCCCGCCCATGTATACTCTGGCCCGCCAGCTGTTGTTCAAACTCTCCCCGGAAACCTCCCACGATCTGTCCCTGGACCTGATCGGTGCCGGTGGCCGCCTGGGGCTCAATGGCCTGGTATGCAAGGCACCGGCGAAAGTGCCGGTGTCGGTGATGGGGTTGAACTTCCCCAACCCGGTCGGGCTGGCAGCCGGCCTGGACAAGAACGGCGCGGCCATCGACGGGTTTGCGCAGTTGGGTTTCGGCTTTGTCGAAATCGGCACCGTAACGCCGCGGCCGCAACCGGGCAACCCCAAGCCGCGCATTTTCCGCCTGCCGGAAGCGGAGGCGATCATCAATCGCATGGGCTTCAACAACCTCGGGGTCGACCATCTGCTGTCGCGGGTTCAGGCGGCGAAGTACACCGGCATCCTGGGTATCAACATTGGCAAGAACTTTGACACGCCGGTGGAGCGTGCGGTGGATGACTACCTGATTTGCCTGGACAAGGTCTATGCCCACGCCAGCTATGTCACCGTCAACGTCAGCTCGCCCAACACCCCGGGCCTGCGCAGCCTGCAATTTGGTGATTCCCTCAAGCAACTGCTCGAAGCCTTGCGCCAGCGCCAGGAAGACTTGGCCGTGCGTCATGGCAAGCGTGTGCCGCTGGCTATCAAGATAGCGCCGGACATGAGCGATGAAGAAACCGTACTGGTGGCCCAGGCCCTGGTGGATTCAGGGATGGATGCGGTGATTGCGACCAACACCACCCTCAGCCGCGTGGGCGTCGAAGGCCTGGCTCATGGTGACGAGGCGGGCGGCCTGTCGGGCGCACCGGTGCGTGACAAGAGCACCCATATCGTCAAGGTGCTGGCGGCCGAGTTGGCTGGGCGTTTGCCGATCATCGCGGTGGGCGGTATCACCGAAGGCAAGCATGCGGCTGAGAAGATCGCGGCCGGCGCCAGCCTGGTGCAGTTGTACTCCGGCTTCATCTACAAAGGCCCGGCATTGATTCGCCAGTCGGTGGATGCCATCGCTGCCTTGCGCTGAGCAGGCAATAAAAAGGGCTCCATGAAGGAGCCCCTGGGCCGAAGCCCGCCGCCCGGATGGGGCGCGCGTGGTTAAGTCGTTACAGATTCAAAGATGTGTGTGTCGCAATTAAATCCCCTGATTAGCCGACGGCGTGAAGTTCGTTGAGTCTGTGGATGCCCGCAGTGCCAGTCATACCGTCCCAGTTGTCGCCGCGTCCTTCTCGCCAGCCGTTGATCCAGGCTTGGCGTACCGACGGTAGAGTAAATGGGCAAAGCTCACGGGATTTTCCATGAACGCCATATTGATATCCGCGTAAAAATGCTCTTTCCAACGGATCACGCTTAAGTCTTCTCATAGGGTGTTTCCCTCACTTGTTGACTGTCTAGATATCCTTCGGCCTTGTCCAAGGCCGGGCAGAGTTTTTCTGCCGTTGGTGGGCTCGCTGCCGGCGTGGCGAGCCAATGTGTTGGCACCGTTACGGCGCCAACCTGTGTTGAGTTCTAACCAATAGGTCACATGTATTCAATGATCGTTTTGTCATAAGCACGTAACGATAACGATGCTATAGCCATAAGCTGGGCTGGTTATTCGCCCCTTTTATAGGGCAAAGCCAGCTATGATGTGCCCTGCAAAGAGGAAAGGTTTAATTCCTTAGTGAGAATGCCCGCCTGTTGCAGTCGGTTATTATTCGACGAAGGGTCGGAATATTTCTTTTTGTTGCGCAACATTCTTCTTCTGCCTCGCCCATAAAGGCTCAAGAGCCCGCCAGACGGGGTGGAACGGCACATTCGTGCCACGCGAGCACTCTTCGAGAAAAGTGCTTGATTGAAAACCGAACCGGCGATGCGTCGCCTGTTCACTTATTGCTGAA
Source organism: Pseudomonas sp. AL10 (assembly GCF_029960685.1). Lineage (NCBI taxonomy): Bacteria > Pseudomonadati > Pseudomonadota > Gammaproteobacteria > Pseudomonadales > Pseudomonadaceae > Pseudomonas > Pseudomonas sp. AL10. Next base: position 96,895 of record NZ_JASBQZ010000003.1, read on the forward strand.
AAGCCTGGAATGCCCCATGTCGGACCGTTTTGAACTCTTCCTCACCTGCCCCAAGGGCCTCGAAGGCCTGCTGATCGAGGAAGCCGTCGGGCTTGGCCTTGAGGAAGCCCGCGAGCACACCTCGGCCGTGCGCGGCATGGCCGACATGGAAACCGCCTACCGCTTGTGCCTCTGGTCGCGCCTGGCCAACCGTGTGTTGCTGGTGCTCAAGCGCTTCCCGATGAAGGACGCCGAGGATCTTTACCACGGCGTGCTGGACATCGAATGGGCTGACCACATGGTCCCCGACGGTACCCTCGCGGTGGAGTTCAGCGGCCATGGCTCGGGCATCGACAACACCCACTTCGGCGCGCTGAAGGTCAAGGATGCGATCGTCGACAAACTGCGCACCCCGACCGGCGAACGTCCGTCCATCGACAAGATCAACCCTGACCTGCGCATTCACCTGCGCCTGGACCGTGGCGAAGCCATCCTGTCCCTGGACCTTTCCGGCCACAGCCTGCACCAGCGCGGCTACCGCCTGCAGCAGGGCGCGGCACCCCTGAAGGAAAACCTGGCGGCGGCGATCCTGATCCGCGCCGGCTGGCCGCGTATTGCAGCCGAAGGCGGCGCACTCACAGACCCGATGTGCGGTGTGGGTACCTTCCTGGTCGAGGGCGCGATGATCGCCGCCGACATGGCCCCCAACCTCAACCGTGAACTCTGGGGTTTCACCACCTGGCTGGGCCACGTCCCGGCGCTGTGGAAAAAACTGCACGCAGAAGCCACTGAGCGTGCCGCCATCGGCATGAACAAGCCGCCGTTGTGGGTACGTGGCTACGAAGCCGACCCGCGCCTGATCCAGCCCGCACGCAACAACATCGAACGCGCCGGCCTGAGCCACTGGATCAAGGTGTACCAGGGCGAAGTGGGCACGTTCGAGCCGCGCCCGGATCAGAATCAGAAAGGTTTGGTGATCTGCAACCCACCCTACGGTGAGCGCCTGGGTGACGAAGCCAGCCTGTTGTATCTCTATCAGAACCTCGGCGAACGCTTGCGCCAAGCCTGTATGGGCTGGGAAACCGCAGTGTTCACCGGCGCGCCGGACCTGGGCAAGCGCATGGGCATCCGTAGCCACAAACAGTATTCGTTCTGGAACGGCGCATTGCCGTGCAAGTTGCTGCTGATCAAGGTCAACCCGGATCAGTTCGTCACTGGCGAGCGCCGCACCCCTGAGCAGCGCCAGGCCGAACGTGAGCAAGCGGCTTACGACCAGGCCCCGAGCGAGCCGGCAGAGCGTCAGTACAACAAGAACGGTAACCCGATCAAACCCGCCCCGGCCCCTGTGGTGGAACAGGCGCGCTTGAGCGAAGGCGGGCAGATGTTTGCCAACCGCCTGCAGAAGAACCTCAAGCTGTTGGGCAAATGGGCCAAGCGCGAAGGGGTGGATTGCTACCGTGTGTATGACGCCGACATGCCTGAGTACTCCATGGCGATCGACCTGTACCACGATTGGGTGCACGTGCAGGAGTACGCCGCGCCTAAATCCATCGACCCGGAAAAAGCCTCGGCCCGCATGTTCGATGCCCTGGCGGCCATTCCCCAGGCACTGAACGTCGACAAGAGCCGTGTGGTGGTCAAGCGTCGTGAGCGTCAGAGCGGCACCAAGCAATACGAGCGTCAGAGTGCCCAAGGTAAATTCACCGAGGTCAGTGAAGGCGGCGTGAAGTTGCTGGTCAACCTTACCGATTACCTGGACACCGGCCTGTTCCTCGACCACCGCCCGATGCGCATGCGCATCCAGAAGGAAGCGGCGGGCAAGCGTTTCCTCAACTTGTATTGCTACACCGCCACCGCGAGTGTGCATGCCGCCAAGGGCGGTGCGCGCAGCACCACCAGCGTCGACCTGTCCAAGACCTACCTGGACTGGGCGCGTCGCAACTTCTCCCTCAACGGTTTTTCCGACAAGAACCGCCTGGAACAGGGTGACGTGATGGCGTGGCTGGAAGCGAGCCGCGATGAATTCGACATGATCTTCATCGACCCGCCGACCTTCTCCAACTCCAAGCGCATGGAAGGCATCTTCGACGTGCAGCGTGACCATGTGCAGTTGCTCGACCTGGCCATGGCGCGCCTGGCGCCGGGTGGCGTGTTGTACTTCTCCAACAACTTCCGCAAGTTCCAGCTGGAAGACAACCTCAGCGAACGCTATGCGGTCGAGGAAATCAGCGACAAGACCATCGACCCGGATTTTGCGCGCAATGCCAAGATCCACCGCGCCTGGAAAATCACCGCACGCTGATTTCCACCTGTAGGAGCGAGCTTGCTCGCGAAAAACGTCAACGATAACGCGGATATCCTGGATGAACGCGGTGCCTGTGAGTGTTTCGCGAGCAAGCTCGCTCCTACGGTAAACCTCTGTGGTGAGAGAGCTTGCTCCCTCGCCACAATAAGTCCGTTGACGGTTTTGCACTGGTCAAACCCCTGACCGATGGCTATAACTTAAGCCCTAGCCAAAGTGACACCCCCGCACACTGGCGCTGTGAGTGTTGCCTATGCCGATGCAAGTCGTTCGCCCGAAAATCCTTGGTTTTATCAGTGAGCAGGCATCGGCTTGGCTGGTGGCATTGGTGGTGTTATTGATCGGTAGCGCGCTGACGGTGGTCGTCGCGTGGGCGGCATCCGACTTATATCAGCAACAGGTGCGCCAGCGGTTCCAGTTGCTGGTCAACGAGCGCTACACCCGTATCCAGGAACGTTTTGAAGACCAGGAGCAACGCCTGGGCAGCTTGCAGCGCTTTTTCGTCAATTCCGGCGAGGTGTCTCGCGCCGAGTTCGACGGTTTCGCCAAACCGCTGTTGTTGCATGCCCGTGCCTATGCCTGGGCCCCACGGATATTTCGCACGCAGCGCAACCTGTTTGAGCAGGACATTTCTCGCCAGCGCGGCATTCCCTTCAGTATCCGCGAACTGAATACTGCAGGTGAGTTGGCACCAGCGGCCGAACGCGATGAATATGTACCGGTGCTGTACAGCCAGACGCAAAGTCTGCTGGGCTCGCCGCTGGGCTTTGATCTGCTGGCCCAACCCCTGCGTCGCTCAGCCCTGGAGCGTGCGCAAGAAAGCGGCCAGCTGGCAGTGTCGCAACCCATGCAGTTGGTGGGGGTGGAACCCGCATATGCCGCAGGCGTGTTGTTGGTGGCGCCCGTGAGCAAACTCGCTGGTGCCGAGCCCTACGGTTATGTGATGGCGGTGATCAGCATGCGTCAGCTGGTAGCCGAGGGGTTGCCCAGGCCCAACCGGGACAACCTGGTGATGCAGATCGTAGACACCTCCGACACCCAGCAACGGGTGTTGTATGCCTCCAGCAACACCTTGGGCAGCAGCGGCTTGACGGCTGCGCGCCGCCTCACCCTGGGCGATCATGTCTACGCCCTGAGCCTGAGCGCCAGCGAAGTGTTCGACAGGGCCAACCATTCTTCGATGCACACCATTCTGGCGATGGGCGTGTTGCTCAGCGCCTTGCTCAGTGCGCTGCTTTACATGCTGGTGAGCCAGCGCCAGCGCGCACTGAAACTGGTGGAGCAACGCACCGTACAATTGCGCGCCCGTGAGCAGGAGTTGCGTGGCGCCCATGGGCAATTGCGCAGCGTGCTGAATGCGGCGACTCAAGTGGCGATCATTGCCACGGACCTGCGCGGGGTGATCAACACCTTCAATGCCGGTGCCGAGCAGATGCTGGGCTTTACGGCCGAGGAGGTGCTGGGGCATATGACCTTGGACCGTCTGCACGTAGCCATGGAACTCGACGCCCGCGCCGAGCCGTTGAGCAGGGCGCTGGGCAAGCGCATCCCCGCGAGCCAGGCGATGCTGGTGGAGAGCCCGGACAGTCAACATGAAGGACGTGAGTGGACGCTGGTGCGCAAGGACGGCAGCCAACTGACGGTCAACATGTTGCCGACCGTGCTCTTGGATGACCATGGCCTGTGGGTCGGGCACCTGGCGATTTACCTGGATGTCACCGAGCAAAAGCGCGCCTATGAGGCCCTTGCTGTACGCGACCGCCTGCTGAAAAAACTCAGCGCCCACGTGCCGGGTGGGATCTTCCAGTTCACCCTGGAGCCCCAGGACACCTGGCGTTTCATCTATGCCAGCGAAGGCATGCGCGATATCTATGAAATCGAACTGGGCATGCTGCAGCAGGATGCGGGCAAAGTGCTGGAGCGCATTCACCCCTTGGACCTGGAGCGCGTGCGTGCGTCGATACGCCTTTCTGCGTTGCAACTGAGCCATTGGCGCGAAGAGTACCGCGTGCAATTACCCCAACGAGGCCTGCGCTGGATTCGCGGCGAAGCGACGCCGGAAGAGTTGCCGGGAGGCGGTACGCTTTGGCACGGTTATGTGTCGGATATTTCTGATCTCAAACGGGTCGAGGAAGAACTGCGTGCGCTGTCCATCACCGACTCTCTGACAGGGATCTATAACCGTCGCTATTTCCAGGATCGCCTCAAGGGCGAAATGCTCCGGCTCAACCGTATGTCTGGCGCGCTGTCGTTGATCATGCTCGATATCGACCACTTCAAGCGCATCAACGATCAGCACGGCCATGCCGTGGGCGACGGCGTGCTGCAGGAGTTGTGCAAGCGTATCGGCCAACGCTTGCGCCGCACCGATGTGTTTTGCCGGATCGGCGGGGAAGAGTTTGTGGTGCTGTGCCCCAACACCGATGGCGCCCAGGCCTACAGCCTGGCGATGCAGTTGTGGCAGTCGCTGCGCGGTGCGTCGATGGAGCCGGTGGGGGTTGTCACCGCCAGCTTCGGCGTGGCCAGTTGGCGGCTCGACGAAGGTATCGATGGCTTGCTGCTGCGCGCGGATTCGGCGGTGTACGTGGCCAAGCAGGCGGGCAGGGATCGCGTCGAGGAAGCCCTGACGCTTGAATGATCGTTCCCACGCGCTGATCGTTCCCACGCTCTGCGTGGGAATGCATCCTGAGACGCTCCGCGTCACGCCTTGAGCGCGGACGCAGAGCGTCCAAAACAGCATTCCCACGCAGAGCGTGGGAACGATCAGACAGGGTGATGTGGTGCTTTAGAGAACCGGCGCGGCTGCAACGGCCTTCGGCTGGCGATACAGGTCCAGCAGCACCTGATCCAGCACCGACGAGGCTCCCCAAGGCTTGGCGTCGTTGAGAATCGCCACCACCGCCCAGGTATTGCCATTGTTGTCGCGGCTGTAACCGGCGATGGCGCGTACGGTGTTCAAGGTGCCGGTCTTCACATGGGCTTCGCCGCGCAGGGCGGTGGTTTTCAGGCGTTTACGCATGGTGCCGTCGGTGCCGGCGATCGGCATCGAGCTGATGTACTCCGCCGCATAAGGGCTTTTCCACGCGGCTTGCAGCATGGCCGCCATCTCGCGGGCGCTGACCCGTTCGGCGCGGGACAGGCCGGAGCCGTTTTCCATCACCAGGTGCGGCGCGGTGATGCCTTTCTTGGCTAGCCACTGGCGCACGACACGTTGCGCAGCCTTGGCATCGTCGCCATCGGCATCGTTGCGAAACTGCGCACCCAGGCTCAGGAACAACTGCTGGGCCATTGTGTTGTTACTGTATTTGTTGATGTCGCGGATGATCTCCGCCAGGTCCGGCGAGAAGGCCCGGGCAAGTACCTTGGCATCCTTGGGCACCGGTGCCTGGATATCACGGCCCTGGATGGTGCCGCCCAACTCCTTCCAGATCGCCCGCACGGCGCCTGCGGTGTAGGTGGCGTGGTCGAGCAGCGACAGGTAGGTCTGCGAGCTGCAGCCATCACCCAGTTGGCCGCTGACGGTCACGGTCACGCTGCCGTCGGCGGCGGTCACCGGGCTGTAGCGCACGTCACCGGTGCACTGTTTGGCGTTGGTGACTTTCACCTGGTTGTCGATGCGAATGCTGGCAATCGGCGGCTCGACCGACACGATCACCCGTCCTGAATCATTGCGGGTCACAAAGCGCAGGGCCTTGAGGTTGACCAGCAAGGCGTCGGGCTTGACCAGGAATGGCTTGTTCTCATCGTTGCCGTCGTCGTTGAACTCGGGCAATTGCGGCTGGTTGAAGAAGTTACGGTCCAGCACCAGGTCACCGGTGACTTGCTGCACACCATTGGCACGCAGGTCGCGCATCAGCAGCCAGAGTTTTTCCATGTTCAGCTTGGGGTCGCCGCCGCCCTTGAGGTACAGGTTGCCGCGCAACACGCCGCCGCTGAGGGTGCCATCGGTGTAGAACTCGGTCTTCCACTGATGGTTGGGGCCGAGCATTTCCAGGGCCGCGTAAGTGGTAACCAGCTTCATGGTGGAAGCCGGGTTCACCGAGACGTCGGCGTTGAAAACCGTAGGGGTACCAGGGCCGTTCAGGGGCAGCATCACCAGGGACAGCGCGGTATTTTGCAGCTTGGCCTTCTGCAAGGCCTGGGCAACGCTGGGTGGCAGGGTGTTATTGACGGGAGCGGCGCAAACGGAAAAGGCCAGGGGCAAGACAACACTGGCAAGTAACACTGAACGCAAAGATTTGATCATAAGAAATAAAACCCTACTGCTGAGGAGGGTGAAAAAGGCGAGGGGTATGGAAGAAAATCCCTCAGTGGTCACGAAAGTGTCGGCATTATGCCCCAAGCTGGCGCCACGTGTAGCTGAACGATAGCTGCTAATCGTGGTTTTTTTGCGCGCATTTGCCCGTCGGTCCCAGAGAGTCGGGCAATTGCCGCCTTAAACTGCTAAAGTGCCGCCCGTTAATACTTATGAGGATTGTTCCAATGGCGACTAACCGTTCCCAGCGTCTGCGCAAAAAACTGTGCGTTGATGAATTTCAAGAGCTGGGTTTCGAACTGAACCTGGACTTCAACGAAGGCCTGAGTGAAGAAGCTATCGACGCTTTCCTCGAAGCATTCATCAAAGAAGCCATGGAAGCCAACGGCCTGGGCTATGTCGGCGGCGATGACTACGGTCTGGTTTGCCTGCAGAAGCGTGGCTCGGTCTCCGAAGAGCAGCGTGCTGCGGTCGAAGCCTGGCTCAAAACCCGTTCCGAGCTGACCAAGGCTGAAGTCAGCCCGTTGCTGGACGTGTGGTATCCAGAAAAGCCGATCAACGCGGCTAAGTGATACTGAAAAAAACGGCGACCTGAGGGTCGCCGTTTTTTTATGCCTTGCGCCAATTCAGAATCAGCAGCGTCAACACCCCCGCCACAATCCCCCAGAACGCCGACCCGATGGAAAACAACGTCAAGCCTGACGCGGTGACCATAAAGGTGATCAGCGCCGCTTCCCGTTCCTTCGGCTCATTCATGGCGATGCTCAAGCCATTGATGATCGAGCCAAACAACGCCAACGCCGCAATCGACAGCACCAACTCCTTGGGCAGCGCCGCGAAGAGTGCCGCCAGCGTGGCGCCGAATACCCCGGCAATTCCATAGAACACCCCGCACCACACCGCCGCGGTGTAGCGCTTGTTGCGGTCTTCATGGGCGTGGGGGCCGGTGCAGATCGCGGCACTGATCGCCGCCAGGTTGATGCCGTGGGAGCCGAACGGTGCCAGCACCAACGACGCCAGGCCGGTGGTGGTGATCAATGGCGAAGCCGGCACGGTATAGCCGTCGGCGCGCAGTACGGCTACGCCGGGCATGTTCTGCGAGGTCATGGCCACCACGAACAGCGGAATGCCGATGCTGATGGTCGCCGCCAGCGAGAAGTGCGGCGTCGTCCAAACAGGCGTCGCCACCTCCAGATGAAAGCCGCTGAAATCCAACAACCCCATCAGCCCTGACAAGGCGGTGCCGATGAGCAAGGCGGCCAGCACGGCATAGCGCGGCGACAGGCGCTTGATGATCAGGTAGGTGAAGAACATCCCCAGCACCAGCCCGGTACGGTGCTGGGCGGCGACGAAAATTTCGCTGCCGATCTTGAACAGAATCCCCGCCAGCAGCGCCGCCGCCAGTGAGGCCGGAATCCGCTTGACCAGTTTCTCAAAGCTGCCGGTCAACCCGCAGACCGTCACCAGTACCGCACAGGTGATGTAGGCACCGATGGCCTCGCCATAACTCACGCCGCCCAGGCTTGTGATCAACAGCGCCGCGCCAGGGGTGGACCAGGCGATGGTGATCGGTGTGCGATAGCGCAGGGACAGGCCGATGCTGCACACCGCCATGCCGATGGAAATCGCCCAGATCCATGAAGAAATCTGCGCGGTGGTCAAGCCGGCGGCTTGGCCGGCCTGGAACATCAGCACCAGGGAGCTGGTGTAGCCGGTCATCATGGCGATAAAGCCGGCGACGACGGCCGACGCAGAAGTGTCGGCCAGTGGGCGCAAGGGCGCTTGGGTGGCGTCGGTCATGGAGAGGTGTTCCTTTTTACCTGACTCCGCACGCTGTAGGAACGAGCTTGCTCGCGAAAATCGCCAACGATAACGCGGGCAATCAGATTAAACGCGGCGCCCTTGGGTTCTTCGCGAGCAAGCTCGCTCCTACAGTGGGATGTCGTTCATGGGAAATCGTGGATTCAAGCCTAAACTCAAACGTAACCAGTCATTGCAATACAGCCGAGCCCGCAAACAGCCGTACAGTGTGTTGGCACAGTGGGTTGTGTACAATGTGCGCTGTTTTTAGGTGATACTTGCCAGCGACACGCTGTTGCCGTATTACCGTTAATTCGCCGTTCTCAAACCCGAGTGCCCATGAACGAACAGTTGCAACCTCTCAAGAAACAACCGCGAGCCGGCAAGGCCGGTCGCAGCGGAACCCAGGACGATATCGTCTATGCGCATATCTTCGAGGCGATCCTTGAACAACGCCTGGCGCCCGGAACCAAATTGAGTGAAGAGGCACTGGGCGAGATCTTCGGCGTGAGCCGCACCATCATTCGCCGCGCGCTGTCGCGCCTGGCCCATGAAAGCGTGGTACTGCTGCGGCCCAATCGCGGTGCGGTGGTTGCCAGCCCAAGCGTCGAAGAAGCACGCCAGGTGTTCATGGCCCGGCGCTTGGTGGAGCGGGCGATCACAGAATTGGCGGTGCAGCACGCCACGACCGAGCAGTTGGCCGAGTTGCGCCAGATGGTCAACGACGAGCGCGACAGCTTCTCCCGTGGTGACCGTGGCGCCGGTATCCGTCTCTCCGGCGAATTTCACTTGAAGCTGGCCGAAGCCGCGAAGAACGCGCCGCTGATCAGCTTCCAGCGCAGCCTGGTGTCGCAGACGTCATTGATCATCGCCCAGTACGAAAGCGGCAACCGCTCGCACTGTTCCTACGATGAACATACCCAGTTGATCGACGCGATCGAAGCACGGGATGCGACGTTGGCGGTGAACTTGATGATGCATCACATGGATCACATCGACAGCAAGCTCAACCTCGATGAAGAGAGCGCGTCGGATGATTTGCATGCGGTGTTTTCGCATCTTTTACAGACTAAAAAACCTGGGCGCTCGTCTGTAAAGTTGTAAACCCAATCAAATGTGGGAGCAGGGCTTTTGTGGGAGCCGGGCTTGCCCGCGATGCAGGCGCCGCGGTGTATCAGTTACACCGCGGTGATGCTATCGCAGGCAAGCCAGCTCCCACACAAGCCAGCTCCCACATGGGTTGTGTGTAGCTTGAATCAGCGCTGGTGCACGAGCTGGCCGGCTGCATAGGTCTGCAGTACCGTCCGATCATCCCCCAGCGTCATCAGCACAAACAACGTCTCGGCAATGTTATTGGCCTGTTTCAGGCGATAGCTCAGCAGCGGCGTGGCGTTGTAATCCAACACCAGGAAGTCTGCATCGGTACCTGGCTGCAACGTGCCGATCTTGTCTTCCAGGCGCAGCGCCCGCGCGCCGCCCAGGGTCGCCAGGTACAGCGACTTGAACGGGCTCAACCGCGCACCTTGCAGTTGCATGACCTTGTAGGCTTCGTTCAGGGTTTGCAGCAGCGAGAAGCTGGTGCCGCCACCCACGTCGGTGCCCAGGCCCACGTTCAAGTTGTGTTTCTCGGCCATCGGCAGGTTGAACAGACCACTGCCGAGGAAGAGGTTCGAGGTCGGGCAGAACGCGACTGCCGAGCCGGTCTCTGCCAGCCGTGCGCATTCGTCGTCACACAGGTGTACGCCGTGGGCAAACACCGAGCGCTCGCCGAGCAGCTTGTAATGGTCGTAGACATCCAGATAGCCGTTGCGCTCCGGGAACAGCTCATTGACCCACTCGATTTCCTGCTTGTTCTCGCTGATGTGGGTCTGCATGTACAGGTCTGGGTATTCGCCCAGTAACTGACCGGCCAGCGTCAGTTGCTCCGGCGTGCTCGTAGGCGCGAAGCGTGGCGTCACCGCATAGTGCAGGCGCCCCTTGCCGTGCCAGCGCTCGATCAGCGCCTTGCTTTGCTGGTAGCTGGATTCGGCGGTGTCGGTCAGGTAGTCCGGTGCGTTGCGGTCCATCATCACCTTGCCGGCGATCATGCGCAGGTCGAGTTTCTCGGCCGCTTCAAAGAATGCATTCACCGATTGCGGGTGCACGCTGCCGAACACCAGCGCGGTGGTGGTGCCGTTGCGCAGCAGTTCCTTGATGAAGATATCGGCGACTTCTTCGGCGTGAGCCTTGTCGGCAAACTGGCTTTCACAGGGGAAGGTGTAGGTGTTGAGCCAGTCCAGCAACTGTTCGCCATAGGCGCCGACCATACCGGTTTGCGGCAGGTGGATATGGGTGTCGATCAAGCCAGGGGTGATCAGCGCGTCCTGGTAATGGGTGATGTCAATATCGGCGGGCAGGCTCGGCAGCAGGTCGCTGGCGTGACCAAGGGCGCTGATCTGGCCGTTGTCGATCACCAGCAGGCCGTCCTCGAAATATTCGTAGGAGGCATCGATCCCAACAACGGCAGGGTCGGCGATGCTGTGCAGGATGGCGGCACGGTAGGCTTTGCGAGTCAAAGGCATGATCGTCTCAATTTAGATAGCGTGGCTGCGGCGCGAAGCCGGCAGCAGTTTGGCAATAGGTTCGGCGCCGGCAAGGTGCTGGCCGAAATTGGCGTTATAGGTGGCGATGATTTCGCCGGCGATGGAGATGGCGATCTCCACCGGTAGCTTGCCCTTGACCTCGGGGAGGCCCATGGGGCAGCGCATGCGCTGTAACTGCGTGGCATCAAAGCCACGGTCACGCAGGCGGTGTTCGAATTTGACCCGCTTGGTTTTCGAGCCGATCAGGCCGAAGTAGGCGAAGTCGTTGCGCTTGAGCAGGGCGGCGGTCAGTTCCAGGTCCAGCGCGTGGTTGTGGGTCATGACGATGCAGTAACTGCCTGCTGGCAAGTCGGCAATTTCGTCGACCGGCTCTTCGCTGACGATTTTACGCACGCCTTGGGGAATGTGCTGCGGGAATTCCTGCTCGCGGGAATCGATCCAGCGCACCCGGCAGGGCAGGCTTGCCAGCAATGGCACCAACGCACGGCCGACATGGCCGGCGCCAAATACAGCGATGTGCGCCTGCGCCTGGCCCATGGGCTCGAACAGCAGCACGGTCACGCCGCCGCAGCATTGGCCCAGGCTGGCGCCGAGGCTGAAGCGCTCCAGGTGAGTGTTCTGCTGGCCGCGCACCAACATGTCCCGGGCGATCTGCATCGCCTTGTATTCCAGGTGCCCGCCGCCGATGGTGTCGAAGGTGTGCGCGGCGCTGATGACCATCTTGGAACCGGCGTTGCGCGGGGTGGAGCCGAGTTCTTCGATGATGGTGACGAGCACGCAGGGTTCGCCCTGGTTTTGCAGGGTGGCGAGGGCGCTGATCCAGTTGTCCATGTCTACCTCCAGTCAGATCGTTCCCACGCTCCGCGTGGGAATGCATACCGTGACGCTCAGCGTCACTAGAGCGGACGCACAGCGTCCAGGGCGGCATTCCCACGCGGAGCGTGGGAACGATCAACAGCCTTTAGCGCCTGCAACTGCCGCATCTGCTCACAGCCCCACAACACCCGCTCGGGCGTGGCCGGCGCATCAATTTTGGGCTGATGGCGATAATCACCGAGGCTCGCCACTGCATCCTTGATCGCACACCACGAAGCAATCCCGAGCATGAACGGCGGTTCGCCCACAGCCTTGGAATGGAACACCGTGTCTTCCGGGTTCTTGCGGTTCTCTACCAGCTTCACCCGCAGGTCCAGCGGCATGTCGGCCACCGCCGGGATCTTGTAGCTGGCCGGGCCGTTGGTCATCAGCTTGCCCTTGTTGTTCCACACCAGCTCTTCCATGGTCAGCCAGCCCATTCCCTGGATGAAGCCGCCTTCCACCTGGCCGATGTCGATGGCCGGATTCAGCGAGGCACCCACGTCATGCAGGATGTCGGTGCGCAGCATTTTGTATTCGCCGGTCAGGGTGTCGACGATCACTTCGCAGCAGGCCGCCCCGAACGCGTAGTAGTAGAACGGCCGCCCGCGTGACTGGCTGCGGTCGTAGAAGATTTTCGGGGTTTTGTAGAAACCTGTGCTGGAGAGCGATACCTGGGCGAAATACGCCTGCTGGATCAACGCCTCGAAGCTGAGGATCTGTTCGCGCACGCGCACATGGCCGTTGCGAAACTCCACGTCCGCCTCGCTCACGTCGTACTTGCGCGCCGCAAATTCCACCAGGCGCTGCTTGATGGTTTCGGCCGCATTCTGCGCGGCCTTGCCGTTCAGGTCGGCGCCGCTGGAGGCAGCGGTGGGGGAGGTGTTGGGCACCTTGTCGGTGTTGGTGGCGGTGATCTGGACGCGGTCGATGTCTACTTGGAACACTTCGGCCACGACTTGCGCAACCTTGGTATTCAAGCCCTGGCCCATCTCGGTGCCGCCGTGGTTCAGGTGGATGCTGCCGTCGGTGTAGATATGGATCAGTGCGCCAGCCTGGTTGAGGAAGCTGGCGGTGAACGAAATACCGAATTTCACCGGGGTCAGCGCCAAGCCCTTTTTCAGGATCGGGCTGTGGGCGTTGTACAGGCGGATCGCTTCGCGGCGCTCGGCATATTGGCTGCTGGCTTCCAACTCGGCGGTCATTTCTTCGAGCATGTTGTGCTCGACGGTCTGATAGTAGTGGGTGACGTTGCGCTCGGTCTTGCCGTAGTAGTTGGCCTTGCGCACGGCCAGCGGGTCTTGGCCCAGATGGCGCGCGATGGCGTCCATCACCTCTTCGATGGCGACCATGCCCTGGGGGCCGCCGAAGCCGCGATAGGCGGTGTTGGAGGCGGTATTGGTCTTGCAGCGATGGCCGTTGACCGTGGCGTCGCCCAGGTAATACGAGTTGTCGGCGTGGAACATCGCGCGGTCGACAATCGAGTTGGACAGGTCCGGCGAACAGCCGCAGTTACCCGCCAGCTCCAGGTTGATGCCGTGCAGGCGGCCGTTGTCGTCAAAGCCCACGTCGTATTCGATATAGAAGGGGTGGCGCTTGCCGGTCATCAGCATGTCTTCGACCCGTGGCAGGCGCATCTTGGTCGGCTGGCCGGTGAGGCGCGCCACCACGGCGCACAGGCACGCCGGGCTGGCGGCCTGGGTTTCCTTGCCGCCAAAGCCACCGCCCATGCGGCGCATGTCCACCACAATCTTGTTCATCGACACATCCAGCACCTCCGCCACCAGCTTCTGCACTTCGGTGGGGTTTTGCGTGGAGCAATAGACGATCATGCCGCCATCTTCGGTGGGCATCACCGAAGAAATCTGGGTTTCCAGATAGAAGTGTTCCTGGCCACCGATATGCAAGGTGCCCTGAATACGGTGCTTGGCACTTGCCAGCGCAGCGGCCGAATCGCCGCGCTGGTGAGTGTGGCTGTCGAGCACGAAGTGCTTGTTGCGAAACGCCTCGACCACATCCAGCACTGGCTCCAGGTCTTCATATTCGATCACCGCCGCCATTGCCGCCTTGCGTGCGGTCTCCAGGTCGCGGGCGGCCACGGCCAGCACCACCTGGCCGACGAACTGCACGGTGTCGATGGCCAGCAGTGGGTCGCCGGGCATCAACGGGCCGATGTCTTTCAGGCCCGGTACGTCTTCATGGGTGATGACTATGCGTACGCCGTCGAAGGCATAGCAGGGCGCGGTATCGATGCTGATGATGCGGGCGTGGGCACGGTCGGACATGCGCGCATACAGGTGCAACTGGTTGGGGAATTCCAGGCGGTCATCGATGTACTGCGCTTCACCGCTGACGTGCTTGGCGGCGCTGTCATGCTTGACGCTGCGCCCCACCCCGGTGGTGAGGTCCTGGGCAAACAGTGCGGCAAGTTCGGCCTGGGTTTTTACCACGGCGTGATGGTTAGACATAAGCGGTCACCCGAGTCTCGATGTGCGGCGTTTGCAGTTCGATGAAGTATTTGCGCAGCAGGTTCTGCGCGCTGAGCAGGCGGTATTCCTTGCTGGCGCGAAAGTCCGACAGTGGAGTGAAGTCCTGTGCCAGGGCGGCGCAGGCTTTCTCGACCGTGGCCAAGTTCCAGATGGCGCCCAACAACGCGGCCTCGCAATTTTTTGCGCGTTTTGGTGTGGCGGCCATGCCTCCGAAGGCAACGCGAGCCGCGCTGATCACACCGTTGTCGATCTTCAGGTTGAACGCCGCGCACACGGCGGAAATATCATCGTCCAGGCGCTTTGACACCTTGTAGGCCCGAAACAGCGTGTGGCCCTTGGGCACGATGATAGTCTCGATGAACTCACTGTCCTGGCGGGCGGTGACGCGGTAGTCGATGAAGTAGTCTTCCAGCGCCAGGGTACGGCGGGTGTTGCCCTTGCACAGTACGATCTGTGCGCCCAGGGCAATCAGCAGCGGCGGCGAATCACCAATGGGCGAAGCGTTGCCGATATTGCCGCCCAGGGTGCCCTGGTTGCGAATTTGCAGGGAGGCGAAGCGGTGCAGCAGTTCGCCGAAGTCCGGGTATTCGTGGTGCAGCGCGGCGTAGCAGTCGGAGAGGGCGGTGGCTGCGCCGATTTCCAGGCGGTCGTCGAACTGCTCGATGCGTTTCATGGCTTCAATGTTGCCCACGTAGATCATCACCGGCAGGGTGCGGTGGAACTGGGTGACTTCCAGCGCCAGGTCAGTGCCACCGGCCAGCAGGCGGGCCTGCGGGTAGGCGTCATAGAGGTCGGCCAGGTCGGCGACGGTCAGCGGCACCAGGCAGCGCTTGTCACCGCTGTTGAGTTCACCGGTCTGGGTCGGCGCGATGGCCTTGAGGCGGGCGATGGTTTCAGCCTGGCGGCTGTCGAATTGATCCTGGGGTTTGTTGCAGCAGGCCTGTTCGGCAGCGGCGAGGATCGGGCGATAACCGGTGCAGCGGCACAGGTTGCCGGCCAGGGCTTCATGGGCTTTCTGGCTGTCGGGGGCGTCGCTGTTTTTTTGCAGGGCAAACAGCGACATCACAAAACCTGGGGTGCAAAAGCCGCACTGCGAACCGTGGCACTCGACCATGGCCTGTTGCACGCTGTGCAGTTGGCCCTGGTGCTTGAGGTCTTCGACGCTGATCAGTTGTTTGCCGTGCAGTGACGACACGAACGTCAGGCAGGAATTGAGGCTGCGATAACGAATCTGCTCGGCGCCTTGCTCGTCGGTGTGCAACTCGCCGACCACCACGGTGCACGCGCCACAGTCGCCGCTGGCGCAGCCTTCCTTGGTACCGGGTTTGCCCACATGCTCGCGCAGATAATTGAGCACGGTCAGGTTGGGGTCCAGGGCGTGCTCGCTACGGAGTTCCTGGTTAAGTAAAAACTGGATCACGGAAGGCCTCGCAGACTCATTATTGTTGTTAACCGCTTTGCGCCGAATCTAGTCATGTCTGACTTTTCGGTCAATTGTTTTCTGACCTAAGGGTCAAGAAAATGCGGTCGCAACACTTTCAATTATGGTCCAGTCTTCTGGAACCGGCGTTTTTGGCGGCTTACAGGCTTTCAACGTTGCTTATTTCGTGCCAAATTCGCCACGGTGGGCGTAGCGCCATCAGCGGGCCAATGCGCTACACTGCCGCGCTTGTACCGATAGCAGATTTTGAAGGGAAAACATGACGTTCAAGGCGCCGGACAGTCTCGCCGAGCAAATTGCTCACCACCTCGCCGAACGTATCATTCGCGGCGATCTCAAGCCTGGGGAGCGGATCCAGGAACAGAAGGTCACGCTGGCGCTCAACGTCAGCCGTGGTTCCGTGCGCGAAGCTTTGCTGATCCTTGAGCGCCGCCATCTGATCGCGATCCTGCCGCGCCGTGGCGCCCACGTCACCGAACTCACCGCGCACAAGGTGCAGAGCCTGTGTACGTTGATGGGCGAGATGTACATCCTGCTCGGCAATGCGGTTGCCGAAGGCTGGCAGACCCAGGCCGACATGGCGCCGTTTCTGCAGATCCAGCAACGCCTTCAATTGAGCCTGGAGCGCGAGGACATCCGCGCGTTCGTCGAAGAAAGCTTCAACGTGATGCGCGCCGCGTACCCCTTCGCCAACAACCCGTATTTGCAGGAAACCGTCGAAAACCTGCAGCCGGCGATGAACCGCGCTTATTACCTGGCCCTGGATCAGCGCAAGGCGTCCATGAGCGAGTTCCAGGCGCTGTTCGCGCAATTGCTCGCCGCGGTACTGGCCCGTGACCTGGCGCAGATTCGCCTGGTACTCACAGCCTATTGCCAGCGCAGCAGTTCGCTGGTCATCGCAGCCTTGGCGGACGCCTAAGCGTGCGGCTCAAGTGCATCAAGTTGGCGGGGTTCAAATCCTTCGTCGACCCCACCACCGTGAACTTCCCCAGCAACATGGCGGCGGTGGTAGGGCCCAATGGCTGCGGCAAGTCGAACATCATCGACGCCGTGCGTTGGGTGATGGGCGAGAGCTCGGCGAAAAACCTGCGCGGCGAGTCGATGACCGACGTCATCTTCAACGGCTCCACCAGCCGCAAGCCGGTGAGCCAGGCCAGTATCGAGCTGGTATTCGATAACTCCGACGGCACCCTGATCGGCGAATACGCGGCTTACGCCGAGATTTCCATCCGCCGTAAAGTCACGCGCGACAGTCAGAACAGTTACTTCCTCAACGGCACCAAGTGTCGCCGTCGCGATATCACCGATATCTTCCTCGGCACCGGCCTGGGCCCGCGCAGCTACTCGATCATCGAGCAGGGCATGATCTCCAAGCTGATCGAAGCCAAGCCCGAAGACCTGCGTAACTTTATCGAAGAAGCGGCCGGCATCTCCAAGTACAAGGAGCGCCGCCGCGAGACTGAAAACCGTATCCGCCGCACCCACGAAAACCTCGCCCGCCTCACCGACCTGCGCGAGGAGCTGGAGCGCCAGCTCGAACGCCTGCACCGCCAGGCCCAGGCCGCCGAGAAGTATCAGGAATACAAGGGCGAGGAGCGCCAGCTCAAGGCGCAACTGTCGGCCCTGCGCTGGCAGGCATTGAATGATCAGGTGGGCCAGCGCGAAGCGATTATTGGCACCCAGGAAGTCAGCTTTGAAGCGCTGGTGGCCGAGCAGCGTAATGCCGACGCCAGCATTGAACGCCTGCGTGACGGCCACCATGAGTTGTCCGAACGCTTCAATCTGGTGCAGGGTCGCTTCTATTCGGTGGGCGGTGACATTGCTCGGGTCGAGCAGAGCATCCAGCACGGCCAGCAGCGTTTGCGCCAGTTGCAGGATGACTTGAAGGAAGCCGAGCGCGCGCGCCTGGAAACCGAATCGCACCTGGGCCATGACCGCACCTTGCTGCTGACCCTGGGCGAAGAGCTGGACATGCTCACCCCCGAGCAGGAAATCACCAGCGCCGCCGCCGAAGAAGCCGCCGCGGCCCTGGAAGAATCCGAAACCACCATGCACGGTTGGCAGGAGCAGTGGGACGCCTTCAACCTGCGTTCCGCCGAGCCACGCCGCCAGGCCGAGGTGCAGCAGTCGCGCATCCAGCAGTTGGAAACCAGCATGGAACGCCTGGCCGAGCGCCAGCGCCGGCTGCAGGAAGAGCGCGTACTGCTCGCTGCCGACCCGGAAGACGCGGCAATCATGCAGTTGAGCGAGCAACTGGCCGAAAGCGAAATGACCCTGGAGGAGCTGGAGGCCAGCGAAGAACAGCAAGTGGAGCGCCTGGAGCAACTGCGCCAGCAATTGCACACCGCGACCCAGGCGCAGCAGCAGGCCCAAGGCGATTTGCAGCGCCTCAATGGTCGGTTGGCTTCGCTGGAGGCCTTGCAGCAAGCCGCGCTCGACCCCGGCACCGGCACCGCCGAATGGCTGCGCGACCAGCATTTGGCCGAGCGCCCGCGCCTGGCTGAAGGCTTGAAAGTCGAAGCCGGCTGGGAGTTGGCGGTGGAAACCGTACTGGGCGCCGATCTGCAAGCGGTGCTGGTGGATGATTTCGGCGGCTTCGACCTGGCCGGTTTTGCCCAGGGTGACCTGCGCCTGCTCAGCCCAGCGGCTGATGGTGCGCGGGTGCCGGGCAGCTTGCTGGACAAGGTCGAGGCGGCGATAGATCTGTCGCCCTGGCTGGGTCAGGTCAGGCCGGTGGAGTCTCTTGAGCAAGCCCTGGCCCAACGCGGGCAGTTGGCGGCCGGCGAAAGCCTGATCAGCCGCGATGGCTATTGGGTCGGCCGCCACTTCCTGCGGGTGCGTCGCGCCAGTGAAGCGGAAAGTGGTGTATTGGCCCGTGGCCAGGAAATCGTCAACCTGAGCGCCGAGCGTGAAGAACGCGAAGCCACCCTGGAAAGCCTGGAAACCGAACTGCAAACCCTGCGCGCTACCCAGCGCCAGCAGGAAACCGGCCGCGAACACCTGCGTCGGCTGTTGCAGGACGAAGCGCGCCAGCAAGGCGAGTTGAAGGCCCAGTTGTCTGCGAGCAGGGCCAAGGTCGAGCAATTGACCCTGCGCCGCACCCGTCTTGACGAGGAAGTGGCCGAAATGGGCGAACAGCGCGCCCTGGAACATGAACAGATCGGTGAAGCGCGCCTGCACTTGCAGGAGGCCCTCGACAGCATGGCCCTGGACACCGAACAGCGCGAATTGCTGTTGGCCCAGCGCGACAGCCTGCGTGAGCGCCTTGACCGCGTGCGCCAGGAAGCCCGGCAGCACAAGGACCACGCCCATCAGTTGGCCGTACGCCTGGGCTCGTTGCGCGCCCAGCATGATTCCACGCGCCAGGCTCTTGAGCGCCTGGAGATGCAGTCCGAACGCCTGACCGAAAAGCGCGAGCAACTGAGCCTCAACCTGGAGGAGGGCGAGGCGCCGCTGGAAGAGCTGCGCCTCAAACTTGAGGAATTGCTCGACAAGCGCATGACCGTCGACGTGGAGCTCAAGACCGCTCAGATCGCCCTGGAAGACGCCGACCGCGAACTGCGCGACGCCGAAAAGCGCCGCACCATGGCCGAGCAGCAGTCCCAGTTGATCCGCGGCCAGCTCGAACAACAGCGCATGGAATGGCAAGCCCTCAGCGTGCGGCGCAAGACCTTGCAAGACCAATTGCTGGAAGACGGCTATGACCTGCACGGCGTACTCAACACCCTGACCGCCCAGGCCAACGAGAAAGACGCCGAAGAAGAACTTGAACGGATTGCCGCACGTATTCAACGCCTGGGCGCGATCAACCTCGCCGCTATCGATGAGTACCAGCAGCAGTCCGAGCGTAAACGTTATCTGGATGCCCAGGACGCCGATCTGGTTGAAGCCCTGGACACGTTGGAAAACGTGATCCGCAAGATCGACAAGGAAACCCGTAACCGCTTCAAAGATACCTTTGATCAGATTAATGGCGGTTTACAGGCGTTATTCCCAAAAGTTTTCGGTGGTGGCAGCGCCTACTTGGAACTGACGGGCGAAGATCTACTCGATACAGGGGTAACGATCATGGCGCGGCCTCCGGGCAAGAAGAACAGCACCATCCATTTGTTGTCCGGCGGCGAAAAAGCCCTGACCGCATTGGCCCTGGTATTTGCCATCTTCAAGTTGAACCCGGCGCCGTTCTGCATGCTCGACGAAGTTGACGCGCCGCTGGATGACGCTAACGTTGGACGCTACGCTCGGTTGGTTAAAGAGATGTCCCAGACCGTGCAGTTCATCTATATCACCCACAACAAGATCGCCATGGAAATGGCCGACCAGTTGATGGGCGTGACGATGCATGAACCGGGATGTTCGCGATTGGTCGCGGTGGATGTGGAAGAGGCGATGGCGATGGTGGAATCCTGAGCCATGCCGGAGAGAGAATTTACAGTGCGGCGTAGGGCGATTTACCGGTCTGGGGAAAGTGGCAAATGGACATATTTGTTCAAGGCATTTTGACAGACGGTGTAAAGTTATCTTTGGTCGTGCTAGTTTAATGTCAATTTTTCGTGTGCGTGGGCAAAACGTCAGTCAGAACATAGAGTTGGCGCCACGTTTTAAAGCGGTTTGCACGGTGCTAAACCCCTTATTTTTCAGCATTTTTTATTAGAGGCACGGGATTACATGGAAATCGGTCTGCGCGAGTGGCTGATCGTCATCGGCATTATTGTCATTGCCGGTATTCTTTTTGATGGCTGGCGCCGCATGCGCGGTGGCAAGGGCAAGCTCAAGTTCCGTCTGGACCGAAACCTGTCCAACTTGCCTGACGACGACGGCGCCGCTGAGCTGCTGGGGCCGCCCCGTGTGCTGGATACCCACAAAGAGCCGCAACTGGACGAGCACGACCTGCCGTCGATGAGCGCGCCGCTGCGTGAAGCCCGTGAGCCGTCGTCCAAGCGTGGCAAGCGCGGTAGCGCGGCGGTTGCCGAGCCGCATCAGGGCGACCTGAACCTCGACGTCGATGATGGGCCGAGCTTCAGCAGCCGCGATGATGATTTCCCGGATGAGACGTCCAGCAAGAGCGCGGTACGCCAATCGGTGAACGATCAGCCGGCGGCCGAAGAAGTGCTGGTGATCAGCGTGATCTGCCGCGACGCCGGCGGTTTCAAAGGCCCGGCACTCTTGCAGAACATCCTCGAAAGCGGCCTGCGTTTTGGCGAGATGGATATCTTCCATCGTCACGAAAGCATGGCCGGTAACGGCGAAGTGCTGTTCTCCATGGCCAACGCGGTCAAGCCGGGCACCTTCGATCTGGACGATATCGACCTGTTCAGCACCCCGGCGGTGAGTTTCTTCCTTGGCCTGCCAGGCCCGCGTCACCCCAAACAAGCGTTCGACGTGATGGTGGCCGCGGCCCGCAAGCTGTCCCAGGAACTCAACGGCGAGCTCAAGGACGACCAACGCAGCGTGCTGACCGCCCAGACCATCGAACACTACCGTCAGCGCATCGTCGAGTTCGAGCGTCGCGCCCTGACACAGAAACGCTGAGGTTCGATCTTAAGCGTTGTCTGTAGAATCCGTGCACTAACATATTGAGCAGCTTCGGCTGCTCTTTTGCTTTATGAGAGAACACCCATGACCGCCGCCCATACCCGCATCCTCGAACTGCGCGCTGAACTGGATCAGCACAACTACCGCTACCACGTCCTCGACGAGCCGAGCATTCCGGACGCCGAGTACGACCGCCTGTTCCACGAGCTCAAGGCCCTGGAGGCCGAGCACCCGGAACTGGTAACGCGTGATTCGCCAACGCAGCGGGTCGGCAGTGCGGCGCTGTCGGCGTTCACCCAGGTCAAGCACGAGATCCCGATGCTCAGCCTGGGCAACGCCTTTGATGAAACCACCATGCTGGAGTTTGATCGCCGGGTCACCGAGGGTCTTGATCTGCCGGTGGGCGATCTGTTTGGCGCTGGCGCGGCGGTGGAATACAGCTGCGAGCCGAAGCTGGACGGCCTGGCGGTCAGCCTGCTGTACCAGAATGGCGAGTTGGTGCGCGGTGCCACCCGCGGTGATGGCACCACCGGCGAGGACATCAGCGTCAACGTGCGCACCGTGCGCAATATCCCTCTGAAACTGCACGGCACGGGCTGGCCGGCCACCCTGGAAGTGCGCGGTGAAGTGTTCATGTCCAAGGCCGGTTTCGAGCGATTGAACGCCTCGCAACTGGAAGTGGGCGGCAAGACCTTCGCCAACCCCCGCAACGCCGCAGCAGGCAGCCTGCGCCAATTGGACTCGAAGATCACCGCCAGTCGCCCGCTGGAATTCTGCTGTTATGGCATCGGCCAAGTGACCGCGGATATCAGCGACACCCATATCGGCAACCTCAAGCAGTTGCAGCAGTGGGGCATGCCGATCAGCCACGAATTGAAGCTGGCCAAGGGCATCCAGGAGTGCCTGGACTACTACCGCGACATCGGCGAGCGCCGCAATGCGCTGGGCTATGAAATCGACGGCGTGGTGTTCAAGGTCAACAGCATTGCCTACCAGCGCGAACTGGGCTTCCGTGCCCGCGAGCCGCGCTGGGCGATCGCGCACAAATTCCCGGCCATGGAAGAACTCACCGAGCTGCTCGACGTGGAATTCCAGGTTGGCCGCACCGGTGCGGTGACGCCGGTGGCGCGCCTCAAACCGGTCAAAGTGGCTGGCGTGACCGTGTCCAATGCCACCCTGCACAACATGGACGAAGTGGCACGCCTGGGGCTGATGATCGGCGACACCGTGATCATCCGCCGCGCCGGTGATGTGATTCCGCAGGTGGTCTCGGTGGTCACTGAGCGCCGCCCGGAAAACGCCCGCGCCGTGCAGATCCCGCAGAATTGCCCGGTGTGCGGTTCCCATGTGGAGCGCACGCAACTGGTCAAGCGTAGCAAGGGCAAGGAAACCGTCAGCGAAGGCGCAGTGTACCGTTGCGTCGGGCGCCTGGCCTGCGGCGCGCAGCTCAAGCAGGCAATCATTCATTTCGTCTCGCGCCGGGCCATGGACATCGACGGCCTGGGCGACAAGACCATCGAGCAACTGGTGGATGAAAAGCTCATCGGTTCGCCGGCCGATCTCTACAAGCTCAAGTACGAACAGATCATCGACCTGGAAGGCTTTGCCGATATCTCCAGCAAGAAGCTGATCAGCGCCATCGAAAACAGCAAGACCCCGACCCTGGCACGCTTTATCTACGCCTTGGGCATTCCCGACGTGGGCGAGGAGACGGCCAAGGTCCTGGCGCGCTCGCTGGCGTCTCTGGAGCGTGTTCAAAAGGCGTTGCCAGAGGTGCTGACGTACTTGCCGGATGTCGGGCTGGAAGTGGCCCATGAGATCCATAGCTTCTTTGAAGACGGCCACAACCAGCAGGTGATTGGCGCGCTGTTGTCGCCGGACGAATGTGGCCTGCAATTGCAGGAGCAGGGCGAGCTCAGCGCGGAATTCGCCGCCAGCACCACCTTGGGCGGTTTGCTCGACAAGCTGCATGTGCCGTCGGTGGGCCCGGGCGCGGCGCAGAAGCTCGCGGACAAGTTCGGTTCACTGGAAGGCGTAATCAAAGCTGACTGGCTCGATATGCGCCAAGCGCTGCCCGAGAAGCAAGCCAAGGCTGTACGGGAGTTTTTCGACAATGCCGACAACGCCAACCGTGCCTTGGCCATCGAGCAGCAACTCAAGGACTTCGGCATGCATTGGCAGAGCGAGAAAAAGCTCGTCGAAGGTTTGCCTGAAGCCGGGCACACCTGGGTACTCACCGGCTCCCTGGAGCTGATGAGCCGCGATGTGGCCAAGGACAAGCTCGAAAGCCTGGGGGCCAAGGTGGCCGGTTCGGTTTCGGCGAAAACCCACTGTGTGGTGGCCGGGCCGGGCGCCGGTTCGAAATTGGCCAAGGCCAATGAACTGGGCCTGAAAGTACTGGACGAGGAAGCCTTCGTCGCCTTCCTGGCCAAGCACAACATCACCGTCTGAACGGAGCGATCTCTCCACACTGTAGGAGCGAGCTTGCTCGCGAAGAACCGGAGGGCGCCGCTGTGAACCAGGCAGCCCGCGTTATCGTTGACGATCTTCGCGAGCAAGCTCGCTCCTACAGGGAGTAGTTGAACGATCTCTCACGAGAAATGATCTAGTCTCTGTCACCCCAGGGAGAGATCGCCATGTTCCGCTACTTCGAGCAACTCAGCACGCGCATCGCCGCTCCGTTCATGGCCGAAACCTCGCGCAACAGCAAGGTGTGGCAATGCCGGTGTGGCCAGTCGCTGTTCTTTCGCAACAGCCAATGCCTGGCCTGTCAGGCGGCGTTGGGTTACCAGCCGCAGCAAAGCCGCCTGTCGTCCCTGCAACCTGGGCCGGTGGTCGGTACGTGGCTGGCCGACGACAATCTCGATGCCGGCGCTTTCCGGCGCTGCGCCAACCTCGACTCACCGGCTGCGTGCAATTGGTTGATTCCTGCCCACAGCACCGCGCCGTTGTGCGTGGCCTGTAGCCTGAACCGCACCATCCCTGATCTTTCCGTTGCGGAAAACCCCGAACGCTGGCGCAAAGTCGAAACCGCCAAGCGCCGACTGGTGGCGCAACTGATCAGCCTGGGCCTGCAAGTGGTGCCCAAGAGCGTTGACGAAGAGACTGGCCTGGCCTTCGACTTTATCGGTATCGACCTGGAAGGCAACGCGCCCACCACCGGCCACGCCAATGGGCTGATCACCCTGGATATCAAGGAAGCCGATGACGCCCACCGCGAAAAAGTCCGGGTACAGATGCGCGAGCCGTACCGCACCTTGCTCGGCCATTTTCGCCATGAAGTCGGCCATTACTACTGGGATCGCCTGATCGCCAACGGTCACTGGCTTAGCCCTTTTCGCGACCTGTTCGGCGACGAACGCGCCAGTTATGCCGAGGCCCTCGACCGGCACTACCAGAACGGCCCGCGCCCCGACTGGCAACTCACCTGCGTGAGCGCCTACGCCACCATGCACCCCTGGGAAGACTGGGCCGAAACCTGGGCCCACTACCTGCACATGATGGACGCCGTGGACACAGCCCTGGGCTTTGGCATGAGCGCCCGCGAGATGGACCTGGATTACCAGCCATTCCCCCTGACCACGCTCTACGACCCCCAACACCCTGGCGGCCCGGCATTCCTGTCCTTCGTCAATGCCTGGATCGAACTGGCCGGCATGCTCAACGAACTGTCCCGCGCCATGGGCCAGCCGGATTTCTACCCCTTCGTGCTGCCGCCTGCGGTGATTGCCAAGCTGCACTTTATTCACCTGGTCATCCAGGAAGAAGGCGGCAGGGCCGATGGGGTTATGGCAAGTGCTTGAGCCTTCTCATTTTTTAATCCGGAACCAACGGTTGTAACTTCCGATGAGATGGGTACAATGGCGCGGCTTGCCGAGAGGCAGCGTCGTTATGGTGACCCCATCGGTCCCCCCGCAACGATTACCCGTGAACCTGGTCAGAGCCGGAAGGCAGCAGCCACAGCGGGAACATTGTGTGCCGGGGTGTGGCTGGTGGGGTTGCCTCCATAACGCAAGTCCTTGAATTCTCAAGGATTTCTCAGTCAAAAATATCGAAGTGTGACAGCGTTTAGGCACATCTAAGTGGTGCGCCGTGCTGGCAATCCTACCTTGTTAATTTTACTCATACCATAGTAGCCATCCAGTTGGCGGTTTCGTCGGTTAGTCGCTACTACCTATCACTTTTGTGCATGTTTCGGCCATTTGGCGGCAATGTAGACATGCAGTAACCGAATGCGGCTAATTTCTCCTGAGCGCCACTAATCAAGGAGAGGGCTGTGGGTAGATTGATGCTGACAAGGAAAGCAGAGCAGGGGCTTCGATTCTCCATCAAGCCCGAGCATCTAGACAACATCAGCGACCTGATCCGCCAAGGGATCACTGCCACCATTTCAAAAGTCACAAAGTGCGGCAACGACAGCGGCAATAAGTTGGCGAGGTACAGCGTTGAAAGACTTAGGCCGAGCTTGTCATATGGGTTGGTCTGAGTAAGGTATGCACATGCTGCCATGTATGGCACCAATCATGAAATGATCGAAGCGAGACTAGATCTGCTGGTAGTTGTCTATCAGCTGGCGCTCGGTCAATGCCCATACTCCTGAATATCCTTAACGCATTGAATTATTGCAGGAGATGCTGCCTAACAGATACTCTGCGACTGGCCTCTCTTGAAATTCCGAAAGGCAGACATATATCTCATTTTCAATGACCAGGGAGTTAGGGCTATGAAGTCAAGAGATTTGCGTACAATCCACGATGTGATCGTCACCAATTACACAGTTACGCCGTTGGGTAACGGTAAGTTCCTGCATCAGTTCACGCCGTCGACTACCGATACGCTGTATGAATTTGAAGCCAACAGCGCGCCGGTGCTGAAAGACGGTGATCGCTACAACATCGGCTTCAAGACAACGCCTCTGGGGCGGAATGTTATCGATACCTCGGCGCTGGGTAAGGTCGATACGGTGAACAAGAAATTGAGTTACCTTGCTGCAAAACAGCTCTCGGCAGATATTCTTGACGAGAACGTGGCGAAAAATGATCAGCGTGTTTCGCACAAGGGCAAGGCTGGTTACTACTGGGGTAAGAAGTACGCTTGGCGTCGGTATGGCTTGGTTATTTCCAAGGATGCTTTCTACGCATATCTTGAGCACATCAACCACCCGTCTATACCTTGCTTGACGTCGAACCCTGATCTGCCATATGCGGCCAATGAGCACTCGACAGCGTATCTCGATGCAGGTCTTGAGGCGGCAATGGATGACCTGATCAGCTCCGCAGTGAAAACGGGGAGGTATTACGAATCTCCTCTGTACCCTAAGAAGTTTCAGATCAGGGCAATCAACGCCCTTACCGACAAAAAGTAATCTTATTTCCCATCGCGGGAACCCTGCGCCCAGAAGAAGTTCTGGGCGCAGGGCGGCAAATATCCACGGGCGCGCTGCTTAACACAACCGCAGGGTTTCTAGGCTGATCGACTGCAAATGAGAACTATCGAGTGAATAGCCCCGGCTTGTCCTGAGGCCGTCTTGCCTCAAGAAAAATAACGTCGCTCGAACTCTACCGGTGGCAGCTTCCCGAGCTGTTTTAGGCAGTCTTGAGCAGCGCTTTACCTAGCATTACGAATCGCTTGAGTGTGGTCAAAGAGTGAACCTCAGCGAACCATAAAGCGCCGCTCTCAGCAGGCCGCCGACCTCACCGGAGCACAGCTATCCAGAAAAAGCTGGCAATCAAGTCGCTTTACCTATTTACGTGACTCTCACCACGCGTTAGCTTTGCCTCTACTGGCGATGTGCCAATGCAAGGATTCGCGTTAGGGGGAGTGATGGCTCTGTGTGCACATGCGTCAGCTTTTTATCGAAGGCTAATATCTTCGTTCCTAATCCGTAGCTCAATTTTCACGTCTGTGGCCTGCCGTTATCGGCCGCGGACGGCGTGTGCGTATCGAACTGCTTTCTCGACTTCATTTTTATCTGAGTTTTTCGATTTATATAAGTCGTACTACACAGTCATGTTCTTGAATAAAAAGCGGCAGTGGGAGTGTTAGTTTAGTGCTTGAGACTAAACCTGCAAGAGAACAAAACGGGCGGGATTCTTTCAGTCGATATAGGGCTCAGGCTCGCTCCGCTGCAATGGCGGCGCTTTCGATTCTGGAGGGCGGTAAAATTGACCGAGTATACTGTGATTTGCATGATGATTTTGTTTTAAGAATAAAGTCCGAAGATGGGTATTTATATTCATTTTATCAGGTTAAGACTAAGTCAAAACTTAACAAGAGTTGGACTATTAACGAGGTTATGGGGCTGAAGTCAACGGCTAAGAGATCTGAGGAACATGAGTCATCAAAAATAAAAGACAGTTTTGTTGGGAAGCTTTTGCTGCATACGGTTGTATTCGAAGGATACTGCGATTCTGTAGTTTTTCAAACTAATATTCACACCGATGATAATGTCGATGATGTTCTTGAGGATATTGAGTCGGGTTTATTTTCGAATAAATATTCTAAGGTTATTGTTGAAAGATTTATTGAGTGCTTTGGTGGTCAGGGATTATCCAGTAGTCAGATTAAAGAAAGGGTGTCTAGGTTAAAGTTTGAAACTGACGTGCAGTATTTGAAAGAGAAAGATAATAATTTTGAACCTTTGGCCAGGGAGAGTATTTATAAGTTTAGCGAAATAGAGTTGGAGCGGGTTGAGTTTGATGAGATTTTGCTTCGGCTCATGGAGCTAGTTCAGTCTAAGTCTGAAGGTGTTATTTCTGATTGGACTGCTGCTAGTATAGAAAAGAATGCTGGTATTTCCGTGGATGACCTCTTGGGGATATTAAGTATTTCTAAAGAAGCCTATCGCTCCATACTGGCTGGAGGAGATCTCAAAGCCATAAAGTCTGCTTCAATTATTCAGCGGTATTTGAAAAAGGGCGGTGCAGGGCTAAGCGAGATAGAGTATTGCTCTCGCTGTAAATCTGATTGGGATATGTGGGTGCGAAAAAATCGCCATGTAATTATTGATTTTGATCTTGAGTGTATTTTTTCTGCTGTTCGCTCGACGTTGATTGGTGTGAGAGATGTTGGTGGTAAGTTTGTGTTGTATTCAATTAGAGGTTCAGTTAAAGATCTTGAGGCAAGATTATTAAAAGATGGCTTGCTCTTTGATTTGAACTTGGATTTGCTCTTTGGGGCGTTTTTCTCTGAGTTGATAAAGGGGGAAGTATGAATTTCGAGGACTTCTTCTCTTCAGTAAAGGAATCGAATATTGTTCTGGATATTGGCTCTGATTTTTCCACGGCAAGGTTTCTCAATAATGAGGCGTTGTTTCAATTGCCACTGATTGCGCTTATTGTTTTGCTAATGGCTAAAGATCGAAGAAAGCCAAGGGTCTCAGAGGTAGGGCAGTTGGTCGGAGAGAGCATTGAGGCTAGCATGCCCGGATTCAAAGGTTCCTCTCAGAACATTGGCTGGTCCGCCAATTTGAGAATTAGAACAGTTAAGGCTATCGGCTTTTTGGAACTAGCCAATCTAATCGTTGTAGATAACTTAAAAAGTCGCCTAAAAATAACAGATTTAGGGAAAAAAGTTATTGAACGTGCCCTTGGCAGAAATGATGACCTGTCGCTCGGCCTTGTTCATGCAGCGCGTGCGTACCGTAACATTTGCGTAGCTCGTCAACTTGATCTGGAATTGGAATGAACTTAGTCAGCTTGCAGATTTTTGGAAATGGGTTGTCTGGATGGCGATCAGATTTGTTGATGTTTGGCTCTAAGGTTACTCAGCTCTTTGGACCGAACGGTTGCGGTAAGACGCCTCTTGTTCAGTCGATCGCTTTTTGTTTAGGCTACCCATGCGTATTTCGCCAAGATATTTATGAGCGCTGCGGTTATGTTGTCTTAGTGGTGAATACCCCTCGTGGATATCTTCGGATAAAACGTATATATAGTCGAGGTGTTGATATTGAAATCACTGGAGATAATATTTCTGTTCAGCGGTTCTATGACGAGAAAGACTATTCAGACTTCATGTTTGACTTGGTTGGTCTGTCCATAGGTAAGCTGGTTAGTGTCGGTAATAAGCTTACTCAGCCATATCTTGCTGCAGTTTTGCCATTATTCTATTTGGATCAGGATGATGGTTATAATGCGTTATATTGTCCTCCTGATAAATTCATTAAAGATCAATTTTCTGAAATGCTAAGGATGTTGTTTAGGCTTCCGGTTAAGAACTCTTTTGAGGCTAAAAAAGACAAAATCCTTGCTAAAGAAAGGCTAGATTTTCTTGATAAAGAGGTTCAGCTTCAGCGGAGACTTTATGATTCTGCAAAGTCTGCAACTGAACATATTTCCTTGTCCGCCTCAGACTTAGTTGATCAGATTAAGTCTCTAGATATAGAAATAGAATTACTGAAGTCTACTGGTGCTGGGCGAGATGATTCTGTTAGTGCTTTTGATCGGTTGATTTCTCAGCTTCGAACAGAAATTAGAGAAACATTTACTGAAATAGATGCTTTTAGTAAACGTATTTCTGGGGTTTCGAGAATTGCTCATGAGGTCAACACTGAAATAGACACATTGACTCTCAATGAGGAGTCCCGGCGCTTATTTATGTCGTTCAGTGAGATATGTGAGTCAGCTGCTTGTCAGCTGTTTTCTTCCAGCTCTGAGGCATATAGTAAGAATCTACTGTATTTGCGGGATCAAATTAAAGATCTTGAACGTAATGCTGAGGTTGATAGTGTTCGCCTTGCTCAGGCTGAGGAGAGGCATCTTGTTCTACAGCGGCAGCTCGGTGCGCTTATTGATGAGAGAAATCAAGTTGTTAAGTCGAGTGACATTTCTGCTGTGGTTGAGGCAATATCAAGTCTAAAAGAAAGAATTTTTGAACTTCAAACTCAGAAAAATGAGCTTGACAAGGTTGCTGCTTTGGAAAAAAGTTATATGAAATTAATCTATGGGCGTGATCAGGCTCTTGATTTTTATCAGTCTTTTGGTTCAGATTCTACCCGGTCTGTTTCTGTGGTAGAGGTTCGCTCAGGGTTGCGAGAGTTGTATCTGGAGTGGCTTGATACTATTCATACGGTTAATATTAGTAAGGATATTACTTTTAAAGATGACTTCATTCCCGTCTTGGGGGTGGAAGCTGTTTCGCAGTTAAAAGGTAGTACTAGGTTTAGAGCTGTTCTTGCGTACCATGCTGCTTTGATTGAGTTAATGATTCGGCGTGGTTTCCTTCCATTCAAGTTTTTGATATTGGATACGCCTAAGCAACACGAAATTCCGAACGAAGATTTGGATAGATACTTCAATCGCTTAAAATCGTTAGGTTCTGATTTTGGGCTTCAAATTGTTTTTTCTAGCACTGAGTATCACCACACTCTTGGGGCTTTCGATAAGGAGTGGATACCTCAATACCCAGGTGAGGAGCAAAATATGTTTTTAACTTCATCTGACTGATTACGTCTAATAATAAAAATAGGCGCGTCAGGTGCCTATTTTTTATCTCTATTCTGTCGTGCATGCCAGCGGCTGGTCAATTTCGTTTTAATCGTTATCCGCTCGATGTTGGAAATTGTCACGTTATTTTCCCCTCGCTCAAGTATACCTCCGTAGGTACTGTGTACCGCCCCGTGTTTAGAGGAATGGTGCGTCGAGGCAGAGCTTTCACCCATTGGGAAAATGATGCTGGGATCTAGAATTTAAGATTTAGCTGCATAGCTGCATAGCTGCATAGCTGCATAGCTGCATAGCTACGTGCGAACGTAGGAGTAGGCATTTCTAGGAAAATAGAAATAACTGGAGACGTCTAGGCTGGAGACTTCAGAGAGTCGTGCTTTGATCAACGAAGCGTCTAAGGGGGGCGTCAGGCTGCGGTTGTTTCTTTCTTGATTCTGTAGACTGTAGCGACACCGCAGCCAGCCTTGCAATCTGGTCAGCAGACATTGTTGGATGCGTCGCCATTAGTGATTTCGCCTGTTCCCACAACTTGGTATTTCGCCCTTTACCCGATAGATTCCAATCTGGTTCAGCAAGTTTTTTATTCTCTAGCCCTTGCTTGATTCGTTCCACGCGCTTGCCGTGCTGTTATCCGCCGACAGAGATTTTTCAAACTCTGCAATCAGGTCTTGAAGTCCAACGCCCAGCACGGCGCATAAGTCACGCAGTTGCACGATGTCCAAACGGCGTGTCCCGCTCTCCACATCGCTCATAAAGGATTGAGGTCGGCCTAGCGCCTTTGAGCACTCAACCTGAGTCAGCTCAGCAGCTTTCCTGTGCTTCTTCAGCAAAGACAGAAGCGTGGCGTGTTCAGGTCTATAGATCGTCTTAGGCATGGCTGGACAACTGCGAGATGAGCAGTCTCCAACCTATATCTGGTTTTCAGATATCTGAATTTGGGATAATCTGGTTCGACTCAACGGGTGCTGGTCAATTTCAAGGAAAATCGCTATGCGGTATTTTGGTTATTTTGCGGTCGTAGCAGGGATGCTTTGCTTGGTAGGTGCGATGGCTATGGACGTTTCGGTGTCGTCGGGAGCTGGGCGTGTCAACAACATCGGTTTGATGGCGGAACGGCAGAACTTCATTCTTATTGGCGGCTTATTGCTGCTTGTAGGAGTTATCATGGCAGTTGCTGGCAAGCGCAGAATCGATGCATTCGATAGCTCTAGCGAGTACCGAGCATGTCCTAGCTGTGCTGAGCCAATTCGATGTGCAGCTGTGAAATGTAAACACTGCGGATCTGACGTAGATAGCGTCAATAACAGGTTGGGGTTTGATGCTGATGTAGTGGTAGAGCCTACGGAAAAGGAAAGGAGAATGCTTTGGGTTGCTCGCGGGATCTTGTATTCAATTTTTGCAGGATTTGTCGTGTTCTCTCTACTAGGCAGGTAATAAACCTCTGATCTATATGGGCGTATTCGCATGGACGAACGCGAATAGATTCCTCAAAAGCGTAGGGTAGGTTTTTCCTGTTTCCCCTGAAATCAGAATTGGTAACCTGATTGTGAGCTCCATCTTGATTCTGCTGGAATCCGTGGTAAGCGTTGGATATCGATCAGGCATATTCAGCCGGTACGGCATTCAGGGATGGACCTATGCCAAGCTTTCGCCAAATCCGATGGTGGTGATCTAAATAGGGCTGACGTCGCGCAGGGTCGTGTATGGGAAGGTTTAACCGAGTAAGGGGCCACCACCCCGCTTTGTCGTCGCTCCTGTGAGCCTTAACGAGCGTTGCTGTATTACGCTTTATTCCAGTGACGTTTAACTGTAGCAATACCAATTTTGAGGTCAGCGGCTACCTCAGCCTGAGTCATGTCCTTGGCCTTGAGGCGTTGTACTGCTGCTGTGGTGTCGGTTGCTTGTGGACGTCCCAGCTTCTTTCCCTCGGCTTTCGCACGGAGCAAACCTTGTTGGGTTCGTTCGATCAGTAGGTCACGTTCAAACTCAGCGACAGCCCCAAGCACCTGCATTGTCATTTTGCCTGCTGCACTGGTGAGGTCTACGCCGCCAAGGGCGAGGCAGTGAACACGGATTCCTGTGGTTGCAAGGTGCTCCACAGTTTGACGGACATCCATAGCGTTACGGCCCAATCGGTCCAGTTTGGTAACGATCAGTACGTCTGACGACTCCATACGCTCAAGCAGTTTCTGAAAGCCGGGACGCTCAATAGCCGCGATGCTTCCAGAAATGGTTTCCTCTACCACTCGGCTCGCCTGTACCTCAAAACCAGCGGTTTTAACTTCATGCACTTGGTTTTCAGTGAATTGAGTCGAGGTGCTGACACGGCAGTACAGGAAGGTGCGTGACATAGTGAAGGTTCCGCATCGTTTAACGTGGTATCAGTTTACCTTGGTATCAACAATACATGAAGACTATTTTTATGGTGCGTCATACCGTCTGTCTGGAGGGTATCGTTTAACGGTCGTTTGATGATTCCAACGATCACCTACGCCAACTCACGTATCTTGAGAATGCCAGCGGTAATGACCGATGCGTTTCCACCGATGGTTTCCAATGCTCCGATCACGTTGCCGTGCGTTATGGGTGAACCTGGTGACCTGACCCATACGGCAAGCTCTTCAATAGCAGCAGCAAGCGCGTGCTGGTTATGCAGTAGAAGTGTTAATACATCTGCCGTGGCTATATTGGCTTGGTTGTTGTCTGTCATGACCATAGTCCTTGTGGGTTACAAAGATCGTAGCTCAGACCCTACCGAATGACGTAGGGTGGTATTGCAGGCGATACCGACATCATCCATAGGGTTGACGCTAGCGACGTGCAGCGGAGGTCGCAGAAGGCTTGCGGCTTCTCTTTTTTCTTAATTTCAACCAGATTGCATTGCCTGTGAAGAAATCAGGGAGAATCGGAATCGTGCTTGAAATGGGAAAAGCGGGAGACCAGTAAAAATCAGTGTTTGCGACCATGTTAGTCTTTCATCTGGAATCGAAAGGGAATGACTGCAACCTGATACCGCTCCTGATAACTGTCGATTGTCTAGAAGTTTTTGGATTCTTCGTCAACACTGTGTGGAGCGAATGTGCAAAGCTTGTTCGCTGTTGCTCTCATCCCTAAATGCTCACCAAGTCTATTTCTGTGTGTACACACAGGAGATTGCTAGCATGCCTGATTGAAAATCAGAAGTGACTGATAAAGCTTTTAACTCTTCAATACAATAGTGTCAGCAAGTGAGCGACGAAGGAGTGAATGCCTTTAGGGAGAGAAGGGTGATAAACCCGTCCCGATTTTGATCTGCCTTCTGAGTCTACTCAGGTTTTTATTCCTATCGTAACTACGATAGTGATCACATACTTAGGAATATACATCTATGTCGTGGTAACGACATGGTTATCCTTCTTTTTATTTTGATGGGTTTTATCCCATCTTTTTCTTAGCTTTCTCAAGGGCAAAATTTCAGGGATGACCTCCCTGAAAGTTGCGCATTTATCGGGACAATCTCCCGATAGACAAAGCATCGTTCGCTTCGCTCTCTCTTATACAATCTGTCGTTAATTGTGCATCGCAGCCTGCTTCCATTTGCTTGCCGTATTTCTATGCACCCCAAACCGGCTAGCCACATCTTGGACCGAGATGGTTTTGTCTTGCTTGAACAGGCTCATTGCCTCGATCTGTTCAAGGGATATACCCGAGAGTTGCGCCTTGCGCTCAAACCAGAACTGATTAAAATCGATCTTGCAGTCAAACTGCTCTAGCAGGCTCGGATGTCTTTCGAGGTGAAAAATCAAACCTCCAAGTGCAATTCTCGCTGCCTGTACGACACGTTCAACCTGACGAACATCCATAGGCATTAAGTTGTGATTGCAAAGAACCTCGGCAGCCGCTTCGGTGGAAATTTTGGGTAGATATAAAATCCTACGGACATCACTAGGGGCCACGTTGAATCGGCCAGTAGTCAGCGAGTCACTACCTTCATGCTCTACCTGTAAGCCGCACGCCCCTGTGATGTAATGATCAATCCAATGGGTGGCATAGCCGTCAAATCTGAAAAACTGCAAGAATTCCGAAATAGGATTTGTAAGTACACTTGGCTTCGCCCCAGCATTAGATTTTTTTGAGGTCGATTGCGACGGGAACTCGATAATTTCTGCTGAGTCTTGTGGTGCAATCTCTGGCGTCGAGTCAACCCTAACAGGCGTGCCGTCATCACTGATCGTATAGCGTGACTTGCAAGCAACCTTCTTCCCTATTTTAGTGGGGTGAATGTGTGGCTCGTGTAGGAGCTTTTTGCGGATGTAGCAACCAATAATCTCGCCCGTTCTCTTATCAATTATCGAATCGCCGCAGCGAATAGATTGGTTTTCATCGCGGACTTGACGAAGCTCTGCCAACGTAAGTGGCGAAGCAGCGTTGTGGTGCTGGCACGGGACGGCATGATGCATGGATTAGTCTCCTTTGTTTAGTTCATAGGCATTCCTCTCGGGGTAGCTGCCATTGGTTTTGGTAAATCACAGACGCACAAAAACCCATGCGATCCTAGTCTGGGATGAGCCAAACGAGTGCATGAGGCTTGATTTGATACTTTTGCGTGCTATCTGTAAGGGCGGCTTTATACGCGAATGATTCGCATTTGTCAAGAGGTTTCTTATTTGCTTTCTCGACTTGCGCGTTGGTTGCTTAGTCGTTAAACAATGAGCAACCAACTAAGAAGGAGATGTTGCTCGTGCCGACCTCATGCCTTTCTTGAGAGCGCATAAAAGCCCCGCACAGCGTTGATACGCTGCCGAGGCCAACACGCTGTTGCTCGTCATTTTAAATCGCTCACAGAGGCTTTCAGCGCCTTAAGGATTAACAATCATCATTAGGGAATGATCAATTCTCCTCCGTAGGCTTCATTAACCTCTTTCCGGATCGACTCAATCAACTTGGCTTGCTTGTCTGCTACTTTCTTTTGCTCTGCCTTCTCTGCCTTCTCAAGCAGCTGTCGCTCTAAGAGCTCTTTATATTGGGCATGCTCAGCTTGCAGTTCAGCGATGTATTCTTGCTTTACACGTTCATTTATTACCTCAAGGTCTAGAGCTTGTACGTGTTCAGGCTTGATCATTGCAGCATGGTATGACAGAGGATCTGTCGTGATCGGGTACTTAATTGAAAGCACATAACCCCGCGAATTTAACTCAATGATTTTGTTGATGAACCCAAGCGCGATATCGTCACGCACAGACTCACAACACTGATTAGTGGCCTTGTATGCATGGTGGTATCCAGCTTGACGCTGTTCAAGCCCGGCTTGATTAAATTGGCGAGGGGCGCCCGTGATACGAATAGTCATTCATAGCTCCTTTCTTTTTAATATGTGAAATCATTTTTGAGGTAATGATTGTTTTGTATTGATCGTCAGTCAGTTTGAAGGCAGATGGATTTATCTTAGTCTTACTAAAGGCGGCGTCACCACTAAACTCGCCTTTGCTCTCTATTTTCTGCGCATATTGCGCCTTTTTATCTCTCCGCTCATTTACTCGCACGACAGCTCGTGATAGACCCGCCATAAAGTAATCTATATTACTCATTGCGTTGAATCCTCTTGTTTTTTTTCTTGCATTCGGCACGCCTTAGGTTGTTCGCCACCGAACTGATCATGACCTGAAGACAGTGCTGCTGATTTGAATAGCCAGCACGAGCCATAATAAAGCCAAGCTGATTGATTGCCTCATCATTCAATTGAATTCGCATTATTTAAAGCCTGCAATTGCTTGAGCCTGTAGATAGTCATTGACAGACTCGCCAACTGCTTCGGCGCTACCTCTAATAAGCTCATAGCTGGCTTTGCTAAACATCAGCTTAACTTGTACTCTAAATGATTGTTTAGCTTGCCACACTCGCCAGCGGCAAGTATTTGAACAAGTTCGTGTGTGACTTCTTTTGTTAGCTAAGCTGGTTCCACAACTGGAACATTTCTTTGTTTCAGGCATAGTTAATCCTCCATTGGGTTGGTGGTAATAAATTTTTGGCGGTTGTTAAACCTTTTTTCTAGACAGCAAAAAAGGTCTAGCCGTGAAGTAAGACCTTTTGAATTTGGTGGATAAAAACTAATACAGCCACTGATATCTAGAAGGAAAATCTATCGTCAGTAAAGGGGGGCAGGACATTCAAAAGTGCTAAGTATGCGCTGAATTAGTTTTTCTCCTAAGTTTTATAACTATACACTAATTAGTGCTTTTTGTCAATACTGTTGGTCTGTTAGTCAAGCACTTTCTTAAATTATTTCTTAACTAAAACTTCAGGTTTTTGATTGCTTCGAACATCGCTTTGATAGGAATGCGGCTGCCATAGACACTGAATGTTACGGCGGCGTCTTCGTGACCAGCGATGCGCTTGATCAGTGAGTCTTGTACGCCCGCATCACGTAGGTCATCAATCATTGTGTGACGGAAACTGTGAAAGGTTTTCTTGGGGTCGATGATCCCCATTTTGGTCCGATATCGGCTAAACCATTTTGACGGTGCGTGCCCCAGTTTTCCACGTACAGGTTCCAGCTCTGGGAATAAACGATCTGAGTTTTGATTTCGCTGATTGTCCACGTAGTCGAGCAGTCCGAGTTGAATCAATGCGGGGTGGATTGGTAGGGTTCGCCGACTGCTACTGTTCTTTAGCTTCTGAGACTCGTGACCATCATCGATCCGAATGCAATCGACTCCATGCAACTTGATGAAGTCAGCAACGTGTAACTGACAGAGTTCTTCCAGTCTGGCACCTGTGAACCTTCCGAGGAGCGGCAACCAGTACCGCCAAGGATGTTTGAGGGCTTCAGCCTTGAGTGCTTCCAGATTGAGCAGGGTTCTTAGGTCATGTTGTTCAAAAGACAGACGTGCTTCCTTGGCTGATCCCGTCATCACCTTGAGTCCCATCAATGGATTCTCGGTAACGTAACCATTCGACTTGCACCAATTCATGAATGCCGAGAGCTTGCGTAGACGGTTATTCACGGTCACGGCGGTGATAGTTTTGTACGTGCCGCCTGCTTCAATGACTTCAGTTAATGTCTTGCCCTTGAACTGAGGGAGGAGGGCGAAATACTGAGGGCAAAGGCTTAGACGATCTTTCAGTAGGCGAGCTTGCTGCGCGTCGAACCCCGAAGCGGACATGTCGCCCATCAACTCGAACAGGTCCCGTAATGAGCGCTCAACTTCGTGAGTGCTGACCTCTCGCCATGTCCCGCCAGCCTTACCTTCCTTGATGTACTTCTTCGCGAGTTCAGCGAGAGTCGGCCCACCTTTTCTGCGAAGCTTCTGAGGCTCTGTGGAGCCGCTTGGGCGCTCAGGAATAGAAGGTATAGGGCTAGTGTCACGCCACTGAGAACAGAGCAAGCGAAGCGTCTCAAGATCGGCTGTGGGATGTTCTGTCAGGTAGTGATGGACTCGTTGGGCCAGCGAGGACGCAAGGAAGGTTGCCGGTTGTCGGGTGCTAATATTCAAACTCAAGCGCAATGTGTGACAGCTCGGGAAGAGATGCTTAGGCAGTCGCAGATTCAGATAGTAGAAAGCTCCGCGACGGATTATGTAGGCCATATGTGTGACACCGATGTGTGACAGCTGTGTATGACAGTGCTGGCTACACCCTGATTTCTGACTGCCCGTACCGGGTGTTGGCACGGAAGATTAGAGATAACCTCAAAAGCCTGTTACCCTTGCCCCATAAGGCTTTCAGCGATACCCGAGCATGCTTGCATGCGACCTGGTCAGAGCCGGAAGGCAGCAGCCACAGCGGGAACATTGTGTGCCGGGGTGTGGCTGGTGGGGTTGCCTCCATAACGCTCCCTTCTGCAGTCCCTTCTAAATCCAAGTTATTTTCAGCCAGTCATCTGTGATGCTTATTGCACAGTGCATGACGGTCATTTCGCATCTAGTGGCATACTCCCAAGCGTCTCTTCCCCCTGGCTACGAGGCTCTATGCACTCGGAACATTTCGACTTATCCAGCCCTGTTTTCTTGCCGATCACCGAGCACACCTGCGCGGGTTTGTTGGGCAACGAGGGTTTCGATGCGCTTGTAGCCCTGAGTGAGCCGCAATTGGCGGCGGTGCTGGTGATCCAGAACCTGGCGCAGGTGCCGGAAAGCGACCTGAGCGCCAGCGGTGCGGAAAAAGTGTTGGCCAAGCTGATTGACTGGGCAGTCGATGCCAGCCATTCGGCCAGTGTGTCCCTGCTCTCTGAAGCGCAGCGGCTGTTTGATCAGAGGAAGTTGTACTTCGGCCTCAATGTGGTCAAAAGCCTGAAGCTGCGCTTTCTGCTGGAGGAGGAAGTACAGGCGCGGGACTATCTGTTGCCCACTGGCAAATGGGACGTCGAGTATAAAGTCCGCCATCTCAAGGCCAATGATCCGTTCAGCCAGCAGGTGATCACGCCCAGGCACCGCGAGCGCTGGTTGAGCGCCGAGCAGGACAAGCTGCTCAGAACCTTCCGCGCCAACCTGAACGAAGACCTGCATGTGCAAGGCTACGCCGGCATTGGCAAGAGTCACCTGCTGGTGGCCTTGCTGGAGCACCTGCGCCCGGAAAAGACCTTGTTGCTGGCGCGTACCCCGGCAAAACTCGAAACACTGCGTGCCCGCATGGTGGGTGTACGGGAGCGTAAGGCCGGGCATACCTTCCAGGGCTTTGCCCATGCGCTGTTGCATGGGCCGAGGCCACAGCCGTTGAATACACCGGCGAGGGTGCCGACCAAGCAGGCGCTGGCTCAAGAGTTGAATATCTTTGGTTTTCGCCGCCTGGAAGGGCAGGCGGTGGTGGAGGTGTGCCTCAAGGTGCTTGAGGCCTACTGCCGCTCTTGGGAGTACAGCTTGTCGGCCCAGCATTTGCCGCATTTCAAGCAACCGCTCGCCGGCGTCGATGCCAGGGTGCTGCTCGAATATGCCAGCCGGTTATGGGGCTACCTTGAGGCGAACCCGGCCTGGGGCCGCCACACCGGGTTTGAAGCCTTGTTGATGATCAAACGCGCGAGCCTGGCAGGCTGCGTGGTGCCCGAGCGCTATACCCATGTGCTGATCGATGAGAGCCAGGATATCCCGGCGCCGCTGCTGCAAATCATCGAGCGCGGCCGCCAGGTGCTGATCACCTTGGGGGATGAGTATCAGCAGGCCAGCGGCGGCGTGGTCAAGCGCGCCCGTGAGGTTCGCCATACCGACGTGTGCTACTCCGTGCGTTCCGGGCGCAATGTCGAGCGCCTGGTCAACCCATTGATCAGCTTGCACTCGGAAAAAACCAAATCGCTTTTCGAGGGCGCCCGCGATGCCGACGTGGGTATTGAGTTTTACCCCCAGGGTTTTGTGCCCCCGCAAGGTTGCGTGGTGTTGACCGCCTCCCATTGGGACACCATGCAGTGGGCGATCCAACTGAGCCACGCCCGTTGTGCGTTCGGCCTGGCGAGCAAAGAGGCCCAGCAGTCGCTCAAGCACTTCATGGACACG
This sequence comes from Pseudomonas sp. AL10, assembly GCF_029960685.1. NCBI lineage: Bacteria > Pseudomonadati > Pseudomonadota > Gammaproteobacteria > Pseudomonadales > Pseudomonadaceae > Pseudomonas > Pseudomonas sp. AL10. Next base: position 137,037 of record NZ_JASBQZ010000003.1, read on the forward strand.
GTCATCGCGTTGTTCAAACCCGATTTCTATAGCAATGAGTTCAATGACCTCGGCCCCCATCCGTTTTTCAGCGACATGGCCGATTGGCAGCAGGTGCGCGAAGCCTGCCAGTTCGATGAGGCGTTTGTGTGGGTCGAGGCCGTGCTGGAAAAAGGCTTCAACGTGGCGGATGTCACGCGGTTGAACCGGTTGAGTGGCCATCCGGACGAGCGCGTCCTGCTGATGCTGGCGCAGGACGCGGGCGGCATGGAGTTCGACCGAGTACTGCTCACCCCGGAACTGTTGACCAATGTGAAGTTCCAGGACGCCTACGCGTTCGATCAACGACTCTGTGCGGTGTATATCGCGATTTCACGGGCCAGGGTGCAGTTGTATCTGCCTTACGATGTGGTCGAGTGGCTCGACTACCACAAGTATCAAAAGACCCGTGAATCCCACGGTTACTAAGCAATTTAATCCGGCTGTTTCACAACTTTCATAAAGCCCTCTGGACAACCCGCAGACCGCCTTGTTAGCTTGCGCCGGCCACTTGTTTCAGAGTATGACAAGGGCATGGATTTGATATTGAAGTGCTATCGCTTCTTTCACTCACAAGGATGTCTGTCATGAAAAGCCTGCAAGGGTTGCCTCGTCTTATCAGTGCTTCGGTAGGGACGCCCGGCAAAGCCCGCAACTTGCCCGCCGATGTTCAGTGCATCCAGTATCTATTCAATTTGATCATTCCCAAGATGGGGTTTGCCTTGCTGGAAAACGGCAAGTGCGACGGCCAGTTGGTGCAGTGCATCAGCCAGTATCAGTTTCGCCATCTCAAGTACGCCCATCCCGATGGCGTGATCGACCCCACCGGGCGCACGTTCAACAGTCTGATCGAAGAGGCGCTGAAGGTGCCGGTGCGGGCTTTTCCTAACACGCGCATTCCGACGTTTCTCAACATTTTCGGCAATAACAACATCGATGCGGTACAGGCCACGGTCAATGTGTACCTGGACCGTGTGCGTGCGGTGATCGAGGCCGAGCGGCGTAACCGGCAGTTGATGATGCAGTCCACCTGCGACGGCGGGACGACCTTGAGCGATACGGATTTCCAGAACGCCGCCAAGCAATTGGGCAACGGTATTTCGGTGAATGTGGTCAAGGCGTTCGCCACGGTGGAGTCGGGCGGGAAGGTGGGGTTCGGGCCTGCCAAGTTGCCGATCATCGCCTTTGAAGGGCACCACTTTCGCAAGTACACCAAGCACATCTACGACCAGTCGCAGCCGCTGCTGTCGTATGTCTACAAGAAAAAAGCCGGCCCGCAATGGCAGACGAACAACAAGGATCAGGTCAAGGCCTGGGAGACCATGGCCACCGCCTTTGCGCTGGATCAGGAAGCGGCCTTGATGTCGGCCTCCTGGGGCATGTTTCAGATCATGGGGTTCAATTTTGCGGCGTGCGGGTTCAAGACAGTGTTTGAGTTCGTAGCCTCATTGAAGATCAATGCCGGTAACCAACTCAAGGCCTATCTGAGCCTCTGCAGCCACAACTCGGCATTATTGAGCGCGATGAAAAACAAGGATTTTACCGCCATGGCCCGTAACTATAACGGCGACGATTACGGCAACTATGACGTCCTGATGAAACAAGCCTACGAAGCCTTTGAAGGGAAGAAATAAGATGATTCGTTATCTGGCGATGGGAGTGTTGTCGTGGTGCGCCGTGGCGCCCGTGTTGGCCGGCTCGGCGGCGTTGCATTCAGGTAAATATGAAGGGCTGATGCTGGCGGTGACGCCTGGGCATCAGGTCGAGGGGTTCTATCAGGAATCGATGGGCGAGGGTGTGGTCCGTGGTTGCACGTTCTACCTGCAAGGCAAGCCCGAAGCGCTCACCACCTGGCGGGACGCTGCCTACCCAGGCAGTGTGGCCGCGGCGCTCGACGGGGTGACCCTGACGGTGGCGCAGGGCCGCCAACACCCTGGCTGCATCAATGTGCTGATGCCGGAGATCGCCACCGGCCTGGAGTTGAGCCAGACCGCCAGCAAACCATGGATCGGCTTGGTGACGGTGTCTGCCGACAAGGCTTACCTGCTGAAAACGCCGGGCGCCAAAGCGGCAAAGCGGCCCTACATCGTCAAGCATGACGTGGTGGGCGTACTGGCGTTCAAGGACGGCTGGGCGCAGGTGGAATTCATCAACGCTGACGACCGTTCGTTCACGGGCTGGATCAGTCAGGGCCAGTACGCACGGTTGGCTGCGCCGAAGCCCTGAATTGTAGGAGCGAGCTTGCTCGCGAAAAACGTCAACGATAACGCGTGCTTTCTGAATAGACGCGGCGCCTGTGAGTTTTTCGCGAGCAAGCTCGCTCCTACATTAGGATTAGGACAATTAGGGCAAGTCAGCCGAAGGTCTCGCGCAGCAATCCGGCAAACGCATCTCGCGCCAGGTGCCGCTGGGTGTCCGTGTGCCAGAACAACAGGTTGTCCACGGGCGCCAGCGCTTCAAAGCGATACGACGCCAGCTGATTGGCCTGCTCATAGCGCGCCAGGATCCCCTCGGGTGCCAACGCCACGCCAATCCCCGCACTGACGCATCCGATGATCGTGCCCCAACTGGCATAGCTGGCAATCGCTGGCTTGACGTCATGGGGCTTGAGCCAGTTTTCCAGGGCGGCGCGATAAGGGCAGCCCGGCGGCCATACCAGCAATGTACGGCCGGCCAAGTCCTCGGCGCTATTGATAGGTGCGCTGCACGCGCTGGCGATCAGCACCAGGCGTTCGCTGTAGACCACGCTCTGTTCCAGTTTCGTGCGTTTGCCGCCGGCTGCCACCAGCGCCACGTCCAGGCGGTGGTGCTGCAGGTCGTCCAGCAATTGCGCCCAGGCACCGGTGACCAGTTCCAGGCTGACATCGGGATAACGCCGGTGGTATTCCGCCAGTAATGGTGGCAGGCGCCCGCTGGCACTGGATTCCACCGCACCGATGCGCAAGGTGCCACGGGGAATGGCGTTGGCATCCACCGCGCGTTTGGATTCATCCACCAAGGCCAGGATACGTTCGCAGTAATCCAGGAAGATCTCTCCCGCAGCGCTGATCGCCAGCCCTCGGCCAGCACGGATAAACAACGGCGTGCCCAACTCGCTTTCCAGCTGCTTGATGCGCGTGGTGATGTTGGACGGCACGCAGTGCAATTGCAGCGCAGCCTGGGCCACGCTGCCGGTTTGCGCCACGGCTCGCACCATTTTCAGTTGGGCCAGTTCCATTGCTCAGTTCCAATGATTTCAGAAGTCAGAAACGCTTAATTGTCCTACGCCTGGCCTGGGCCAAGACTGGCTGCATTCCTTTTGCGTGGATGCTGTCGATGAATACTCCGTCACCTCTGAAGCTTACGCTAGTCATTGCCAGCGTTATCCTCTGTTGGGCGTATTCGCCCATCGGCGTGCACATGGGGCTGCACAGTTATAGCCCCGGCCAATTGGCGCTGCTGCGGTTTCTGATCGCGTCGGTATTCATGGGCGGTGTGGCCTGGGTGGTGGGAATTGGACGGCCACCGTTGCGCGACGTGCCGTGGCTGTTGGTGTTGGGTTTTTTCGGGGTGTTCCTGCACCACACCAGTCTCAATTACGGGCAGCAATGGGTGACGGCGGCAGCGTCGAGTGTGTTGGCGCAGTCGGCGCCGCTGTTCAGTGTGTTGATCGCGTTTTTCTGCTTGAAGGAGCGGGTCAGCGCCTGGCGGTGGGGCTGCGTGCTGTTGGGGTTGGCCGGCGTGCTGGTGGTGATCTGGGGCGACCAGGGCATGGGCGATCTCAACCCGCGAGGTTTGCTGATCTTGCTGGCGGCCTGCTCTTGGAGTGTGTACTTCGCCATACAGCGGCATCATGCCCAGCGCTACAGCCCGTTGACCATGGCGTGCTACATGGTGTGGTCTGGCACCCTGATGCTGTGCGTGAACCTGCCGGGCCTGCCCGTCGCCATCGTGCAGGCACCGATGGCGCAGAATCTCGCCGTGTTGGTGCTGGGCATTTTTCCCAGCGCCTTGGCCTATCTGGCCTGGGGTTACGTGTTGAAGCACGTCGAGGTCAGTCGCGCGTCGGTGGCGATGTACCTGATCCCACCGGTTGCGATGCTGATGGCTGCCACACTGCTCGGTGAGCACGTTGCCCTGCAGGTGATGCTGGGCGCGGTGATCGTGCTGGCCAGCGTTGCCGCTATCAGTCTGGAAGGGCGCTGGTGTTCAAGCGTGCTGGCAGAACGCCCGAAGACGCCCTCTGAAAGGCCAATTGAACAGGCTTCGTCAGATTAGACGAGCGTGCCGGATGCAATTTCCCCCTTGCTCCGCTAGCATTACCGGCTTCCGCTTCCCAGTTGCGACGGTTTTCGATGAGTTATCAGGTTCTTGCACGTAAATGGCGCCCGCGCTCGTTCCGCGAAATGGTCGGCCAGACCCATGTGCTCAAGGCTCTGATCAATGCCTTGGACAGCCAACGGCTGCACCACGCCTACCTGTTCACCGGTACACGCGGGGTGGGCAAGACCACGATTGCGCGCATCATCGCCAAGTGCCTGAATTGTGAAACCGGTATCACCTCGACGCCTTGTGGCACCTGTTCGGTGTGCCGTGAGATCGACGAAGGGCGTTTCGTCGACCTGATCGAGATCGACGCCGCGAGCCGTACCAAGGTCGAAGACACCCGCGAGCTGCTGGATAACGTGCAGTACGCGCCGAGCCGTGGCCGCTTCAAGGTCTACCTGATCGACGAAGTGCACATGCTGTCCAGCCATTCCTTCAACGCTTTGTTGAAAACCCTGGAAGAGCCGCCGCCCTACGTCAAGTTCATCCTGGCCACCACCGACCCGCAGAAACTTCCGGCAACGATTTTGTCGCGGTGCCTGCAGTTCTCCCTGAAAAACATGACCCCCGAGCGTGTGGTCGAGCATTTGACCCATGTGCTGGGCGTCGAGAACGTACCGTTCGAAGACGACGCACTGTGGTTGCTGGGCCGCGCCGCCGACGGTTCGATGCGCGATGCCATGAGCCTCACCGACCAGGCCATCGCCTTCGGTGAAGGCAAGGTCATGGCTGCCGACGTGCGCGCGATGCTCGGTACCCTGGACCACGGCCAGGTGTTCGACGTGCTGCACGCGCTGATCGAGGGTGACGCCAAGGCGTTGCTCGAAGCGGTGCGCCACCTGTCGGAGCAAGGCCCGGACTGGAACGGTGTGCTCTCGGAAATTCTCAACGTACTGCACCGCGTTGCCATCGCCCAGGCCCTGCCGGAAGGCGTCGACAACGGCCATGGCGACCGTGATCGCGTATTGGCCCTGGCCCAGGCCTTGCCGGCCGAAGACGTACAGTTCTACTACCAGATGGGCCTGATCGGCCGCCGCGACCTGCCCCTGGCACCCGACCCGCGGGGTGGCTTTGAAATGGTGCTGCTGCGCATGCTGGCGTTCCGGCCAGCAGATTCGGCAGACGCGCCGAGACAGCCGCTAAAGCCAGTGGGGATCAGCCAGGCCACAGTTGATTCCGCCAAACCCGTGGCTGGCGCGGCCGTTGTTGCGCCAGTAGTTGCTGCGCCTGAGCCGGTTGCGCCGGCACCTGAGCCCGAACCTGCGCCGGTTGCCGTCGCACCGGTGGTCGAGCCCGAGCCGGTCATCGAGCCCGCGCCCGTGGTCGACTTGCCCTGGAATGACCCGGTCGAAGCGCAAGTAGAACCCGAGCAACAGCCCTCGGTAGAGCCCGTGCTGGAAACCACGGGCGAGCAACCCGAGCTGACGCCGATGCCTGCGCCGACTCCGGACAGCGTGGTGCCGGATGCCCCTGAGTGGGTATCGGCACCGGTTCCCGAGCCGACGGTCGCCCAGGTTGACGCGGCCACCCCAGGCATTGACCTGGACGACGAACCGCCGCTGGACGAAGACTATATCGAGCCGGACATGGATTCGGCTTACAGCTACCTGGACGACTTGGCCAGCGAACACACCGCCGAACCTGCGCCCGAGCCCGAGGCAGAACCTGCCGCGGCCCCGGCTACCGGCCTGGCCCTGCAATGGCTGGAATTGTTTCCGAAATTGCCGATCTCCGGCATGACCGGCAGTATCGCCGCCAACTGCACCCTGATTTCCATCGAAGGCGACCACTGGCTGCTGCACCTGGACCCGGCCCATAGCGCCTTGTTCAACGCCACCCAGCAGCGCCGGCTCAACGATGCGCTCAACCAATACCACGGGCGCACGCTGACTATCGCCATCGAACTGATCAAGCCCGAGCAGGAAACCCCGGCCCAGGCCGCGACCCGTCGGCGCCTTAACCGCCAGCGCGAGGCCGAGGATTCGATCCACGCAGATCCGCTTATCCAACAAATGATGCAACAGTTCGGTGCGGTCGTCCGCCACGATACTATTGAACCTGTCGAAGCCCCGGTGTCCCAAGCGTCATGACTCCGGGCTACTCATTGATCCACGTACTTTTGAGGTGATTCCCATGATGAAAGGTGGCATGGCCGGCCTGATGAAGCAGGCGCAGCAGATGCAGGAAAAAATGGCCAAGATGCAGGAAGAGCTGGCCAACGCCGAAGTCACCGGTAAAGCCGGTGGCGATATGGTCAGCGTGGTGATGACCGGTCGTCACGACATCAAGCGTGTCAGCATCGACCCAAGCGTATTGCCGGGCGTGGGTGAAGATGACCTGGAAATGCTCGAAGCGCTGTTCGCCGCAGCCGTCAATGACGCTGTGCGCAAGATCGAAGCCAACAGCCAGGACAAAATGTCCGGCGTGACCGCTGGCATGCAACTGCCACCGGGCATGAAACTGCCGTTCTGACACACGCTTTTAGCTAGACTCAAATGCCAGGCATCGCGCCTGGCATTTTTTTTGCGCGGTCGAAACATCGAACCCCAAGCCTTCACCGATGGTCTGCACCCTATACCGTTGAAACCATTCACCGATAAAGGAGCCCCGCTGATGCCTCAAGAAATGACGCTCAACCAACGCATCGTTCTGGTCTCACGCCCTCAAGGCGCACCCACGCCGGAAAACTTTCGCCTGGAACGTGTAAGCCTGCCGGACCTGGCAGACGGCCAGGTGCTGCTCAAGACCCTGTACCTGTCTTTGGACCCCTACATGCGTGGACGCATGAGTGACGCGCCGTCCTACGCAGCCCCCGTGGAAATCGGTGAAGTGATGACCGGTGGGGCTGTCAGCCGTGTCGAGCAATCGCGCAACCCGAAATTCGAAGTGGGCGACCTGGTGGTCGGCGCCACTGGCTGGCAAAGCCACTGCATTTGCGAAGGCCATAACCTGATCCCGCTGCCCAAGGGCCTGCCGAGTCCGTCGATGGCCTTGGGCGTATTGGGTATGCCGGGCATGACGGCCTATATGGGCTTGATGGATATCGGCCAGCCCAAGGCCGGGGAAACCCTGGTGGTGGCGGCTGCGTCGGGCGCGGTGGGGTCGGTGGTGGGCCAGGTGGCCAAGCTTAAAGGCTTGCGCGTGGTGGGCATTGCCGGTGGCGCGGACAAATGCCGCTATGTGGTGGATGAGTTGGGCTTTGACGCCTGTATCGACCACAAGAGCGAAGATTTCGCCCATGAACTGGCCCTGGCCTGCTTCAAAGGCGTGGACATCTACTTTGAAAACGTCGGCGGTAAAGTCTTCGATGCTGTGCTGCCTTTGCTCAACCCCAAGGCGCGCGTGCCGCTGTGCGGGTTGATCGCCGGCTATAACGCCCATGAAGCGCCCAGCGGCCCCGACCGTTTGCCGGCGCTGCAACGCACCTTGCTGACCAAGCGGGTACGCATCCAGGGCTTTATTGTGTTCGACGACTATGGCGACCGCCAGCCGGAGTTCCTCAGTGCCATGGCGCCGTGGGTGCGCGAGGGCAAGATCAAGTTCCGCGAGGACGTGGTCGATGGACTGGAGCAGGCGCCCGAAGCCTTTATCGGCCTGCTCGAAGGACGCAACTTCGGCAAGTTGGTGGTGCGCGTCGCGCAGGATTGAGTATTTGACGCTAATCCGGGGCGCGGGTATAAACCGCGTCTCGTTGTTTTGTCGGACCCTTCGCCCATGAGCTTCAGCCCCCTGATTCGCCAACTGATCGACGCCTTGCGCACTTTGCCCGGTGTCGGCCAGAAAACTGCCCAGCGCATGGCGCTGCAACTGCTGGAGCGTGATCGCAGCGGCGGCACTCGCCTGGCCCAGGCCTTGAGCCAGGCCATGGAAGGCGTGGGCCACTGCCGCCAGTGCCGCACCCTTACTGAAGAAGAACTCTGCCCGCAATGCGCCGACCCGCGTCGCGACGACACATTGCTGTGCGTGGTGGAAGGGCCGATGGATGTGTACGCCGTGGAGCAGACTGGTTATCGCGGGCGTTACTTTGTACTCAAGGGCCACCTGTCGCCGCTCGATGGCCTGGGGCCGGAAGCCATCGGTATTCCACAACTGGTGACGCGGATACAAGAGCAGGGCACCTTTACTGAAGTGATCCTGGCGACCAACCCGACGGTGGAAGGTGAAGCCACCGCGCACTACATTGCCCAACTGCTGACCAACAAAGGCTTGATCACTTCGCGGATTGCCCATGGCGTGCCGTTGGGAGGGGAGTTGGAGCTGGTGGATGGCGGTACCTTGGCGCACTCGTTCGCAGGCCGCAAACCCATCGCCCTCTAAAACCCACTGCAATCTGGGACTTCCTAACCCTGTAGGAGCGAGCTTGCTCGCGAAAAACCAATAGGCGCCGTGTTCACGCAGGAAGCACGCGTTATCGTTGACGGTTTTCGCGAGCAAGCTCGCTCCTACAGGGTTAGCGCAGACACATGACTTGATAACCAAGCAAGCGCTTGGTAAGTTCGCTCCATCCCGCCATGGAGCTTGCCGATGTCTGCCTATCAGGAATACTTCGATCCCAGCCACCAATTGGTCCGCGACAGCGTGCGCCGCTTCGTCGAGCGTGAGATGTTGCCCGGCATCGAGCAGTGGGAGGAGGCGCAAAGCTTTCCTCGCGAGCTCTACCTCAAGGCCGGTGCGGCGGGGATTCTAGGCATTGGCTACCCCGAAACCCTGGGTGGCAGCCACGAAGGCGATCTGTTCGCCAAGGTCGCTGCCAGCGAAGAACTGATGCGTTGCGGCTCCGGTGGGGTGGTGGCGGGGCTCGGCTCCCTGGATATCGGCCTGCCGCCCATCGTCAAATGGGCCCGGCCCGACGTGCGTGAGCGCATAGCGCCTCGGGTGCTGGCTGGCGAAAAGATCATCGCCCTGGCGGTCACCGAGCCCAGCGGCGGCTCAGATGTGGCCAACCTGCAAACCCGCGCAGTGCGTGAGGGCGAGCATTACCGCGTGAGCGGCGCCAAGACCTTTATCACCAGCGGCATTCGCGCTGATTTCTACACCGTGGCCGTGCGCACAGGCGGGCCGGGCTTTGGCGGCATCAGCCTGCTGCTGATCGAAAAAGACACCCCCGGTTTTACCGTCGGCCAGCCACTGAAGAAGATGGGCTGGTGGGCGTCGGACACCGCCGAGTTGTTCTTCGACGATTGCCGCGTGCCAGTGGGCAATCTTATCGGCGTCGAGAACATGGGCTTTGCCTGCATCATGGGCAACTTCCAGAGCGAGCGTCTGGCCTTGGCCTTGATGGCCAACATGACCGCGCAACTGGCCTTGGAGGAAAGCCTCCAGTGGGCCGCCCAGCGTGAAGCATTCGGCAAACCCATCGGCAAATTCCAGGTGCTCAAGCATCGCCTGGCGGAAATGGCTACCGCGGTGGAGGTTTCCCGTGAGTTCACCTATCGGCAGGCTGCGAAGATGGCCGCTGGCAAGAGTGTGATCAAAGAGATTTCCATGGCCAAGAACCTGGCCACCGATACCGCTGATCGAGTGACGTATGACGCGGTGCAGATACTGGGTGGGCAGGGGTATATGCGTGGCAGCCTGGTGGAGCGGCTGTATCGTGATAACCGGATTCTGTCGATTGGTGGCGGGACGCGTGAAGTGATGAATGAGATCATCAGTAAGCAGATGGGGTTGTAAACCGGGGTGTTCTTTCGGGCCTCATCGCGGGCAAGCCCGGCTCCCACAGGGGAATGCATTCCAAGGTGGGAGCCGGGCTTGCCCGCGATGACGGCAGTACTGACGACGCTTATCTCTCAGTCAGCCCAAACTGCGTCAGGCAAAACGTCGGAATCCCCATGTCTGCCAAACGCTGCGAGCCACCCAGCTCTGGCAAATCAATAATCGCCGCAGCCTCAAAAATCTTTGCCCCCATGCGCCGCACCAGGTTCGCCGCCGCAATCAGGGTGCCGCCGGTGGCGATCAGGTCATCGAACATCAGCACAGAATCGCCTTCGCACAGGCTGTCGGCGTGCACTTCCAGGAAGGCTTCGCCGTACTCGGTCTGGTAACCCTCGGCCAGCACGTCCGCCGGCAGCTTGCCTTGCTTGCGAAACAGGATCAGCGGCTTGTTGAGCTGGTAGGCGATGATCGAGCCGATCAGGAAGCCACGGGCATCCATCGCACCGATATGGGTGAAGTCGGCTTCGACATAGCGTTGGGCAAAGCTGTCGGCTACCAGGCGCAAGGCGCGGGGCGATTGGAACAGCGGCGTGATGTCACGGAAGATCACCCCAGGCTTGGGGAAGTCGATGACGGGGCGAATCAGGGATTTGATGTCGAACGAATCAAAGGTCATCGTCGAGGAGTCCAGGGCGGAAAACGGACCCGAAGTATACCTGCGGCCTCGCCGATTGGCGCGGCCGCAGTCTGGGTCAGATCTCCAGAGAACCGCCAGCCAATGCACACAGCTGAATCGGGTCGAGGATATGCACCTCTTTACCTTCTGCGGCAATCAACTGGTTCTGCTGGAAGCGGGTAAACACGCGGGACACGGTCTCCACTGCCAGGCCCAGGTAATTGCCGATCTCATTGCGCGACATGCTCAGGCGGAACTGGTTGGCCGAGAACCCACGGGCACGGAAGCGCGCCGACAGGTTGACCAGGAACGTGGCGATGCGCTCATCGGCGGTTTTCTTCGACAGCAGCAGCATCATTTGCTGGTCGTCACGAATCTCGCGGCTCATCACGCGCATCAATTGGCGGCGCAACTGCGGCAGTTGCAGGGCCAACTCATCCAGGCGCTCGAAAGGGATTTCGCACACCGACGTGGTTTCCAGGGCCTGGGCCGACACCGGGTGAATCTCAGTGTCCATCCCCGACAGCCCGACCAACTCACTGGGCAGGTGGAAACCGGTGATTTGCTCTTCGCCGCCATCGCTGAGGCTGAAGGTCTTCAATGCGCCCGAACGTACTGCATAGACGGAATCAAACTTGTCGCCCTGGCGAAACAGAAACTCGCCTTTTTTCAGCGGGCGGCCGCGTTTGACGATGTCGTCCAGCGCATCCATGTCTTCCAGATTCAATGAAAGTGGCAGGCAGAGGGGAGCCAGGCTGCAATCCTTGCAATGGGCCTGGCTGTGAGCGCGCAGTTTGACTGGCTCGGACATTTCTTAAATCCTTGTGGGAAAACACACATAAGACGTAAGGGTAACGCACTGGGGGGCACGGAGGCCAGCGTGTACAAAAACCTGTCGCGAAGTAAAGATTTGCCCGAAACGGCCGATAGCACTGCCATCGAATACCAACGCGGTGGCTCAGACCATGTTATCCCTCAGTACACAACTGGCTTCACGCACCCAGATCCAGGCACTGCCCGAAACCAAGAAGGCTGCCGCGACCGATGCTGCTGCGGTTGCGCCGACGGATGAAGCCAAGCCTGCGGTGTCAGTGACCATTTCCGGTGCTGCGATGAAAGCGGCGGCGGCTGAGAAAACCTCAAACAGTGACATCGACGACAGTGGCTTGGCGGACAACGTCAAGAATCTGCTGAAGATGATTCGTGAGATCAAAAAGCAGATTGCCGAGAAACAAGCCGAGATGGCTGCGGTAATGGCCGACAGAAATCTCAGCCCTGAACAGGCCCGTGCCCGACTCTCCGGGCTGCAGTCAGCGTTGAGCGCACTGCAAGCCAGCTTGACTAGCGCCCAGGCGTCCCTGACCAAGGCGATGAAAGACATGAGTGCCGGTGATGCAGTCAAGGCCGCCAGCTTGGCCATGAAATAAGGGCCTTTAGATAACCCGCGAAAACCGTTGCCTGTTCTGGTGCTCCAGGTAGGCATCGAACACCATGCACACCGAGCGCACCAGCAAGCGCCCGGCCGGCAGCACGCGAATGCCCTGGACGTCGAGTTCAATCAAGCCATCGTCAGCCATGGTCTGCAATTGTGGCCATAGCTCGGCAAAGTAGCCGCGAAAATCGATGTTGTACGCCTGTTCGATCCCCTCGAATGCCAGGTTGAAATTACAGATCAGTTGCTGGATCACGTCCCGGCGCAAGCGGTCGTCGGTGGTGCAGACCAAGCCGCGGCTGGTCGCCAACTGCGCGCCCGCCAAAGCGTTCTGATACTGGTTCAGGTCGCTGCTGTTCTGGCAATACAGGTCGCCGATCTGGCTGATCGCCGACACCCCCAACCCAATGAGGTCGCAGTGCCCGTGGGTGGTGTAACCCTGGAAATTGCGCTGCAGCTTTCCTTCTTCCTGGGCCACCGCCAGTTCGTCGTCCGGCAGGGCAAAGTGGTCCATGCCGATGTAGCGGTAACCGGCCTGGGTCAGTTGTTCGATGGTGGTTTGCAGCATCAGCAGTTTTTCTGCCGGCGAGGGCAGGTCGTCGGTGTTGATCCGCCGTTGGGGCATGAAGCGTTCCGGCAGGTGCGCGTAGTTGAACACCGACAGGCGGTCAGGCTGCAAGCGGATGACTTCTTCCACGGTGCGCGCAAAGTTCAACGGCGACTGCTTGGGCAGGCCGTAGATCAGGTCGATATTGATCGAGCGAAATTGCAAGGTGCGCGCTGCATCGATCACGGCGCGGGTTTCTTCCAGGCTTTGCAGGCGATTGACCGCCCGTTGCACCTCGGGGTCGAGGTCTTGCAGCCCAATGCTCACGCGGTTGAAGCCCAGTTCGCGCAGCAGGCCCATGGTGGCCCAGTCGGCTTCGCGCGGGTCGATTTCGATGCCGTAGTCGCCCGAGTCGTCCTCCAGCAAATTGAAATGCTGGCGCAGGCATTTCATCACCTGGCGCAGTTCATCGTGGCTGAGAAAGGTTGGCGTACCGCCGCCGAAATGCAGTTGCTCCACGGGCTGCTGCGGGTCGAGGTGGCAGGCCACCAATTGGATTTCCTGCTCCAGGCGCTGCAGGTAGGCCTGGGCGCGGCCACGGTCCTTGGTGATCACCTTGTTGCAGGCGCAGTAGTAGCAAATGTTGGCGCAGAACGGCACATGCACATACAGCGACAGTGGCCGCACGGCCTTGCGGCTGTCACGCAGGGCGTGGAGCAGGTCGAAGGTGCCGACCTGGCTGTCAAATTGTACGGCGGTGGGGTAGGACGTGTAGCGCGGCCCCGCCAAGTCGTAGCGGTGAATCAGATCTGTGTCCCAACGAATGGCGTCGAGCATGCGGGCGGTCCCCCGGATTGGCTAGTGGGCCGAGTCTAGGGGCAGGGCGGTGCAGGCATCTTGATTTGCATCAACGGGGAGCGGCGCTATGCCACAGGGCCTGTTAATGCCCCATGAGCCAGTGCTGGTGGGGGCCAGGCAAGGTCCAGAGACCGAAGATCATCACCAGCACGCCACCGGCCACACGCACGCTGCGCTTGCGCAATAACGCCGTCACCCGTTCGGCGGCCAGCCCGGTGGCCAGCAGCACCGGCCAGGTGCCCAGCCCGAACGCCAGCATCAGCAAGGCGCTGTCCAGTGCATTGCCCTGGCTCGCCGCCCATAGCAGGGTGCTGTAGACGAGCCCGCACGGCAACCAGCCCCACAGCGCGCCCAGCAGCAAGGCTCGCGGCAGGCTGGACACCGGCAGCAAACGGTTGGCCACCGGCTGCAGATGCCGCCACAGGCCGCGTCCCAGGCTTTCGATACGGGTGAGGCCGCTCCACCAGCCGGCCAGGTACAGGCCCATACAGATCAGCAGCAGCCCGGCAAGCACTCGCATGAACATCGCCGCCGGGCTGTTGGCCACTGCCCAGCCGGCCAGGCCGATCAGTAAGCCGGCGGTTGCATAGCTGAGGATGCGCCCCAGGTTATACGCCAGCAGCAGGCGAAAACGGCGGCTGCGTTGTTCCTTGGGGATCGCCAGGGTCAGCGCGCCCATCAGTCCGCCGCACATGCCCAGGCAATGGCCGCCGCCGAGCAGGCCGAGGATCAGCGCCGAGACCAGCAAGGGCGCCAGCTCAAGCATGAGGGGGCTCTTTGGGCGGCTGCTCGGGGCTGTTGGCTTCGTCGATGGCGGCTAGGTGGTTCGGGTCCTGGTCGTCGAACAGCACGCTGTGGGCCGGGCCATCGAGGTCTTCGTATTGGCCGCTGTCCACGGCCCAGAAGAAGATGTAGATGGCCACACCCACTAATAGCAGTGCCGCCGGAATCATCACGTAGAGAGCTGGCATCTGTACTCCATGCCCGCGCGGCTCAGGCCGGCAGCGGGCGGGTTAGTGGGGCGGTGCCCGGGGCTTGCGCGCTCGGCAGGCGAGTCAGGCGCAACGCGTTGAGCACCACGGTCAACGAACTGATGGACATGCCGATCGCCGCCCAGATCGGCGTGATCCAACCCAGGGCGGCAAACGGCAGCATAAGCCCATTGTACAACCCGGCCCACAACAGGTTCTCGATGATCACCCGGCGAGTGCGCCGCGCCAGGCTGAAGGCCTGCACCAGCGCATCCAGGCGGTTGGACAACAGCACCGCATCGGCGCTGGTTTTCGCAAGGTCGGTGGCCGAGCCCATCGCCACACTGATATCGGCAGCGGCCAGCACTGGCACATCATTGACCCCATCGCCGAGCATCAACACTTTGCGACCTTCTTTGTGCAGGTTTTGCAGTACCTGCAGCTTGTCGTCAGGGCGCAGGCTGCCGTGGGCTTCGTCGATACCCAGCTCAGAAGCGACACTGGCCACCATCGGCGAACTGTCCCCCGAGAGTAGCAGCGTGCGCCAGCCCCGCGCCTTGCATGCGGCGAGCAAGGCGGGTGCGTCGCTGCGCAGGCGGTCATCCAGTACGAACCAGGCCAGGGCACCGCTGTGGTCGCCCAGCAGCAGCCATTGCCCGGCCTCGTCCGGCGAGGCGGGAATCGCGCAGCCACTGAGTTCACAGACAAAACCCGGCTGGCCGATGCGCAACAGACGTTCTCCCACACGACCTTCCAGGCCCAGGCCTGGAGTGCTCAGCACTTCATCAGCGGCCAGCGGCGCACGGCCGAAGGCACGGGCAATCGGGTGTTCGGAACGGTTCTCCAGGGCGGCGGCAAGGCCCAGGCATTGGTCGCTGTCCAGCGCACTCAAGGGCCGAATGGCGCGCAACGCCAGGCGCCCTTCGGTGAGGGTGCCGGTCTTGTCGAAAATCACCGTATCAATCTGGTTCAGGCCCTCGAGCACATGGCCGCGGGTCAGCAGCAACCCGAGACTGTGCAAGGTGCCGGTGGCGGCGGTGAGCGCGGTGGGCGTGGCCAGGGACAGGGCGCACGGACAGGTCGCCACCAGCATCGCCAGCACAATCCAGAACGCTCGGGATGGGTCCAGCTCCCACCACAGCAGGCCGATCAGCGCGGCGGCGATCAGTGAGCACAACAAGAACCACTGCGCAGCGCGGTCGGCGATCTGTGCCAGGCGCGGCTTCTCGGCCTGGGCGCGCTCCAGCAGGCGCACGATGGCGGACAAGCGCGTGTCATGCCCCAGGGCGCGCACTTGGACGGTGAGCGCGCCTTCGACATTCAGCGTGCCGGCCGTGACGCTGTCACCCGTACGCCGAGGTTGCGGCAGGTACTCGCCGGTCAGCAGGGATTCATCGATGCTGGATTGGCCGTCGAGAATTACGCCATCCGCCGGCAGCACCGCACCGGGATGCACCAGCACACGATCACCCAGCGCCAATTCGCTGAGCAGGATGCGTTCGCTCTGTCCATCATCCTTGAGGCGCAAGCAGGAGGCGGGCAACAGGTTGACCAGTTGGGCAGTGGCTGCCGCGGTGCGTTCCCGGGCGCGGCGCTCAAGGTAGCGCCCGGCCAGCAGGAACAGGGCAAACATGCCCACGGCATCGAAATACAATTCGCCTACGCCAGTGATCGCGGTCCAGATGCCGGCCAGGTACGCGCCGCCAATCGCCAGGGACACCGACACGTCCATGGTCAGGTGCCGTGTGTGCAAGTCACGCAGGGCGCCTTTGAAGAAGGGCGCGCAGCTGTAGAACACGATGGGCGTGGTCAGAAACATCGCCACCCAGCGCAGGATGACGTGCAATTCCGGGCTCAGGTCGATATTGAATTCCGGCCAGGTGGCCATGGTTGCCATCATGGCCTGGAACCACAGCAAACCAGCGACCCCCAGTTGTCGCAGGGCCAGGCGGTTTTCGCTGGCTAATTGTTCGGCGGCGCGGTCGGCCTGGTAAGGGTGGGCGGCGTAACCGATATGGCGCAGCTCGCTGAGCAGTTGGCTCAACGGCAATTGCCCATCGGCCCAGCGCACGTGCAGGCGGTGGTTGGACAGGTTCAATCGCGCTTCGGCCACGGCAGGCAGGCTGCGCAGGTGTTTCTCGATCAACCAGCCGCAGGCGGCGCAACTGATGCCTTCCATCAGCAGGGTGGTTTCGGCCAGGTCGCCTTGATGGCGCACAAAAGGTTTTTGCACATCGGCGCGGTCGTACAGCGTCAGTTCGTCCACCAATTGCACGGGCAGCGCCTCGGGGTTGGCCGAGGCTTCGCTGCGGTGTTGGTAATAGTTTTCCAGCCCGCCGGCCACTATCGCCTCGGCCACGGCCTGACAGCCCGGGCAGCAGAGTTCACGGCGTTCGCCCAGGATCTGGGCGGTGAACCGGCTGCCGGAGGGGACGGGTAGGGCGCAGTGGTAGCAGGGGGTGGGTTGGGTCATTGCTCAGTTCCGCAGATCGTTCCCACGCTTTGCGTGGGAATGTTGCCCGTGACGCTCTGCGTCACAAAGCGGACGCAGAGCGTCCAGCAAGGCGTTACCACGCAGAGCGTGGGAACGATCATCGTCTACTTCTTCAGGTCTTCGGCTCCCTGCAACGGTTCGTCACCCAGCAGCAAGTCCTTGTCGTGGCTGACCTCTTCTTCTTCGAACAGGCGCCAGGTGTTGCCGCCCTCCACGCCAAGCAGTTCCACGAAACGGCGACCTTCGACCTTGTCGGTGACCTGGCCGATGTAGCGGCCTTGCTCACTGTCGCTGCGGGTGAGGTTGATCTTGCGATCCTTCTCTGGCTGGGTCGGGGAGATCAGGTTCAGCTCCAGGGTTTTCGGATTGCTGTAGCCAGTCAGTTGCAGCTCGACCTCGCCGGTCAGTTCGTCCAGGTGCAGCTTGCCGCGCAGTTGCAGGGTCTGGGCCAGGCGTTCGCGGTCCAGGGAACGGTTGATGCCTTTGCCGGCCTCGTAGTAGTTGTCGTTGACCAGGTTGTCCGGGTTATTCACCGCGATGGTCACCATGGACAAGGTCAGGGTCACCGAGCAGGCCAGGATCGCGATGATGATCCAGGGCCAGAGGTGCTTGTACCAAGGGCTGGCGGCAGTAGTTGCGGGCATGGGTATGTTCCCTGTTAACGGACTTGTGGGCCGATGAATCGGCTCTTGGCTTCAATATGGACGCTGGTGTCATCGGCGTCTTCGAGGATGAAGGTCACCTCGTTGGTGCTCGACGGCAACTGCTCCGGCGCACTCGACAACTCCACTGGCATGCTGACGATATCGCCGGCGGCCACTTTGATTTCGCGCCGGCCTTGCAGCTTGAGGTCGGGCAGCCCAGCGGCGTCGAGCACGTAGGTGTGGTCGCGCTGGTCTTTGTTCATGATCTTCAGGCTGTAGACGTTTTCGATGCGCCCTTCGGCGTTCTCGCGGTACAGCACGCGGTCCTTGCTGACGTCGAAACCCACCAGCGAGCGCATGAAGAAGGCCGCCACCAACAGGCTGATCATCGCCAGCAACACCAGGGCGTAACCGATCAGGCGCGGGCGCAGCTTATGGGTTTTCTGCCCCGACAGGTTGTGTTCGGTGGTGTAGCTGATCAGGCCGCGTGGGTACTCCATCTTGTCCATGATGTTATCGCAGGCATCGATACAGGCGGCGCAGCCGATGCATTCGATTTGCAGCCCGTCGCGGATATCGATACCGGTAGGGCACACCTGCACGCACATCGTGCAGTCGATGCAGTCGCCCAGGCCTTGGGCCTTGTAGTCGGTACCCTTTTTACGTGGGCCACGCACTTCGCCACGGCGCGGGTCATAGGACACGATCAAGGTGTCCTTGTCGAACATCACACTCTGGAAGCGCGCATAGGGGCACATGTAGATGCACACCTGCTCACGCAGCCAGCCGGCGTTGCCGTAGGTGGCGAGAGTGAAGAAACCCACCCAGAAATATGACCAGCCATCGGCCTGGCCGGTGAAGAAATCGAATACCAGTTCGCGGATCGGTGAAAAGTAGCCGACGAAGGTGATGCCGGTGGCAAAGCCGATCAGCAGCCACAGGCTGTGCTTGCTGAACTTGCGCAGGAACTTGTTGGCGCTCATCGGCGCCTTGTCGAGCTTGATGCGCTGGTTGCGGTCGCCTTCGGTGACCTTTTCGCACCACATGAAGATCCATGTCCATACGCTTTGCGGGCAGGTATAGCCGCACCACACGCGCCCGGCGTACACGGTGATAAAGAACAGGCCAAATGCCGCCACAATGAGAATGCCCGAGAGCAGGATGAAATCCTGGGGCCAGAACGTTGCACCGAAAATAAAGAACTTACGCTCCGGCAGGTTCCACCACACCGCCTGGTGACCGCCCCAGTTCAGCCACACGGTGCCGAAGTAGAGCAGGAACAGAGCGGCACCGCCGACCATGCGCAGGTTGCGGAACAAGCCAGTGAAGGCGCGGGTGTAAATCTTCTCTCTCGAAGCGTAGAGGTCGACGGTCTTGGCAGGCGGGGTAACGTTATGTACCGGTATCTGGTCGCTCATCATTGCATCCCACGGCGGTGGAGATTTGCCTCGGCCAGTACGTGCCAACCGGGGTCAAATTAAGGGTGTTGCAGTGGCCTAATGATACGCCCCCGAGGGTGTGCAAAGGGTGCGACCTTTGGTCGCGTTGGGGGAAATCAATTGATGGTGTACGTGACCTGGATCAATTGACTTGGCAAGTATGGACGGTTTTTGCCAGTAAGCCGGTCATTCGTCCCATGGATTGAGCAGTGGCACGCCACTCGATTTGAAGTCGCTGACGTTGCGCGTGACTACGGTGAGTCCGTGAACCAGCGCGGTTGCGGCAATCAATGCATCGCTTTCGTTGGCTTGGTCGGGTACATGCAAGTGCGCGCAACGCAACGCGACTGCTGCATCGACGGGCAGGATTCTGGCATCGAAGGCGGGCATTACATGACGCTTGAGCCAGGTTCTCAACACCTTCCCCTGAACCGGGTCTCGCCGTTCAATTCGCAGGACTCCGGTTTCCAGTTCCTTCAGCGTGATCGCCGAAATAAACATGCGCGGCGCTACTACGCTTTTTGCCCAAGCCACGACATTTGCATCAGCCTGAGGTTTACGCAGTTCAGAGATCACATTTGTGTCGAGTAGATACATCAAGAAAAGTCCACGGGTCGATGAATGATCACGGCACGTTCGGTTTCGAAGTCGATATCGGCCGCTTCCGGCATCACCAACAGGTCGACAATGTCGGCGTTCAGACCTGTCAGCTTCTGGTACTCCTCAATGCTTAGCAGTACATGGGCAGGCTTGCCGCGATCAGTGATAAAAACCGGCCCTTTGCGGGCGGCTTTTTTGGCACCACTTGTGTCTTGATTGAATTCGCGGCTGGAAATGGTCGTGATGGTCATGGGGTAGGCCCCCTTCGCTGGACTTAATGTAGTTACGTTACTACTTGGCGAGTGCGCACGGCAAGGTTGAGGTTACGAACGGTAGAGTTGGCTTTGCAAGGTTCGGCGCCAGAACAAAAAAGCCCCGCCAGCATTCGCTGCGCGGGGCTCCATTGTTTCAGAGGTCTTACTGCTCCTCAGCCTTCTTATCCCCATGAGACAAGCTATATACATACGCCGCAAGCAGGTGCACCTTGTCATTCCCTTGCAACTGCTCCTGCGCCGGCATCTGGCCCTGGCGGCCATAACGGATGGTCTGTTGCAGTTGCGCAAAGCTTGAACCGTAGATGAACGCACCCGGATGCGTCAGGTCGGGCGCGCCCATCGCTGGCGTGCCTTTACCCGCCGGGCCGTGGCAGGCCAAGCAGTTGGCGGCGAAGAGTTTCTCGCCGTTGGCCACGTCGGCCTTGGCGCCTTCCGGCAGTTTGCGGCCGTCGAGGTTGGTCACTACAAAGGCTGCTACGTCGGCTACGCCCTGCTCGCCGATGACTTCAGCCCAGCCTGGCATCACCGCGTGCCGGCCCTTCATGATGGTTTCCTTGATGGTGTTGGGTTCGCCGCCCCAGCGCCAGTCGGCGTCGGTCAGGTTGGGGAAACCGTAGGCGCCCTTGGCGTCGGAGCCGTGGCACACCGAGCAGTTGGAGGCGAACAGGCGGCCGCCCATCTTCAAGGCTTGTGGGTCCTTGGCGACTTCTTCAATCGGCATCGACGCGAACTTGGCGAAGATCGGCCCGAACTTGGCTTCCGACCTGGCCATTTCCTTTTCCCATTCGTGCACGCCGGTCCAGCCGGTCTGGCCGTTGGCGAAGGGGGTTTGCTTGTCGTTGTCGAGGTAGTTGTAGCCTGGCAGCAGGCCCTTCCAGTTGCCCAGGCCAGGGTAGAGCACCAGGTAACCAAGGGCGAAGACGATAGTGCCGACAAACAGCATGAACCACCACTTGGGCAGCGGGTTGTCGTACTCCTCGATGCCGTCGAACGAGTGGCCGACGGTCTCGTCCGTCTGCTCGGTGCGCTGGCCCTTGCGGGTCGACAGCAGCAGCCAGGTCAGGGCGAAGATGGTACCCAGACTGAGGACTGTGACGTACAGACTCCAGAACGTAGTCATTCTTTGTTACTCCTAGAAGCTTGCTCGACGTGCTTGATGGCTTCGGGGTCATCTGCGAAGGGCAGCATGGTCGCGTCGTCAAACTCCGACTTGCGCCGTGGGCTGAACACCCACAACGCCAGGCCGATAAAGGCCACCATCACCACAACGGTGCCCAGGCCACGAATCATCCCGATATCCATGAAGGTCACCGTTTGCTTTTGATGATGGTGCCAAGGCCTTGCAGGTAGGCCACCAATGCGTCCATTTCGGTCTTGCCCTTCACGGCGGCGGCCGCACCGGCGATGTCTTCGTCGGTGTAGGGCACGCCCAGGGTGCGCAAGACTTCCATCTTCTTGGCGGTGTCCTTGCCGTCGAGCTTGTTTTCCACGAGGAACGGGTACGCCGGCATTTTCGACTCCGGCACGACGTTGCGCGGGTTGTACAGGTGCGCACGCTGCCAGTCATCGGAGTAGCGCCCACCCACACGGGCCAAGTCCGGGCCGGTACGTTTGGAACCCCACAGGAACGGGTGGTCCCACACGCTTTCACCGGCAACCGAGTAGTGGCCGTAGCGTTCGGTTTCGGCGCGGAAGGGGCGGATCATCTGCGAGTGGCAGCCCACGCAACCGTTGGCGATGTAGACGTCGCGGCCTTCCAGTTCAAGGGCGGTGCGCGGCTTCATGCCTTCGACCGGCTTGTTGGTCACGTCCTGGAAAAACAGCGGGACGATTTGGGTCAGGCCGCCGATGCTCACGGCGATGACCATGAAGAAGGCCAGCAGGCCGATGTTCTTCTCAACGACTTCATGCTTCATCAGTGAGCTCCCACAACGGCGATCTTGGTGGCGGCTTCGGCTTCAACAGGGTCGCTGGCACGCACGGTGCGCCACACGTTGTAGGCCATCAACAGCATGCCGCTGGCAAAGAACGCACCGCCCAGGGCACGTACGATAAAGCCCGGGTGGCTGGCTTGCAGCGCTTCGACGAAGGAGTAGGTGAGGGTGCCGTCATCGTTGATCGCACGCCACATCAGGCCCTGGGTGATGCCGTTGACCCACATCGAGGCGATGTAGAGCACGGTGCCAATGGTGGCCAGCCAGAAGTGCGCGTTGATCAGCCCGACGCTGTGCATCTGCGCGCGGCCGAACAATTTGGGGATCATGTGGTACAGCGCGCCGATGGAGATCATCGCCACCCAGCCCAGCGCCCCGGCGTGCACGTGGCCGATGGTCCAGTCGGTGTAGTGGGACAGCGAGTTGACGGTCTTGATCGCCATCATCGGCCCTTCGAAGGTCGACATGCCGTAGAACGCCAGCGATACCACCAAAAACCGCAGGATCGGGTCGGTGCGCAGCTTATGCCAGGCGCCCGAGAGGGTCATCATGCCGTTGATCATGCCGCCCCAGCTTGGTGCCAGCAGGATGATCGACATCGCCATGCCCAGGGACTGTGCCCAATCCGGCAGGGCGGTGTAGTGCAAGTGGTGAGGGCCGGCCCAGATGTACAGGGTGATCAGCGCCCAGAAGTGCACGATGGACAGGCGATACGAGTAGATCGGACGCTCGGCCTGCTTGGGCACGAAGTAGTACATCATCCCCAGGAAACCGGTGGTGAGGAAGAAGCCTACGGCGTTGTGGCCGTACCACCACTGGATCATCGCGTCCGTCGCACCGGAGTAGGCTGAGTAGGACTTGAACAGGTTCACCGGCAGGGAGGCGTGGTTGACGATGTGCAGCATCGCCGTGACCACGATAAAGGCGCCGTAGAACCAGTTGCCCACGTAGATGTGCTTGGTCTTGCGCTTGACGATGGTGCCGAAGAACACCAGGCCGTAGGTCACCCACACGATGGCAAGCAAAATGGCGATCGGCCATTCCAGCTCGGCGTATTCCTTGGTGGTGGTGTAGCCCAGGGGCAGGCTGATGATGGCGCCGACGATGACCGCCTGCCAGCCCCAGAAGGTGAAGGCGGCAAGGCCATCGGAGATCAGTCGCGTCTGGCAGGTGCGCTGCACGACATAGTAGGAGGTGGCAAACAGTGCACATCCGCCGAAGGCGAAGATCACCAGGTTGGTGTGCAGCGGGCGCAGGCGGCCGAAGGTCGTCCAGGGCAGGTCGAAATTCAATTGCGGCCAAACCAGTTGCGAGGCGATGAACACCCCGAGCCCCATGCCAAGGATCCCCCAGACCACCGTCATGATGGCGAACTGGCGGACTACCTTATAGTTATAAGCAGTCGGACTGATTGCTGTGCTCATTCTAAGGTTCCACGGTTTAGGTTTTTTTATAGGTAAAATCGGTCGCAAGTATGTAGAAAGCGAGGGGCCATTGCAACGCAATGGCTGACCTGGATCAATGCGTTCCACGCCAGATTCTGCGCCCTTTCCATGTTTGGCGTAGGGACAAAATCCAAAATATAAAGCTGATCGAGTGGACAGGAAATTTCAGGGGCGCAACGGCTACCGTCGCGTAGGCCAGGAATGGTCCACTGTGGGAACAAGCGTAGACCCGAATAGGAGGAGGGGAAAGGTGGGCTTGGAAGGGGTGCGACACTTGGTCGCGCAAATGAAAACAACACCGGATCCCTGTAGGAGCGAGCTTGCTCGCGAAGAACCTGAGGGCACCACGCTTATCCAGTATAAACGCGGCGCTCTGAAGTTCTTCGCGAGCAAGCTCGCTCCTACAGTGAAACGGGTTGCCGCCCCGGGCCGGGGCAGCGGTTACTCGGTCGCGCTGTCTGGCGTTGCACCTTCAGCGTTATGGGACAAGCTGTACACGTAAGCCGCCAGCAGGTGCACCTTGTCATTGCCTTGCAGCACATCCTGGGCTGGCATCTGGCCCTGGCGACCATGGCGGATGGTCTGCTGCAGCTGCGCCAGGCTGGTGCCGTAGATAAAACCGGCAGGCTCGGTCAGGTTAGGCGCGCCCATGGCTTCCACACCGTGGCCTTGTGGGCCGTGGCAGGCCACGCAGGTGGTGTTGAACGCGGCTTGCCCGGCTGCCAGGTCTGCGCTGTTGTCAGCAGGCAACGGCAGCTTGGCCAGGTCGTGGCGCACGTAGGCGGCGACGTTTTTCACCCCGTCCTCGCCCAGCACTTCACCCCAGGCCGGCATCGCCGCGTGGCGACCGTTCAGGATGGTGGCTTTGATAGCCTCAGCCGAGCCGCCCCAGCGCCAGTTATTGTCGGCCAGGTTGGGGAAACCATAGGCGCCCTTGGCGTCCGAACCGTGGCATACCGCGCAGTTGGAGGCGAACAGGCGACCGCCCATCTTCAACGCTTGCGGGTCCTTGGCGACTTCTTCCACCGGCATGGCCGCGAACTTGGCGAAGATCGGCCCGAACCTGGCGTCGGCCTTGGCCATTTCCTTGTCCCATTCCTTGGTCTGGGTCCAGCCGTCTTCATAGCCCGGCAGTACGCCTTTCCAGTTGCCCAGGCCCGGGTAGAGGATCAGGTAGCCGACGGCAAACACCAGGGTGCCGGCGAACAACATGAACCACCACTGGGGCAGCGGGTTGTCGTATTCCTCGATACCGTCGAAGGCGTGGCCCATGGTCTGGTCGACGCTGCCCTTGGTCTCGCCCTTGCGGGTGCCGACCAACAGCCAGGTCAGACCGATCAGGCTGCCCAGGGTCAATACGCAGATCCATGTACTCCAGAACGTAGTCATGGCCGAGTGCTCCTTGTGGCTGGCTCTGCTTGAGCGTCGGGTGGGGAAGGTTCATCGGCAAACGGCAGCAGGCGCGCCTGCTCGAATTCCGCATTGCGGCGGTTGTTGAATACCCACAGCGACAGGCCGATAAAGGCGATGGCGACCACCAGCGTGCCAAGGCCGCGGATGGTGCCTGCATCGAATTCAAATCCCATGGCTCACCTCTTGCTCTTGATGGCAGTGCCGAGCACTTGCAGGTAGGAAACCAGCGCGTCCATCTCGGTCTTGCCCTTGAGGCTGGCGACTGCGCCATTGATGTCGTCGTCGGTGTACGGCACGCCGAGGGTGCGCATCACTTTCAACTTGGTCTCGGTGTGGCTGCTGTCGACGGCGGCGGTGACCAGCCAGGGGTAGGCCGGCATTTTCGACTCTGGCACCACGTTTCGCGGGTTGTATAAGTGCGCGCGGTGCCAGTCGTCCGAGTAGCGTGCGCCGACGCGGGCCAGATCCGGGCCGGTACGCTTGGAACCCCACAGGAACGGGTGGTCCCACACGCTTTCGCCGGCCACCGAATAGTGGCCGTAGCGCTCGGTCTCGGCGCGGAACGGGCGGATCATCTGCGAGTGGCACTGCACGCAGCCTTCGCGGATGTAGATGTCGCGGCCTTCCAGTTGCAGCGCGGTGTAGGGCTTCATGCCTTCGACCGGCTTGTTGGTCACGTCCTGGAAGAACAGCGGGACGATCTGGGTCAGGCCACCGATGCTCACGGCAAGCACCATCAGCAGCATCAACAGGCCGACGTTCTTTTCAATCGTTTCGTGTTTCATCATCGACTCCTCAGGCCATTTGCGCGGCAGCGGTGACTTCGGCAGGTTGCGCCGAACGCACGGTGCGCCATGTGTTGTAAGCCATCAGGAACATGCCGCTGAGGAAGATCGCACCGCCCACCAGACGCACGATGAAGCCTGGGTGGCTGGCCACCAGGGTTTCGACGAAGGAGTAGGTGAGGGTGCCGTCTTCGTTGACCGCACGCCACATCAGGCCCTGGGCGATGCCGTTGACCCACATCGACGCGATGTAGAGCACGGTGCCGATGGTGGCCAGCCAGAAATGCGCGTTGATCAGGCCGAGGCTGTACATCTGCTCGCGACCGAAGATTTTCGGGATCATGTGGTACAGCGCGCCGATGGAGATCATCGCCACCCAGCCCAGCGCCCCGGCGTGTACGTGGCCGATGGTCCAGTCGGTGTAGTGGGAGAGGGCGTTGACGGTCTTGATCGCCATCATCGGGCCTTCGAAGGTCGACATGCCGTAGAACGCCAGGGAGACCACCAGAAAGCGCAGGATCGGGTCGCTGCGCAGCTTATGCCAGGCGCCCGAGAGGGTCATCATGCCGTTGATCATGCCGCCCCAGCTCGGTGCCAGCAGCACCAGCGACATCACCATGCCCAGGGACTGCGCCCAGTCCGGCAGAGCGGTGTAGTGCAAGTGGTGCGGGCCGGCCCAGATGTACAGGGTGATCAGCGCCCAGAAGTGCACGATGGACAAGCGATACGAATACACCGGGCGTTCGGCCTGCTTGGGCACGAAGTAGTACATCATGCCGAGGAAGCCCGCAGTGAGGAAAAAGCCTACTGCGTTATGCCCATACCACCACTGCACCATGGCATCCGTCGCACCGCCGTACAGCGAGTAGGACTTGGTCAGGCTGACCGGGATTTCCAGGTTATTGACGATATGCAAAATGGCCACGGTGATGATGAACGCACCGAAGAACCAGTTGCCCACATAGATGTGCTTGGTCTTGCGTTTCATGATCGTGCCGAAGAACACGATGGCGTAGGCGACCCAGACGATGGTGATCAGGATGTCGATCGGCCATTCCAGTTCGGCGTATTCCTTGGAGCTGGTGTAGCCCAGTGGCAGGCTGATCGCGGCCAGCAGGATCACAAGCTGCCAGCCCCAGAAGCAGAACGCGGCGACTTTCGGCGCGAACAGCTGCGTCTGGCAGGTGCGTTGCACCGAGTAAAAGGAGCTGGCGAACAGCGCACAGCCACCGAACGCGAAGATCACCGCGTTGGTGTGCAAAGGGCGCAGGCGGCCGAAGCTGGTCCAAGGCAAATCGAAGTTGAGCGCAGGCCAAACCAATTGGGCGGCGAGAAAAACCCCGAGCCCCATGCCGACGATGCCCCACACCACCGTCATAATGGCGAATTGGCGGACCACCTTGTAGTTATAGGCGGTACTTAAAGTAGTGTTCATGGTTCCCCATCCACGGTTCAACCCAAGCAAATGCGGCACTTGGGCTGGAGTTATAGGCAGACTAAAAAGCGAGGCAAGCATGGGCAAAGAGCACAAGGCCAGTATTGACGGGGATCAATGGGCGCAGTGTGTACGGGAACATGGCTGGTTGTGGGATGTCGCCACCGGCACGACGTCGGGTGAGCCGGTCATGCTGATCCTGGCCCACGGCGCTGGCGCACCGATGGACTCGGCGTTCATGAACGACATGGCTGCACGCCTTGCCGCGCATGGCGTGAACGTGTTGCGCTTCGAGTTCCCGTACATGGCCCAGCGCCGCTTGGACGGGGGCAAACGCCCGCCGAATCCGGCGCCGAAACTGCTGGAGGCGTGGCGTGAGGTGTATGCCCAGGTGCGACGTCATGTCGCTGGGAAACTGGCGATTGGCGGCAAGTCCATGGGCGGGCGGATGGCCAGTTTGTCGGCCGATGAATTGGGCGCCGATGGGTTGGTGTGCCTGGGCTATCCGTTCTATGCGGTGGGCAAGCCAGAGAAACCCCGGGTGGAGCACTTGGCTGCGCTGAAGACGCCGACGTTGATAGTGCAGGGCGAGCGCGATGCCTTGGGCAATCGGGCGGCGGTAGAAGGTTATGACTTGTCAGACAGTATCGAGGTGATGTGGCTGGTGGCGGGGGATCATGACTTGAAGCCGCTGAAGGCTTCGGGGTTCAGCCATGAGCAGCATCTGGAGGCGGCGGCGGTGCGCGTCGCTGAGGTTCTCAGGGGTTGTTGATCGTTCCCGCGCTCCGCGTGGGAATGCAGCCCAGGACGCTCTGCGTCCCCCTCTAAAATTGTGACGCAGAGCGTCACAGGAGGCGTTCCCACGCAGAGCGTGGGAACGAGCCCGTTCAGCGGTTAAAACGCTCCACCAGCGAATACTGGGTATTGGCGGTATGCGTCAACTCTTCACTCAGTTGCGCCGAGTTCATCGCCTGCTCCGAGGTCTGGTCCGCCAACAGTGCAATGGTGCTGATATTGCGGCTGATCTCCTCGGCCACCGCGCTTTGCTCTTCGGTAGCAGCAGCAATCTGGGTGGTCATGTCGGTGATATTGGCCACCGCCTCACTGATGCCCACCAAGGCCTGGTCGGCTTCCATCACCCGCGCTACACCTTCTTCAGCCTGGCGGTGCCCGGCGTCCATGGTTTGCACGGCGGCAGCCGCCGTGTGTTGCAGCTTGGCAATCAGGGTATGGATCTGCCCGGTGGATTCGGCCGTACGCTGCGCCAGTTGGCGCACTTCATCGGCGACCACCGCGAAACCACGGCCCATCTCACCGGCACGCGCGGCTTCGATGGCGGCGTTGAGCGCCAGCAGGTTGGTCTGGTCGGCGATGCCTTTGATCACATCAACCACGCCGCCGATTTCATCGCTGTCCTTGGCCAGTTGCGTGACGGTCACACCCGTCTCGCCCACCGCCACCGACAGCCGCTGAATCGCCTCGCGGGTTTCCCCGGCGATATCGCGGCCGCGCCCGGTCAGGCGGTTGGCTTCCTGGGTGGCATCGGCGGTGCGCTGCACGTGGCTGGCCACTTCCTGGGTGGTCGCCGCCATCTGGTTCACCGCAGTGGCCACCTGTTCGGTTTCCACGCGCTGGCGTTCCAGGCCGCTGGAGCTGTTGTGCGCCAGGGTGTTGGACTGCGCCGCCTGGTCGTTGAGGTGCTCGGCGGTGTCCTGCAGGCGGGTAAGACAGGTCTTCAGACGCGCTTCCTGGCTGAGGATCGACATTTCCAGACGCGCTTGTGCGCCACGGCTGTCGGTGTACATCTGCGCGATCAACGGGTCGGACGTGGTCTGTTCGGCCAGGCGCAGCAAACGCTTGAGACCGCGCTGTTGCCAGCTCAAGCCCAGCAGGCCCAACGGCACCGACAGCGCCGCTGCCAGGGCAAAGCCCCATTGGGAGGTGAGGGTGGCGCCGATCATGAAGCTCAGTTGGCTGACCAGGATAAACGGCAGCCAGTCCTGCAGCACCGGCAGCCACTTGTCCCGCTGAGGAACGGCCGACTTGCCCTGGTTGATACGTTGATAGAGCGCTTCGGCCCGGCGGATCTGCTCGGCGGTGGGCTTGATGCGCACCGATTCGTAGCCGATCACCTGGTTGCCGTCGAAGACCGGCGTCACATAGGCGTTAACCCAATAGTGGTCACCGGTCTTGCAGCGATTCTTGACAATGCCCATCCATGGCAAGCCTTGTTTGAGCGTGGACCACATATGCGCGAACACGGCCGGCGGCACATCCGGGTGACGCACCAGGTTATGTGGGGCGCGGATCAGTTCTTCGCGGGTGAACCCACTGATTTCGACAAAGGCGTCGTTGCAGTAGGTAATCACACCCTTGGCATCTGTGGTGGAGATCAACCGTTGCTGAGCGGGGAAGGTACGTTCGCGCTGGGTAACGGGTTGGTTATTACGCATGATTGTTCAATCCGCAAGGCTTTCAGGGGGTATCGGCCATGCGGGGCATTTATTTAACTTATTTTTGCAACAATCCTGCGAACGGTGTTGCCCCTGTAGGAGCGAGCTTGCTCGCGAAACACTCAAGGGCAACGCGTTCATTCAGGATGCCCGCGTTAGCGTTGAAGTCCTTCGCGAGCAAGCTCGCTCCTACAGTAAGGAAGGTTTAGCCTGCGAGCATCGGGTAGGTGAACAACCCGAAGTGCAGCAGATTCAAGCCAAAGTGCGTGGCAATCGCCGCGCCGAGCCCGCCAAAGCGATAGGCCAGGCCGTAACCCACGCCGGCAATACTCGCCAGCAGCATCCACTGCCAACCCGCAGCAAAATGCACCAGGCCGAATAACAGCGAGGCCAACAGCAGCGCGAGGTTCTCGCCATAGGGCAGGTGTTTGAAGCGTCGGCTCAGGCCGCCCTGGATATACCCGCGAAACAGCGCTTCTTCGACCAACGTCACCAGCAGCAGGTTATTCAACACCCACAGCCACGCCTCGTCCGGCCATTTCGGCGCCCAACTGATCATCCCTAGCAGCGCTGCGCCACCCAGGGCGGCGATGGCGGCCAGGGTCAGGGCCACGGCCGTGACGCAGATCGACAGGCGCAATGAGCGTCGCGCCACAATCCATGGGCAGGCCAGCAACAGCCAGAAGCCGATCAGGGGTTTGTCCTGGTTCAGGTACATCGAGAAGGGCACTGAGTCCGGAGTAAAACGCTGGGGCGCAATACCGCGGCCGTTATAGAAACCCGGCAGCCAGTGCATCGCCAGGCCCAGGGCCAGGACAATAAACAAGGCGTGACCCAGGTAGCGCGCCCAAGGGTTGCGTTGCTGGCGCACGGCGTACCCGGCCACCAGCAGCAGTGCGATGGAGACCGCCGCCAGTACGCCCAGTTGGCCGTAGATCAAGGCCACGACATAGCCAATGGAAAGTAGGGTGAGGTACAGCCAGGGCAAAGCAATCATGTGAAATCCTTCGAAAAATCCGGGCAGCATTATAGCGAGTGGCCAGGTTCCAGGGCATGAAAACGCCTCCACGTACAAGGCAAGGGGGAAAGGATTGCAAAGTATGTTTGCGGCTGGTTATAGTCGTCGCGTCTTAGTCCCTTCAAAAAAGATCAGCACATGCCAGCTTCCCAGCGCATAGCGGTAGTCGATTCAGCGGTCAACGCCGTGGTCGTGCCGTGCCGGGGCAAGCAGCCTGCGCAGATCAGTCACTACCCCCCACCTGTCAGTAGCACGCCGGTGTACGCAGTCGTATCACCGCCGGGTGTTGGCATTTCGGGCTGATCAGCAATCCGCTGTTGCCCCGTGCCTGCCTGAAAAAAACCTACTGAAATTCAGTTTTTTACTGAGTCGGCTTTTTTGCCTGATAACAGGTGGTAACCATGTCTGTGCTTTCGAAACAATCCGTGGCCGCGGCGGCCTCGACGAGCGTGTTTGTCTTGCTGTGGAGCAGCGGGGCGATCTTCTCCAAGTTAGGCCTGGCCCATGCTTCGCCCTTTGCATTTCTGTTGATCCGGTTTGCCATCGCCCTGATGGGGTTGGTGGTGTTGGTACCCATCCTCAAGTTGAAGCTGCCTCGTCCCGGCAAACCCCTGCTGTATGCGGCGGCGACGGGCCTGGTACTGCTGGGGGCCTACCAGATCTTCTATCTGCTGGCCCTGGACCTCAACGTCACCCCCGGGGTGATGGCGACCATCATGGGCGTGCAGCCGATCCTTACCGTGGTACTGATGGAGCGCCAACGCTCCTGGCGCCGGCTGTTCGGCCTGGGGTTGGGGTTGGCGGGCTTGATCATGGTGGTATATCAGGGCATCGGGCTGGCGGGCATGTCCCTGGCGGGGATGCTGTTCGGGCTGCTGGCGCTGGCGAGCATGACGTTTGGCTCGATCATGCAAAAACGCATCACCGACAATCCCTTGGGCACGCTGCCACTGCAATACCTGGCCGGGTTGCTGCTGTGCGCGGTGTTCGTGCCGTTCCAGCCGTTCCACTTTGAACACAGTGCGCGTTTTTACCTGCCGGTACTGTGGATGGGGCTGGTGGTGTCGGTACTGGCGACGCTATTGCTGTACCGCCTGATCGCCCGGGGCAACCTGGTGAATGTCACCAGCTTGTTCTACTTGGTGCCGGCGGTGACGGCGGTGATGGACTACCTGATCTTCGGCAATCGCCTGGCCCTGTTGAGCGTGTTGGGGATGGCGTTGATCATCGTAGGCTTGGTCTTCGTGTTCCGTAAGCACTAAAACCCACCCCCCCCTGTAGGAGCGAGCTTGCTCGCGAAGAACGTCAACGATAACGAGGGCATCCTGAATGAACGAGATGCCCTCGGGTTTTTCGCGAGCAAGCTCGCTCCTACAGTTGTGCGGTTGTTATTTGGACCGGCGCAGTACCAACCACAGCGCCCCGGCAATCAACACTCCGCCATACAGATGAGCCATGGACAACGGCTCATCCAACAGCAACGCCCCCCACAACACGCCGAACGGCGGAATCATGAAGGTCACAGTCATCGACTTGACCGGGCCAATGGATGACAGCAGGCGGAAGTACAGGATGTAGGCAAACGCCGTACACACCAGCCCTAGCCCCAGCAGCGACGACCACACCTGCCAGCCGCCCCAGCTCGCCGGTGGATGGCTGATGGCACTGTAGGCAAACAACGGCAACAGGAACAACGTCGCCCCCAACATGCTGCCCAAGGCCGAGAGACGGCTGTCCAACCCGCCGCGCTGGTCCAGCCAACGCCGCGCCAGGAAACCGGCAAAGCCATAGCAGGTGGTTGCCAGCAGGCACGCCAATGCGCCCATCAATAATTCCAGATCAAAGGCCACCGGCCCCGCACGCGTGAGCACGGCAACGCCAAACAGCCCCAAGGCGACACCTGCGATTTTCGACGGCGTCAGGCGTTCGCTGAAAAACAATCCGCCAATCAGCACGCCCATCAGCGGTGTGGTGGCGTTGAAAATCGCCGAATAACCCGCCGGCAGTACCTGCGCCGCCACTGAATACATGGTCGCCGGAATCCCGGAGTTGATCACCCCCAGCAGCAAAACGGTTTTGAACTTGCCCTGGAAATCCCAGCTCACGCGCATCATCGCCAGGATCACCAATAAACCCGCGGCGGCAATCGACACGCGGAAGAACGCGGTGGGCACCGTGCCGATTTCCGGCGCGATCATGCGCATAAACAGGAAACTCGCGCCCCAGATGGCAGCCAGCCCCAGCAGATACAGGGTGTCAACAGGTCTCACGGAAAACTCCTACGCCAATCGGGCGCAGAAGTGTTGCCCAGCGGGCAGGTCGGCACAATGGCTAATTGCAGTCAGTTCACCGCCGTGCAAAATCATTCTTCTCCTGCCTCGGTTCACTGGCTAAGCTCTGGGCTTCCAGATACCCGTTCGAGGTTTCCCGCATGTCGCAGTCCGCCCTCGCTATCGCCCGGATGATCCTCGACGGTTTCGACGATTACCGTGAGCACTTCCGCCAGATCACCGATGGCGCCCGTGAGCGTTTCGAGAAGGCCCAGTGGCAGCAGGGGCAGGTCGCGTCGGCCGCGCGCATCAACCTCTATGAAGAGAAAGTCGCTGAGGTCACGACCCGCCTGCGCGCCAGTTTTGACCCTGCGGCGTTGCAGGACATCGGCCAGTGGCCCCTGGTAAAAAGCGCCTATATCGGCCTGATCGATCTGCGTTTTGACGATGAACTGTCCGAGACCTGGTACAACTCGATCTTCTGCGGCCTGTTCAGCCATGACCTGATCAGCGACGGCTGTATGTTCATTCACACCACCCGGCCTAGCCTGCGCCGGGCGCGGGCGGCGCAAACCCGTATCTACACGCCGGCCGGTAAAATAGCGGACATGCTCGCGCAGGTTTTCTCTGACTACAGCTTCAGCGAGCCCTACGCCGACCTGCCCGCCGACCTGCGCCGCCTCGAAGCCCAGTTGCGTGAAAACCTGCCGGATTGGGTGTGCAAGGACCCAGACCTCAAGGTCGAGTTGTTTTCCTCGGTGCTGTACCGCAACAAAGGCGCCTACCTCGTGGGGCGCATCTACACGCGCGACGAACAATGGCCGCTGGTGATTCCGCTGCTGCACCGCGAAGGGCGTGGCATTCAGATCGATGCGTTGATCACCGACGAAGCCGACGTGTCGATCATCTTCTCGTTCACCCGTTCCTATTTCATGGTCGACGTGCCCGTGCCCGCGGAATTCATCGGCTTTCTCAAGCGCATCCTGCCGGGCAAGCACATTGCCGAGCTGTACACCTCCATCGGTTTCTACAAGCACGGCAAATCCGAGTTCTACCGCGCGCTGATCAACCACCTGGCCACCACTGATGACCAGTTCATCATGGCCCCCGGTGTGCGTGGCATGGTCATGAGCGTGTTCACGCTGCCGGGTTTCAATACGGTGTTCAAGATCATCAAGGACCGCTTCTCGCCGTCAAAAAACGTCAACCGCGCCACGGTGATCGAAAAGTACCGCCTGGTGAAAAGCGTCGACCGGGTAGGGCGTATGGCCGATACCCAGGAGTTCGCCGACTTCCGCTTCCCCTTGAGCAAGTTCGAGCCCGAGTGCCTGGCCGAGTTGCTGGAAGTCGCCGCCGGTACTGTGGAGGTAGAGGGCGACACCGTGCTTATCCGCCACTGCTGGACCGAGCGACGCATGACCCCGCTCAACCTCTACCTCGACAACGCCAACCCCGCCCAGGTGCGCGAAGCGTTGGAAGACTACGGCCTGGCGATCAAGCAACTGGCGGCGGCGAATATCTTCCCCGGCGACATGCTGCTGAAGAACTTTGGCGTCACCCGCCACGGCCGCGTGGTGTTCTACGACTACGACGAAATCTGCTTTCTCACCGAAGCCAACTTCCGCCATATCCCCGCGCCGCGCACCCCCGAGGATGAAATGGCCTCCGAGCCCTGGTACTCCATCGGCCCGCTGGATGTGTTCCCCGAGGAGTTCCCGCCGTTCCTGTTTGCCGACGCCGGGCAACGCAGATTGTTCGATGAGCTGCATGGCGAGCTGTACAACGCTGATTACTGGAAAGGCCTGCAGGACGCGATTCGTGCCGGTAAGGTGATCGACGTGTTCCCCTACCGCCGAAAAGACCCTCTGTAACGCATTCCCCCCTTGTGGGAGCGGGCTTGCTCGCGAATGCGGTGTGTCAGTCACAGATGTATCAACTGAACCACCGCTTTCGCGAGCAAGCCCGCTCCCACATTTTGGTTCGGTTTACTCCCGTTGCAGCTCAACCGGCTGCCCGCTCGGCTGCTTTTCTGCCACACTTGCCGGCCGTGCATAAATAGATGACCGTCGAACTAGCTGATGACAGACCAAGCACCCACCCTCGACCAACTGCTCAAAACCCTCGATCACGCCATGCTCGCCGACCGCCACCGCTTGCGGCGCCAGTTGCTTGAGCTGCGCAAGAAGCCCGACGAGGAGAAGCTGGCGCAGTGGGTGGCGCGCATGCAGGCATCGTGCGCGCAGGTCACGGCGCGGCGCGCCAGCCTGCCGGTGATTCGCTATGACGACAGCCTGCCGATTGCCGCCAAGCGCGATGAGATCAAGGACGCGCTGAACAAACACCAGGTGCTGATCATCGCTGGTGAGACCGGCTCGGGTAAAACCACGCAGTTGCCAAAAATCTGCCTGGAAATCGGTCGCGGCCAGTTCGGCCTGATCGGCCATACCCAGCCGCGTCGGATCGCCGCGCGCAGTGTCGCCAGCCGCGTTGCTGAAGAACTGGCCACGCCGCTGGGCGCGTTGGTCGGCTATCAAGTGCGCTTTGAAGACCAGAGCGATGCCAACACCCTGATCAAGCTGATGACCGACGGCATCCTGCTGGCCGAAACCCAGAACGACCGCTACCTGGAACGCTACGACACGATCATCGTCGACGAAGCCCACGAACGCAGCCTGAACATCGACTTCCTGCTCGGCTACCTCAAGACCCTGTTGCCGCGTCGCCCCGACCTGAAAGTCATCATCACCTCGGCCACCATCGACCTGGAGCGCTTTTCCAAGCATTTTGACGATGCGCCGATTGTCGAGGTGTCGGGCCGTACCTTCCCGGTGGACACTTGGTACCGCCCGCTCACCCTGGAACAGGACGAGGAGGGCAACCGCGTCGAGGACGACCTGACTGTCGACCAGGCGATCCTTGCTACCCTCGATGAAATCGCCGCCTATGAACGCAGCGAACGCCGCAGCCCTGGCGACGTGCTGGTGTTTTTGCCCGGCGAGCGCGAGATTCGTGACGCGGCCGATATGCTGCGCAAGGCCCAGCTCAAACACACCGAGATTTTGCCGTTGTACGCACGGCTGTCGCCGGCCGAGCAGCAGCGCATTTTCCAGTCCCACCCGGGCCGGCGCGTGGTACTGGCGACCAACGTCGCGGAAACCTCGCTGACCGTGCCGGGCATTCGCTATGTAATCGACAGCGGCACGGCGCGCATCAGCCGCTACAGCTACCGCGCCAAGGTGCAGCGTTTGCCTATCGAGGCGATTTCCCAGGCCAGCGCCAACCAGCGTAAAGGCCGTTGCGGCCGGGTTGAGCCGGGCATTTGCGTGCGCTTGTACAGCGAAGAAGATTTTATCGCGCGCCCGGAATTCACCGACCCGGAGATCCTGCGTACCAACCTGGCCGCCGTGATCCTGCAGATGCTGCACCTGCGCCTGGGCGAGATCACCGATTTCCCGTTTATCGAACCGCCGGATGGCAAGGCCATCAGCGACGGTTTCAACCTGCTGCAAGAACTCTCGGCGGTGGACCGCAACAGCCAGCTCACACCGCTGGGCCGCCAGCTCGCCCGCTTGCCGGTGGACCCGCGCATGGGTCGCATGTTGCTGGAAGCGGCCAAGCTCGGCAGTTTGCAGGAAGTGCTGATCGTCGCCAGCGCCATGTCGATCCAGGACCCACGCGAGCGGCCGCCGGAGCGTCAACAAGCGGCCGACCAAGCCCACGCACAGTGGAAAGACCCGGATTCGGACTTCGCCGGGTTGGTCAACCTGTGGCGCGGTTTCGAGGAGCAGCGCCAGGAACTGACCGCCAGCCCGTTGCGCAACTGGTGCCGCAAAAACTTCCTCAACTACATGCGCCTGCGCGAGTGGCGTGATTCCCATCGCCAGTTGAGCCTGATCTGCCGCGACATGCAGCTGAGCCTCAACAAAGAGCCCGCCGACTATCCGAAGCTGCATAAAGCCGTGTTGTCCGGCCTGCTCAGCCAGATCGGCCAGAAGACCGAAGACGGCGACTACCTCGGGGCGCGGCAGCGACGCTTCTGGATTCACCCGTCTTCGGGCATCGGCAAGAAGCGCCCGCAGTGGCTGATGACCGCCGAACTGGTGGAAACCACCAAGCTCTATGCACGCATGGTGGCGAAAATCGATGCCGATTGGATCGAACCGCTGGCCGGGCACTTGATCAAGAAAAACCACTTCGAACCCCATTGGGAGAAGAAGCGCGGCCAGGTGGTGGCGTTTGAGCAGATCACCCTGTTCGGGCTGATCGTGGTCGGGCGCCGGCCGGTGCATTACGGGCCGATTGACCCGGTGGCGTCCCGCGAGCTGTTTATCCGTGAAGGCCTGGTACGTGGCGAGATTCAGTCCCGTGCCAAGTGCCTGACGGCCAACCAGAAACTGCTGGAGCAACTCGATGAGCTGGAAGCCAAGGCTCGCCGTCGCGACATCCTGGCCGACGAAGAAACCCTGTACGCCTTCTACGATGCGCGCTTGCCCGCAGAGATTCACCAGACCGCCACCTTTGACAGTTGGTACAAGGTCAACAGCCAGAAAGACCCGCAACTGCTGATCATGCGCGAAGAGGACGTACTGGCCCGCGAGGCCAGTGAAGTCACCGCCGCGCATTACCCGGACACCTTGCACTTGGGCGACCTGGCCCTGGCCTTGAGTTACCACTTCGAACCCAACCACCCCCGTGACGGCGTGACCCTGCGGGTGCCGGCGCCGTTGTTGCCGGCGTTGCCAGCCGAGCGCCTGGAGTGGCTGGTGCCGGGGTTGATCGAAGCCAAGTGCATCGCCCTGGTGCGCAACTTGCCCAAGGCGCTGCGCAAAAACTTCGTGCCGGTGCCGGACTTCGTCAAGGCCGCGCTGCAACGCATCGAATTCGGCCAGGGCTCGTTGCCCCAGGCGCTGGGGCGTGAATTGCTGCGCATGACCGGTGCGCGGGTCAGCGATGAGGCGTGGGCCGAGGCGGCGCAGCAGGTGGAAAACCACCTGAAGATGAACCTGGAAGTGGTCGACGGCCAGGGCAAGTTCCTCGGCGAAGGCCGCGACCTGGCCGAGCTGACCGCACGGTTCGCCGAAGCCAGCCAGGCTGCCTTGGCGGTGCCGCAAACCGCGAAAAGCCAGCAGCCGGTAGAGGCCAAGGTGTTTGCGGCGGTGGCGCAAAAGACCCAGCAAAACATCGCCGGCCTGTCGATGACGGTGTACCCGGCCCTGGTGGAAGAGAACGGCACGGTCAAGGAGGGGCGTTTCTCTACCGCCGCCGAAGCCGAGTTCCAGCACCGTCGCGCCTTGCAGCGCCTGCTGATGCAGCAATTGGCGGAACCGGCGAAATTCCTGCGCGGCAAATTGCCGGGCTTGACCGAGTTGGGCCTCATGTACCGTGAACTGGGGCGTATCGATGCGCTGGTCGAAGACATCCTGCTGGCCAGCCTCGATACCTGTGTACTTGAAGGCGAAGATAGCCTGCCACGCGATGGCGCTGGCCTGGCAGCCTTGGCTGAACGCAAGCGCGGCAGTTGGACCGAGCACGCCGAGCGCCTCGCGCGCCTGACCCTGGAGGTGCTGAAGCTCTGGCACGGCCTGCAAAAGCGCTTCAAGGGCAAGATCGACCTGGCCCAGGCCGTGGCCTTGAACGATATCAAGCAGCAACTGAGCAACCTGGTGTACCCAGGCTTTGTACGGGAAACCCCGGCCCAGTGGTTCAAGGAACTGCCGCGTTTTCTCAAGGCCATCGAGCTGCGCCTGGAAAAACTGCCGAGCCAGGTGCAAAAGGACCGTGTGTGGAGCAGCGAGTTGGGCGGTTTGTGGGCGCAGTACCAGAACCGCCTGAACAAACACACCCAGGAAGGCAAGCGCGACCCGCAACTGGAGCTGTACCGCTGGTGGCTGGAGGAGTACCGGGTGTCGCTGTTTGCCCAGCAGTTGGGCACCAAGGTACCGATTTCCGATAAGCGCCTGAGCAAGCAATGGAGCCAGGTAGAGCCCTGAACCCCTGGCCCACCTGTAGGAGCGAGCTCGCTCGCGAAAAACGTCAACGATAACGCGGGTATCCTGGATAAGCGCGTTGCCTGTGGGTTCTTCGCGAGCAAGCGCGCTCCTACAGGCATTAGGGCAAGCCCCATCCCACAATGGGATGTTTGTCTGGCCTATAGCGCCAAATCCCCAGGGTTGTGGCAAACTTCGCGGTTACAAGAGTGAATAAAAGCATTGCCAGTTTGATGCCCGCTGGATGACATCAAACCACTTTAAGTTTGGTACGACGGTACCAATATCTTCTGCCTGACAGATTTAGAGGAACGACCGTGCATAACGTCGTCATCAGCGGCACTGGCCTGTACACCCCGGCCAACAGCATTTCCAACGAAGAGCTGGTGCAGTCTTTCAATGCCTACGTACAACAGTTCAACGCCGACAACGCCGCCGCTATCGAACGTGGCGATGTGCAGGCGCTGACCGAGTCGAGCGCGGCATTCATCGAAAAGGCATCCGGCATCAAGAGCCGTTTTGTGATGGACAAGGACGGCATCCTCGATCCGCAGCGCATGGCTCCACGCCTGCCCGAGCGCAGCAACGACGAATGGTCGGTGCTTTGCCAGATGGCCATCGGTGCCGCCGAACAAGCCCTGCAGCGCGCCGGCAAGACCGCCGCCGATATCGACGGCGTGATTGTCGCCTGCTCCAACCTGCAACGCGCCTACCCGGCGATCGCCATTGAAGTCCAGGAAGCCTTGGGTATCCAGGGTTTCGGTTTCGACATGAACGTGGCGTGTTCCTCGGCCACCTTCGGCATCCAGAACGCGGCCAACAGCATCCAGTTGGGCCAGGCCCGGGCGATCCTGATGGTCAACCCGGAAGTCTGCACCGGCCACCTGAACTTCCGTGACCGTGACAGCCACTTCATCTTCGGTGATGCCGCCACGGCGGTGATTCTGGAGCGTGCTGACCTGGCGACGTCCGAACATCAGTTCGACGTGGTGAGCACCAAGCTGCTGACCAAGTTCTCCAACAACATCCGCAACAACTTCGGCTTCCTCAACCGCACCGCGGAAGAGGGCATCGGCGCTCCCGACAAGCTGTTCGTGCAGGAAGGCCGCAAGGTGTTCCGTGATGTCTGCCCGATGGTGGCCGAATTGATCGGCGAGCACTTGGCAGAAAACCAGCTGAGTGTGACCGATGTGAAGCGTTTCTGGCTGCACCAGGCCAACCTGAGCATGAATCACCTGATCGTCAAGAAGCTGCTGGGGCGCGACGCGTCGGTGGAAGAAGCGCCGGTGATCCTCGATACTTACGCCAATACCAGCTCGGCCGGCTCGGTGATTGCGTTTCACACTTATCAGGATGACCTGCCCAAGGGCGCGGTTGCCGTACTCAGCTCCTTTGGCGCCGGGTATTCGATTGGCAGTGTGATCCTGCGCAAACGCTGAGTATGTGGGAGCTGGCTTGCCTGCGATGGCATCACAGTGGTGTGCCTGATACACCGAGGTGTCTGCATCGCAGGCAAGCCAGCTCCCACAGGGTCGGGTGTGCACTTTTAGATCGAGGTTTGAATGGCAGCAGCGGACGACACGCACCTGCTTGAACGCCTGCTCAAGGGTGAGCAGCAGGCTTATAAGGAATTGGTCAACACCTACCAGAGTGCAATGCGGGCAGTGGCCTATGCCATCGTCGGCCAGCGCCATGCCGATGAGGTGGTGCAAGATGCCTGGCTCTCGGTGGTGCGCAACCTGGCCAAGTTCGAAGGGCGATCCAGCCTCAAGACGTGGTTATTAACCATTACTGCCAACTCCGCAAAGAGTCGTTACAAACAAAATCGTCGGGAAGTGCTGCTCGACGACTTGCCCTCACCCCACGGCACTATCGGCGATGACCGCTTCAGCCCCGATGATGGCCATTGGGCTGTCGCCCCGTATGCCTGG
Source organism: Pseudomonas sp. AL10 (assembly GCF_029960685.1). Classification (NCBI taxonomy): domain Bacteria; kingdom Pseudomonadati; phylum Pseudomonadota; class Gammaproteobacteria; order Pseudomonadales; family Pseudomonadaceae; genus Pseudomonas; species Pseudomonas sp. AL10. The sequence continues at coordinate 177,622 of NZ_JASBQZ010000003.1, forward strand.
CACCAGGACACCCCGGAAGCGCTGCTGACCGAAGATGAATTGCGCCAATGCCTGGAGCATACGATTCTGAGCTTGTCCGAATTACAAAGCAGTGTGCTGGTGTTGCGTGAACGCCAGGGCCTGGAGCTGGAAGAGATCTGTAATCTTCTCACCCTTTCACTCTCCAACGTCCGTGTGCTGTTGCATCGAGCACGGCTTAAAGTCTTCGCCACGGTGGAGCATTTTGAGGAAACGGGCGAATGTTGACCTGTAAAGAGCAAGTAGCGCGTTCCAGTGACTATCTCGATGGGCAATTGACCTTTCGGGAGCGTCTTATGGTGCGTCATCACTTGATGTTTTGCCCGAACTGCCGGCGCTTTATCCGTCAGATGCGCCTGATGCAGACGACGCTCAAGCGTATGCCGCAGGAGCCGGTGGAGGGTGTGGATGCGCTGGCTGAACAACTGGCGGCCGAGCGGCGTAAAGACATCATGTAGGAGCGAGCTTGCTCGCGAAGAACGTCAACGATAACGCGGGTATCCTGGAGAACCGCGTTGCCTGTGGGTTCTTCGCGAGCAAGCTCGCTCCTACAAGTTAAGCATTAGAACTTGGCTTCAGCATCCAGTTGCAAGGTGTTGGTGTCGGCATCCCGCTGGGTCCGGCTGGCAAAGTCAGCCTTGGTCAGGAAGTAGGTGGCGCCGATGGCGAAGTTCTTGTCGATGTCGTAGCTGACTTTCATCTTGTGACCGCGCGAACCGGTGGTGCCGTTGGCGAAGTCCGAATCGGTGAAGGCGCCTACGACGGCATTACGTTGAACGTCGCGGTAGTTGTAGTCCAGGTTCAAACCGAACACCTTGGACTTGGCACCCAGCAACCAGGCGGTGTCCTGGTCGGTCACCGCATCGTTGTTTTTCACGTACTGGCCGTAGAACGACAGCGGCACAGCCAGGCCACCGATGTCTGCTTGCGCAAAGCCTTCGTACAAGCGGAATTCGTTGTTGGCCGAGTTGCCGTTGACCGCCAATGCGCAAGGCGTGGTGGTGGTTGTGCAACGGCTGTCTTCGTCATTCTTGTAGGCGTAGATGCTGCCGCCCAAGGTCATTTTCAGGTTGTCGGTGACCGAGAAACGCGTACCCAACTGGCCGGACGTCAGGCGCAGGTCATGGCGAAATTGCACGCCGTCACCGTCCACGTTGTCCTTGAGGTTGTAGTTACCCAGGCTGCCGAACAGTTCTGCGCTGCTCCCCAGCGGGTATTTGTAGGTGACGGCCAGGCCTTCAGGGTTGATGTCGCTATCCCAGATCACGTCGCCCATGTTCACCCACGGTTGCAGCATCTTGCCGCCGATCACGTGCAGGTTCTTGATCTGGTCCGGGTGGTAGTCGATGTAGCCGAGGTCCAGCCAGATCGATTTCTTATCGAAGTAACCATCCTGGTCCTGGTTAGTGGAACGTGCATCGTCGCCGCCGCCGGTGGCGATACGGATACCGGTGTCCACTTGCGGGTTGATTTCGGTGTAGGCACCCAGGCGCGCACGGATACGTTGACGGTCCTTGTCACGCCCACCGTTGTTGGGCTCGCCGTCGATCTTGATGGTTTCCTGACGGAAGCGCACATCACCCTTGAACTGGGTCTTGGCTGCCCAAGCCAATTTCTGGTCGAAGCTGCTCAGCTCGTTGGTTTTTTTCGCAGTGGCCGCGATCTGCTCGTTGGTCTCTTGTTGAGCCTGGCGGGCGATCTGTTGTTCTTTCTGATCCCTGGCCAGTTCCATTTGCAGTTCGGTGTACTGCGCCGCGGTGATCTGGCCGTTGGCCTTGAGCATGTCGAGCAATTTAGCGTCGACTGCAGCGCTGGCCGGAACGCTCAGTGCCAGCAACAGGCCGCCACACAGGACCGCCGCAGTTTTAGTGGAAGCAAGACGCATATCAATCTCCGAAAGTGAGGAGGGAGGGCAACCACCCTCCAGGACACAACCGACCCATGACGGACGGAAAAAATGTCGCCCGGTAGACCCGGACGCTCTAAAAACTGGCGTCAGTATCGCGACCGTTTATGACGGAGTAGTGGCTAAGTGATTTCATCTAGATGACAAATCGTTACGCTACGGAACTAAGGGTTTTGACGTCTGTCCGCGTGTTTTCTGGGTGTGTGTGCGGCTGTGATCAGCGATACTCGCCAGGTTTTCATGCCAAGAAACAATGAGGATGCCGATGCCGTTGCAACGCCTGGACAGCCTGTCCGATATCGCTGCGCACACGTGGGATGCCCTGATGCCACAGGCCCAGCCGTTTATGCAGCATGGGTTTCTGAGCGCGCTGGAAGACAGCGCCAGCGTCGGCCCGCATTCGGGCTGGCAGACGGAGCATTTGCTGCACTGGGAAGGCGACCGGTTGATGGCGGCATTGCCGGGTTATCGAAAATGGCATTCTTATGGCGAGTACGTGTTCGATCACGGCTGGGCCGACGCCTGCGAGCGCGCTGGCATCGACTACTACCCCAAGTTGCTGACGGCCGTGCCGTTCAGCCCGGTCGGTGGGCCGCGCGTGTTGGCTGCCAGTGCCGCAGACGCTTTCGAATTGCTCAATAGCCTGCCGGGGTATCTGGAGATCGAAGGCCTGTCGAGCGCCCATATCAACTTTACCGATGCCCTCGCCGATGAAGCCATGGCCCAACACCCCGGCTGGTTGCAACGCCTGGGTTGTCAGTTTCATTGGCAGAACCGAGGCTACCGCGACTTCCAGGATTTCCTCGACGCCCTGAGTTCACGCAAGCGTAAACAGATGCGCAAAGAGCGCGAACAAGTGGCGGGGCAGGGTATCGAGTTCGAGTGGTTGCAAGGCCACGAGCTGAGCGAAGCCCAATGGGATTTTGTCTACGCCTGCTACGCCAACACCTACGCGGTGCGCCGGCAATCGCCCTACCTGACCCGCGCGTTTTTCAGCCTGCTGGCTGAGCGCATGCCCGCAGCCATCCGCGTAGTCTTGGCCAAACAAGGCACGCGCCCGGTGGCCATGGCCTTCAGCCTGCTTGGTGGCGACAGCTTCTATGGCCGCTACTGGGGTTGCCTGGCGGAATTCGACCGTCTGCATTTCGAAACCTGTTTCTACCAAGGCATGGACTACGCCATCGCCCACGGCCTGCAACGCTTCGATGCGGGTGCCCAGGGGGAGCACAAATTGATTCGCGGGTTTGAGCCGGTGATTACGCGGTCCTGGCACTACCTGCGCCACCCGGGGTTGAAGAACGCTGTGGAAGATTTTCTTGAGCGCGAACGGGTGGGGGTTCTGGCGTATGCCGAAGAGGCGAGGGCGGCTTTGCCTTATCGGCACTCTGACGGAACGTAAAACACCTTGTAGGAGCGAGCTTGCTCGCGAAGAACGTACAGGCGACGCGGGTTTACAGCTGTAAGCACTGCGTCATCATTGGCGTTTTTCGCGAGCAAGCTCGCCCCTGCAGGGAGTGGGTCAAGCTGTTTTTTCTGCACCCAACCATCGGTAGGTAATGCCGCCGATCACCGCGCCGAGGATCGGCGCGAGCCAGAACAACCACAACTGCTGCAGCGCCCAGCCGCCGACAATCAACGCAGGCCCCGTGCTGCGGGCCGGGTTGACGGAGGTGTTGGTCACCGGGATGGAGATAAGGTGAATCAGCGTCAGCCCCAGGCCAATGGCGATGGGCGCGAAGCCTGCCGGGGCTCGACGGTCGGTGGCGCCAAGGATGATCAGCACGAACATCGCGGTCATCACCAGCTCACAAACAAAGCCTGCCGCCATGGAATAACCACCGGGCGAATGCTCGCCATAGCCATTGCTTGCCAGCCCGGAGGCCAGTTCGAACCCAGGCTTGCCGCTGGCGATGAAGTACAGCAGTGCGGCGGCGATGGCGCCTCCGATCACTTGCGACACGATGTAAGCTGGCAACTCCTTGGCCGGGAACCTGCCGCCGACCACCAGCCCCACCGAGACGGCCGGATTAAGGTGGCAGCCGCTGATATGCCCGATGGCAAACGCCATGGTCAGTACCGTGAGCCCGAAAGCCAGTGACACACCGAGCAGGCCGATGCCTACATTGGGGAACGCTGCGGCCAACACCGCACTCCCGCAGCCACCCAACACCAGCCAAAACGTACCCAGTCCTTCCGTTACGGAACGTTTGAACAGTGACATGAACACTTCCTTAGATTGCTCTATCTGATTAACGGTCTGTGTGGCTTCCCTGCCGCCTTAAATCAGGGCCCTCCTGGGGCCTGATTGCAGTACAGCAGGATTGTGCCGCAAGACCAGTCAGATAGAGAAAGCTGTCAGAATTGTTCGGAATTGAGCGGGGCTTTACCCAACAAAATCAGTCTATACCGACAAATCCTCCGGTTTGATGCTGCCATAACCGCGAATAAAGCCCGCCGTATGCCAGCAACTCGGAATGGCTGCCGCTTTCGGCGATCTGGCCTTTTTCCAGCACCACCAGGCGGTCCATGCGTGCGATGGTCGACAACCGGTGCGCGATCGCAATTACCGTCTTGCCCTGCATCAGGGTTTCCAGGCTCTCCTGGATCGCCGCTTCCACTTCCGAGTCCAGCGCAGAGGTGGCTTCGTCCATGATCAGGATCGGCGCGTCCTTGAGCAGCACGCGGGCGATAGCGATACGCTGACGTTGCCCGCCGGAGAGTTTCACCCCGCGCTCACCCACATGGGCATCCAGCCCGGTGCGGCCCTCGGAGTCCGACAGCAGCGGGATGAACTCATCGGCACGGGCCTTGTGCACCGCCGCCCACAGTTCTTCGTCAGTCGCGTCGGGCTTGCCATACAACAGGTTGTCGCGGATCGAGCGGTGCAGCAACGAGGTGTCTTGGGTGATCATGCCGATCTGTGCGCGCAGGCTTTCCTGGGCCACTTCGGCGATGTCCTGGCCGTCGATGAGGATGCGCCCGCCCTGCAGGTCGTAAAGGCGCAGCAGCAGGTTGACCAGCGTCGATTTGCCTGCGCCGGATGGGCCGATCAAGCCGATCTTTTCCCCGGCCTTGATCTCAAGGTTGAGGCCGCCAATGATTCCGCTCTTCTTGCCGTAGTGGAAGTCCACTTGCTCAAAGCGTACCTGGCCGTGGGGCACCGTCAGGCGCGGAGCGTTTTCACGATCGACCACGGCCAGTGGCTGGGCGATGGTTTTCAGGCCGTCCTGCACGATACCGATGTTTTCGAAGATGCCGTTGACCACCCACATGATCCAGCCGGACATGTTGACGATGCGGATCACCAGGCCGGTGGCCAGGGCAATTGCGCCCACGGAAATCAGCGACTGCGTCCACAGCCACAGGGCCAGGCCAGTAGTGGTGACAATCAGCAGGCCGTTCAGAATACAGATCACGGTGTCCATGCTGGTGAGTACGCGGGCGGCCAGTTGGGTTTTTTCGGTCTGCTCGATGATCGCTTGCTTGGCGTATTCCTGTTCATTCTGCGTATGGGCGAACAGCTTCAAAGTGGTGATATTGGTATAGCCGTCGACAATTCGGCCCATCAACTTGGAGCGCGCCTCCGAGGAGACCACTGAGCGTTCTTTCACGCGAGGTACGAAGTAACGCAGGGCCAGGCTGTAGCAAACGATCCAAGTGATCAGCGGAATCATCAACCGCCAGTCGGCCTCGGCAAACAACACCAGGGCACTGATGGCGTAGATCGACACGTGCCAGATAGCCTCTGCGGTCGCCACCGCCGAGTCACGCAAGGAGTTGCCGGTTTGCATGATCCGCTGGGCGATGCGCCCGGCGAAATCGTTCTGGAAGAAATTCAGGCTCTGTTTGAGCACGTAGCTGTGGTTTTGCCAGCGAATCAGGCTGGTCATGCCAGGGTTGATGGTCTGGTGCACCAGCAAGTCATGCAGGCCGTTGAAGAGCGGGCGTAACAACAGGGCGACCACGGCCATCCAGATCAGCTCGGCGCTGTGGATCTGGAAGAAGTTCGCCGGCGGCGTGCCCTGGGCCAGGTCGATGATGCGGCTCAAGTAGCTGAACAACGCCACTTCGATCAGGGCGCCCACCAGCCCCACCACCAACAGCGCGGCAAAGCACGGCCACACCTGGCGCAGGTAATAGAGATAGAAGGGCAGGACTTTTTCGGGAGGGGCCGCGCTGGGGGCGTCGCGGAAAATATCGATCAGCTGTTCAAAACGACGATAGAGCATTAGGTTTGACGCCCGCCGGGCGGGCTCTCCTTTCAAAGGTGCACGGTGCCGTGTGGGCACCGCGCAAAGCTGCCTGCAGACCTCAGTCGATGCGCTTGGCCGACTTGATGATCACAGGATCGATGGGCACGTTCTGCATGCCTTGCTTGGTGGTGGTCTGGGAGTTGACGATGATGTCGACGACGTCCATGCCCTTGACCACTTTGGCGAACACGGCATAACCGGCATCGCGGCCCGGGTCGAGGAAGGCATTGTCAGCCACGTTGATGAAGAATTGGCTGGTGGCCGAGTTCGGGTCATTGGTGCGAGCCATGGACAAGGTGCCACGCACGTTATGCAGGCCATTGCTGGCTTCGTTCTTGATCGGTGCTTCGGTCGGCTTTTGTGACATTTGCTGGGTGAACCCGCCACCCTGGACCATGAAGCCCGGGATCACGCGGTGAAAGATCGTATTGGTGTAGAAGCCCTTGTCGACATAGGCCAGGAAGTTCTTGGTGCTGATCGGCGCCCTGACCGGGTCCAGTTCGATTTCAATCTGGCCGTTGGTGGTGTCGAGCAAAACATGTGGCGCCTTGGCCGGCTCAGCCGCCATCAGGTTGGCAGCGAACAAGGCGGAACCGGCAAATAAGGCGATTTTTTTCAGCATGGGTCAGTGATCCTGGGTAGTGGTTTCGACGGTCTTTAGAAAATCGAGCAAGGTCGCGTTAAAGACCTCGGGTTGGTCCAAGGGCGTGGCATGGCGGGAATCTTCGATGACCACCAGTCGCGCATCGGGCAGCAGTTTTACATAGATTTCTTTCTGCGCCACGGGGGTGTAGTCATGGTCGGCGCTGATGACCAGGGTTGGACAGGTAATTCTCGACAGTTGTTCCTGTACGCCCCAGCCTACAATGGCGTCGAAGCTGGCGAGATAAGCACGTTTGTCGTTTCTTGCCCAGCGTTCGGCCATCTTGCGGCGCAGGTCGGCCTGCTCAGGTTTGGGGAACAGCCGATCGCCCAGGGCCTTGCCGATGGTGCCCAGGCTGAGCACGCGGGCCAGGGTCCAGCGTTTGGCCCACTGCCAATAGTCATCGGCACTGCGCACCTTGACCTCAGGCGCGCTGTTGACGATGCACAGGCTCTTGACCCGCAGGGGTTCATCCACTGCCAGTTGGAAGGCGATCATGCCGCCCATGGATAAACCCACCACGTGGGCCGCTGGCAGGTCGAGGTGTTCGATCAGGGCGATCAGGTCGAAGGTAAACCCCTTGATGCTGTAGCGCTCCCGGGGTTTGTCCGAGCGACCATGGCCGCGCACGTCAACTACGATCAGGCGGTAGTGTCGGGCGAGTACCGGTACTTGCAGTTCCCAATCCTGGCTGCTGGAGCCCAGGCCGTGGATCAGGACCAGCGGGTTGCCATGGCCATACTCTTCGTAATGCAGGCTGCAGCCTTCATGGTCGAACCAGGCCATGGGTGAACTCCGTTTCAGGCTTGTTGGGGGGCGGCAAAGGGCGCGTCCAAGGGAGCGGTGTCAAAGGTGCGCAGCAATTCCACAAGGATCTGCGTGGCGGGCCCCAAGGGTTTGTCTTTGTTGGAGTACAGGTAAAACGTCGGGTTGCGACTGCCGCCTTTTTCCAGGGGAAGCTGCTTGAGCACGCCTTCCTTGAGTTCGCGCTCGATCATGTGCCGGGGCAGCCAGGCAAAGCCCAGGCCGCTGCCGACGAAGGTGGCGGCGGTAGCGAGGCTGCCGACGGTCCAGCGCTGTTCGGCGCCGAGCCAGCCGACGTCGCGCGGTTGCTGGCGGCCGGAGTCGCGGATCACCACCTGCATCTGGCTCTCCAGGTCATGGAAACTCAGCTCACGGTTGAGGCGATGCAGCGAGTGATCGGGGTGAGCCACGGCGACGAACTCCACATCGCTCATTTCCGTGCCCAGGTAGCCGGGGATGATAAACCCGCAAATGGCCAGGTCCGCCATGCCGTCGAGCAGCAACTCTTCGACCCCGGACAGCACCTCTTCGCGCAGGCGCACCCGGCAGCCACGGCTTTGCGGCATAAAGGCGGTCAATGCGCGAACCAGACGTGCGCTGGGGTAAGCGGCGTCCACCACCAGGCGCACTTCGGCTTCCCAGCCCTGCTCCATGTGATGGGCGAGGTCTTCCAGCTGGCTGGCGTTTTTCACCAGTTGGCGGGAGCGGCGCAGCAGCACCTCACCGGCCTCGGTCAGCACCGCCTTGCGCCCGTCGATGCGCAGCAGCGGGACGCCGAGTTGGTCCTGCATGCGCGCCACGGTGTAGCTCACCGAAGATTGCGAACGGTGCAGCGCTTCGGCGGCTTGGGCGAAGCCGCCATGGTCGACCACGGCTTGCAAGGTGCGCCATTGATCGAGGGTAACGCGGGGCGCTTTCAAGATGAGCTCCTCTTGTCCTAAGCTGGCGGTCCTTATTGGAGACTGCCGAATGAGAAAATTGTGTTGTGTGTTGCTGGCGCTGCTGCCGATGAGCGCGTTTGCCTATCCTATCGACGTGACGAAAAAGATCGATGGCGTCAGCATTGATTACACCGCGTCCGATGTGGACGCAGACATCAGTTCGATTCAGCTAAGCAACTACGGCACCCGGGATGCTGTGTGTTCGGTAATCTTCACCAATGGCCCGGAATCGCCACGCCGCCGCACCGTGACCGTGCCAGCCGGCAAAAGCACCAACACCACGGTCAAGTTCAATCGCTCCATCATCAAGATGCGTATTGCCCTGAACTGCGCGCCAAAATAAAGCAGCAGCGGAGCATGCCCACAGGAATACTCCGCATATAAACAAATTTCTAGATGGGTTGTAGCAGTTTTTTGCGCTTTTTTATCGAATGGGCCCTGGCTAACCTTCTCTCCATCGACTTACAGCAATTACCGATGGAGCCTACGAAGCCATGTCCAATGTTCTGATCATCGAAAGCAGTGCGCGCCAGCAGGATTCCATTTCCCGCCAGCTCACCCAACAGTTCATCAGCCAATGGCAAGTCGCCCATCCGGCAGACCACATCACCGTGCGCGACGTTGCGCTCAATCCGGTCCCCCACCTGGATGCCAACCTGCTGGGTGGCTGGATGAAGCCGGCGGAGCAGCGTAACGACGACGAACAGGTATCCCTGGACCGCTCCAACGAGTTGACTGACGAATTGCTGGCCGCCGACGTGTTGGTGATGGCCGCGCCGATGTACAACTTCGCCATCCCCAGCACCCTCAAAGCCTGGCTGGATCATGTGTTGCGGGCCGGTGTGACCTTCAAATACACCGCCACCGGGCCCCAGGGTTTGTTGACCGGCAAGCGCGCCATCGTGCTTACCGCACGCGGTGGTATCCACACTGGCGCCACCTCGGATCACCAGGAACCGTACCTGCGTCAGGTCATGGCATTTATCGGCATTCATGACGTTACCTTCATTCACGCCGAAGGCGTCAACCTGGGCGGCGACTTCCAGGAGAAGGGCGTCAATCACGCCAAGGCACTGCTGGCTCAGGTGGCCTGAGGCGTTAATCGTCAGATAATCCCGTGCTGCTTATATAGCCCCACGCAAACCCTTCAAGTACGCGTATCGAACCTCCCTTTGCACTTTTTGCTCCTGAGTGCTCCTGCCCGACTGCCGCTTTAGCGAGGTCGGGTTTTTTTTGCGCCGAGTTTCCTCAAAACCCAAAAAGCTTTACTGTCGCGCCCATTCGAAACGAGGCGCGCATGGGCTATCTACTGGTTGTCACCCTGATTCAGGCATTTTCCTTCAGCTTGATCGGCGAATACCTCGCCGGTCACGTCGACAGCTACTTTGCCGTGCTGGTGCGCGTGGTGCTGGCCGGGCTGATCTTTATTCCTTTGACGCGCTGGCGCTCGGTGGAGCCCGCGTTCATGCGCGGCATGTTGGTGATCGGCGCATTGCAGTTCGGCGTGACCTACGTCTGCCTGTACCTGAGCTTTCGTGTGCTCACGGTGCCGGAAGTGCTGCTGTTCACCATCCTCACACCGCTGCATGTGACGCTGATCGAGGACGCGCTTAATCGCCGCTTCAATCCCTGGGCGCTGGTGGCGGCCCTGGTGGCGGTGGGTGGTGCGGCGGTGATTCGTTTCGATCAGATCACCCCGCACTTTTTGATGGGGTTCTTGCTCCTGCAATTGGCCAACTTCACCTACGCCGCCGGGCAAGTCATGTACAAGCACCTGGTGGCGCGTTATCCCAGTGACCAGCCGCACTTTCGGCGTTTCGGTTATTTCTATCTGGGCGCCTTGTTGGTGGTGTTGCCGGCGTTCCTGCTGTTCGGCAAAGCTGACTTCCTGCCGCAAGCGCCGCTGCAATGGGGTGTGCTGGTGTTCCTCGGGTTGGTCAGCACCGCGCTGGGCATGTACTGGTGGAACAAGGGCGCCTGCCTGGTCAATGGCGGCACCCTGGCGGTGATGAACAACCTGCATGTGCCGGTGGGGCTGTTGCTGAACCTGTTGATCTGGAACCAGCACGAACCGCTGGGCCGTTTGGCCCTGGGCGGTCTGGTGATTCTGGGGGCGGTGTGGATCAGCCGGCTGGGTGTGCGTCGGGCGGTGCCGTCGCCATTGTGATCACCACCTTGCCTTTGGCGCGGCCTTGTTCGACATAGTCCAGGGCCGCAGCTGTGGATTCGAAAGGAAAGGTACGGTCGATGACCGGCCGGATAATCCCGGACTCGACCAGCGCGGTGATTTCATCCAGTTGGGCGCCGCTGGCACGCATGAACACAAAGTCATAGCTCACGCCTTGCTTGCGTGCTTTCCTGCGGATACCGCTGCTCAACAGGCCCATGACCAGGCCCAATACCCATGGCAGCTTCTGGGCACGGGCGAAGGCGGGCGTCGGCGGCCCGGAGATGGAGATGAGTTGACCGCCGGGCTTGAGAATCTTCAGTGACTTGGCCAGCGCATCCGCGCCTAGGCTGTTGAGCACCACATCGTAATCTCGCAGCACGGCCTCGAAGGCTTGCTGTTTATAGTCGATCACCACATCCGCGCCTAACGCCTTGACCCACTCCACATTGGCGGTGCTGGTGGTGGTCGCAACGAAGGCGCCCAAATGCTTGGCCAACTGGATAGCGATACTGCCCACTCCGCCTGAGCCCGCATGAATGAACACCTTCTGGCCTTTCTTCAGCTTCGCGGTTTCCACCAGCACCTGCCACGCCGTCAGCGCGACCAGGGGCAGGGAGGCGGCTTGCTCCATGTTGATATTCGCGGGTTTGCGCGCCAGTGCGTCTTCGTGCACAGCAATCAACTCGGCGAAGGTGCCGATACGCTGCTGAGGCGGGCGGGCGTAGACTTCGTCCCCCGGCTTGAAGCGTCGTACCGCAGCGCCGACGCTGAGCACCACGCCGGCCAGGTCATTGCCCAGTGTCAACGGCAACGCATACGGTAGGACCAGTTTGAATTCGCCTTTGGCGATCTTTGCATCCAGCACATTGACACTGCTGGCTCGCACCTGAACCAGCACGTCGTGCTCACCCACGATAGGCGCGGGGGCCTCGATGAGGCGGCCGGGCTGTTTGCCGTACCGTTCGATGGAAAATGCCTTCATGGTTCAATGCTCGTTGCTTGGCTGAGAAGGGCAGGCGCGGAGCACGCCTGCTACCGGTTGATCAGGCGTTGGCCAGATAACGCTCGGCAACCTGGGACTGCTTGATCTGCGTCAGCAGGCCTTGTCGCGCAGCTTGCAACGCGTCCCAACGGGCGCCGTCCTGCAACGGCGGAATGGTCACCGGCTCGCGGCGATCAAAACCAACCAGCGCCGCATCCACCAGATCACCCACTTCCATCACGTCCGTGAGGGTGTTGATATCAATGCCCGCACGTTCCCAGATCTCGGTACGCGTGGCGGCGGGCAGCACGGCTTGCACGTATACGCCTTTGGGCGCCAGTTCCAGGCTCATGCCCTGGGACAGGAACAGCACGAACGCCTTGGTCGCGCCGTAGACCGTCATGCCGAATTCCGGGGCCAGGCCCACTACCGAGCCAATGTTGATGATAGCGCCGTTGCCCGCTGCCGCCAGGCGGGGGGCGATGGCACTGGCCAGGCGTACCAGCGCGGTGGTGTTGAGGGTGACCAATTGCGCAACGCTGTCGGTGGACTGTTCGATAAAACTGCCGGACTGCGCGGCGCCTGCATTGTTGACCAGGGTGCCAATGCTGGCGTCATCGCGCAGGCGCGCTTCAACTGCGGCCAGGTCAGCGTTCTGGGTCAGGTCGGCCGGGAGGATATCAACGTTGACGGCGTGGTGCTCACGCAACCTGGCGGCGAGCGCTTCCAGGCGCGTGATGTCACGGGCGACCAGTACGAGGTCGTGGCCGCGTGCGGCAAAGCGTTCGGCGTAGGCGGCGCCAATGCCGGTCGAAGCGCCAGTGATCAGAACGGTGTTGGAAGTGCTCATGGTGTGATGCTCTGTGAGTGCGAGGAGGTTTTATGATGTCGGTCATAATCAAAGCTGTCAACGGTTTTGATTATGATCAACATCATAGTAATATGCCTATCTCGCAAGCGTGCAGGACCACACACACATGAAGATCACTAAGGCGCAGTCACAAAGCAATCGGGCCCATATCGTCGCGACAGCTTCCGAACTGTTCCGCGAGCGGGGTTTCGATGGCGTGGGCGTGGCCGAGTTGATGGCTGCGGCCGGTTTTACCCAAGGCGGCTTTTACAAGCACTTCGGTTCCAAGGCGGACCTGATGGCGGAAGCGGCCGCCAACAGCCTGGCGCAGTCACTGGCTGATAGCGCGGAGATGGAGGTGGAGCAGTTTTTCGAGGTTTACCTGTCCAGGCAGCACCGCGATCATCGCGGCGGTGGATGCACATTGGCGGCGTTGTGTGCCGATGCTGCCCGTCAATCGGACACGCTGAAGGCGACCTTTGCCAACGGCTTGGAAAACACCCTGCAAGCCTTGGAGGCAAAGTACAACGCGACCCACGACGCGCCACAAGAAGGCCTACGCGCGAAAATGCTCGACAGCATGGCCCATGCCATCGGCGCGATCATGCTGTCGCGGGCGTGCCCGGACGATTCCGCCCTGGCCGATGAAGTGCTTGAGGTGTGCCGCAAGGAGATTACGGCGTCACTGCCGTAATCCCGTTCGCATCACCTCATGCCGTTTCGGCGACGGACACCTGCGTGGCTCCGGCCAACGCAGGCAGCACGCCGGCGCGCAGGTCATTACCGCTTGGCTGCTGATACAGGCTTAGCCCGAACTCCGGCAACACCGCCAACAGGTAATCGAAGATATCCCCCTGGATCCGCTCGTAATCGCCCCACGCGGTGGTGCGGGTAAAGCAGTAGATCTCCAGCGGCACGCCCTGGGCCGTGGTTTGCATCTGGCGCACCATGCAGGTCATGTTCGGCTGGATGTCGGGGTGGCTTTGCAGGTACGCCAAGGCGTAGGCGCGGAAGGTGCCGAGGTTGGTCATGCGCCGACGGTTGGCCGACAGTTGCGCGCTGTGGCCCTGGGCCTCGTTCCAGGCCTTGAGTTCGGCCTGTTTGCGGCTGATGTAGCCGCTGAGCAGGTGTACCTGGGTCATGCGCACTTCTTCCTCATCGTTCAGGAAGCGTACGCCGCTGGCGTCGATGTACAGGCTGCGCTTGATACGGCGCCCACCGGAGGCCTGCATGCCACGCCATTACAACCGGTAATTTTTCATACTATCTAGACCTTCCCCGCAGTCCCTTACCCCCGAAACGCCCAAAAAACCACCAGTCCACTCATTAACCCAGGTTTTCGACAGAGGATGTCTCCCGGTGCCTTGACCCAATCTCCACAAACTATGTACTAAGTACTAAGTCCAGAAACCCCTACAAGGAGCTACCCCGAATGGAATCATCTAGCACTCCTCCGGCCCAGCTGCCAGAGCAGAACCTGAACCCCCGAGAGCTAACGCCTGCCTCCACAAAGCTCAGCCCAACCCCTCCAGAAGCTCACCAGCCCTCACAATCCCAGCAAGCCCAGCACCCTCAACCTGAAGGCGCATCAGCTCTGTCCCTGGCTCTCCACAACGCTCTGATGTACCAGCGCACTCTCCCGCGAGAAGAGCGCACTACCCACTTGGTTGAGTTTGCTTACGAAAGACTCGACGCTATAACGCGAGTGATAGAACAGCATTTGCCATCCCTCAAGCCAGACCTAAATTCGCTACAAAATCTTCTAAATATTGCCTCCCAAACAACTCTCAAACCTGAACAAGCGGCTGAGCTGAAAGAAACTTACAAACGCACCCATGAGAGCGTATTTCCTGTAAATGATAAGTATCTCTACTGGCACCACCAGCTCCATAGGCTTTCGGCAGATCACAGTTTGAGCTCTATATCGTGGGATCATTTGAAAAGGCTGGAAGAAGAATCATATGCGGATGATGAGTTAAAGGCTCTTGTTCATGAGCTGAAGTTGTCATTTGGTCGTGTGAAGGATGTGTCCGATAGCCAAGGGTTCAGGCAGATGTTTGAGTTCTACGGCGAAGCACTTGTATATTCGAAGCTCAGCAAGCACTTCAAGACTAAGCGGATCGTGGCGAAAAAAGATTCGAAGCCTGACTTCGTTTGCGCTCTGCCGAATGGAAAGGAGTTCTATGTTGAGTTGAAATCTTTGGATCTGGTGGAGGCTTCGCTTCGATCAGATCAGATGCATGAAGACGCGATGAATCAGAATATCGAAATCGAAGACCAGCTTCGGAAGGGTAATAGAATCGCGATGGCAGAAAGGGAGATCGCTCCATTTAAACCGCCGTTTGATGATGGCTCATACGATCCGCGTTCTTTTTTGCTAGTTATTAATACGCTGATGAAGAAGGCAAGGTCTGCCTTCAAAGATTCTCAGTTTGCCCAGGGCCCAACATTCGCTTTTATGCTTTGTGATCGATTGCGAATTCCCAAGGGCAACGATAGCGTCGCCCCTCAGTACTTCGACCATGATTATGAGTCAGACATTTCTGGTGTGCTTTGGAATGCATGCTTCGCCAAAATAGGTACACCAATCTCCAAAGTGCCCGACTTTGAAGGTGCTCCGACATTCGATGGTCATATGTCCAAACATGGGCTACTTGTGGATGAGTTCATCCCATTCCCGAGCGGTGCGGTTATATTCTCCACGTTTTGGGGGCAAGAGGATGCCTTGATGGGTCTCTACGACTCCAAATGGCAGCCGACTCCAGATTGGACTGAAGAAGATACTCAAAGCGTGATCCACGTGCTTTGTACCGCGTACAACGACGAACGAAACTCGTATGGTCAGTCGGTCGGCATGAACTGATCTTGCTAAGTGAAAAAACCGTCCAGCGCTAGGCTCTGTACGAAATGCATCCGAGCTCGCCCATGCTGCGTTGAACACGCGCTCGGATGCTCATTTACTCCAGTAAACTCCGCTTCGTCGCCTGTTTTCGCCTTGTCTGGCCTTCGCTCGAACACATTTCGTACAGCGCTAGGAAGTAGTGCGGGATGCCACATACAGCATCCCGCCCAAATCACGGGTAGAGCTTGAAGGTACTGTCGGGATAGCGCTGTTCAGCCCGCAACTCCCGGGTATCCAGGCCGTAGGTACGCAGCAGCCACCGTGAGTCGCCACCTGCCTCGCCACCCACTACGCCGCGCCCATGCAGTCCAACGCGATTGTTCACGAGCAGGATATCGCCAGGTGCGATGACCACCGACGCGGAGCATTCCTGACAGGCCTGCTCGAAACTCTTGATCGCTTGGCTCGCAAGCTCAGAGTCAAAATCGGTATCTGCCGCACTGTGGCTGTAGCGAATCCAGTGTCCATCCTGGGTTTCGAACAGCAGCTGGATGTCCACCATTACCTCCAGCAGAGGACTGTCCTTGCCCAAGAGCTTGCGCAGCCCAACCTTGAAAGTTTTTTGGGGGCGGAGGATGTACTGAGGCTTCGTGAGCTCTTCGATCTCCTCGTCCGTCAGCTTCTGCAGGACTGCAGAGAGGGGCATGACCGTGGTGGCAGTGCTGTTGGGATTACGAAGACCGCTCAGGCAAACGAAGTCAGGGGAGGGTGCTACGCGCTGGTCAAACTCATGCGGCTGTCCGCGAACCGGGAACGACACGCCGTCGGTGTGGCCGCGCATATTGCTCTTTGATTTGTCAGCGAAGTCACCGTCGCCCGGAAGCACCACCAAGTTCACGAACAGGTGGCCGTCATTCTCGGAGCCATATGAAATGGTGTCCGAATTGAGCGCGGCGAGGCAGACCACTGCACTGGCCCTGGCAGCGACGGTGCTGGCAACGTCAGGCACGGGGATGAACGCAGTTGGCGTATCTGGCAGATCGTGAATGTCAAAAACAGCGCGCAGATGAATCAACGGATTCGTCCAAGCACTGCGCTGGACGTCGTACAGATCGACGCCCACAGCGGTGAGAGCAGCGATGACCTGGGGTAGCAGGTAGGCGCCAAGATCCACTGGGTTGTCGAGCGCTGCGAGGCAGGATTCGAGCGAGTTATAGTGCATCCATTGGCTCACTGAACCTCGGATAGCCTTGGAAAAATGAGCGTCGATCAATTGTGTCCCTAC
This sequence comes from Pseudomonas sp. AL10, assembly GCF_029960685.1. Taxonomy (NCBI): domain Bacteria; kingdom Pseudomonadati; phylum Pseudomonadota; class Gammaproteobacteria; order Pseudomonadales; family Pseudomonadaceae; genus Pseudomonas; species Pseudomonas sp. AL10. The sequence continues at coordinate 194,316 of NZ_JASBQZ010000003.1, forward strand.
CATCGAAAGTGATATAAAGATGATATACAGGCGCCTTTTAGCGCGCCACTGCTTCCGTCCAGATGCCCAGAGTCTACCATGAAACGTAATGTCAATTTGCCGTCTCCAGCCCTCAGCGCTCCGCTTAGGGCGTGGTCGGATTACCTGGGATGGGTGTCTGCGACGGCGGATTTTCAGGTGGTAGGGGGCGTTTGTCGGTGTACGGTTGCGATGCCGGAGGGACAGATCCTGGAGGTGCAGGCGGCGACCCCAGATCTTCTGGCCAAGCAGGTCATGGCCGACCTGACTGCCAACATGGTGGTTCCGCCGACCATGGATCGCTCAACAACATCATCGCTTCACGATGCACCGAAACAGCCGAAACAACCGAAACAGCGCCAGAAGCAACAGCAGCAGGGTGAGCCAGGGCAGGACGAACCCGGGCCCGTGATTCCCGAAGGTCTACAAACCCAAGCGTCGCCACAGGAGGTGTCTATGCGCAGTCATTACGAACCCGCTTTGCCTCGTGCATCGCAGGCGCCGCGATCTGCATCCGTGTCTAGCACCAAGGGCACATTGCAGACGGTAGGCGTGTATGTGCCGGTAGCGATGCATGAAGTGCTTAAGGCCGTTGCGGAGGAGCAGGGTAAGAAATTCTCTGTGCTCGTTCGAGAGATGGTCGAGCGTGGCCACGAGCGTTTTGAGGATGCGATCGAAGAGCATAGCGGGAGAAAGGTGCTCGACGGCTATGAGCAGAAGGTGGCGAGCTATGATGGCCAGTCCGAACAATGGATGGCCCGACTTGATCGCAAGCTCAGTCTGGAGCTCAAGTTGACCGCGAAAGAATACGGACGGTCTGCTTCTCAAATCGTCGGTGGGCTATTGGCTGAGGAGCTTTCTCATTGCCCACAAGCCCAGGCAGTCTCTACCACTGCCCAAGCAGTCGCTACTACCGCTGCCCGAGTAATCGCTGATCCAGCTGAAGTGGTACGTGCTCAAGCCGCGATTGCAGGCTTTGTAGGCCCTAAAGCCAATGAGCTGGCCAATCACCTGGGCCTTCCCGGCAAGCGAAGATTGGTCAACGAGGTGCTGGTTGGGATAGTTCGTGCACCGGGAGTCTTGATGAGAGATGTCGCCGAGTACTTCCAGGTTTCGCCAGAAGCGATGAATGAAGCGGTGAGTCTGAATTTCCGTCAGCTAGCGGCACCTTCCTTTAAGGCGCCCAACGGCCAACCAAGAGTGCTAACAGAGCCTGTTTCTTGGGAGGAGGCGGTGAAAGCGCTCCACTTACCTCATGACGAAGAGGCGCAACTGTTGGGCTTAGGGGACTGATATGAATCCTTTCGACCGTGCACGAATTCAGGCTATCAATGCACGGGCGAAACTCATCGCTGCGTGCGGTGAACAGTATCCGACCAGCCAGCAACTGATTGACGTTGCTGAAGCGACGTTAGGCATTGCGATCGAGTGGGTGTCACCCGATGACTATGCATTGGGCGGGGCAGATGCGCTCCTGCAGCGGTCGATGCGCACGATCCTGATTCGTGATGACGTTCGACAGGAGGCGAAGGCTTATCTGTTGGCTCACGAACTGGGCCATTGGTATCTCGACTCACCCCAACCTGCTCCAGGTACCTCTACCGTGTCTTTCATCGCAGACCCCGACGATGAAGCTGATACAACCACCGCTGCTAGCACCCCCAGCAGCACTAGTCCCGGAAGTGCGGTGGTGGAAGGGTATGGTGCATGGGAGCGCAACGAGCTCCAAGCAAACGTTTTTGCGCGAGAACTGTTGCTACCTAGGACGACGGCCAGGGCATTGTGGTCAGCTAGATGGCGTTCTCGATTGATAGCGTCGCATTTTCTGCTGCCGCTAGAAGTCGTAAGGCAGCAACTGGCTGATGCGCTGCTGCTCCCAGATGTCCCTCCAGTTCCTCCGGCGCCTGCACATCCCCCAAGCGATGCCCAGCGTCTTGCGGCTGAGGCTCCGGAGAAGTTCGTCAATGTGGTTGCGGGCCCAGGAACCGGTAAGACCACGACGTTGGTACACCGAGTGGCCCATTTGATCGCCATTGGGGTTCCCGCCAATAGAATTTTGGTGATGACCTTTACCAACCGTGCCGCCCAGGAGCTTGTCGAGCGACTGACCGCAGCCAATGTTCCGAATGCTTCACAGGTATGGGCTGGCACCTTCCATTCGTTTGGGCTTGAGCTCCTGCGAAAGCACCACCTTCTCTTCGGTCTGACACCTCAGATCAAGATTGCTGACGCGCTGCAGCAAGTCAGAATGATGGTCGAAGAATTGCCCACCCTGCAGCTCGAATATTTCTTCAGGTTGAGCAACCCGTATGACTGGTTGCCTGATGTGTTGAGGATCATCCATCGTCTCAAAGAAGAATTGGTCACCCCGGACGAATACGCTGCGATCGTTCGAGCATTGCCGGCGGTTCAGCCCGATGTCGAGCGAGAGCGGAACGACATAGTGACCCTCTACAGGGCCTACGAAGCCGTACTACGGCGGGAAGGGTGGGTGGACTATGCAGACCTTCTGGTTCGACCCACTGTACAGGCTCGTGATGATCGTGCGTCCCTGGCTGCCTTCCTAGAACAGTACGATCACGTCTTGGTAGATGAGTACCAGGACGTCAATCATGTGATGATCGAGTTCGTCAAAAAGATCGGATCGCCGCAACGTTACCTGTGGGTGGTCGGTGATATTCGTCAGGCTATTCATCACTGGCGTGGTGCGTCGATCCAAAGTTTGCTCAAGTTTGACGAGGCGTACGTTGCTAGAGGACAGGCCGCCTCTATCAGGCGGTACAGCTTGGACATCAACCGGCGCAGCTCTCCAGAGATTCTTCGTCTGGTTGAGCGGGCTGGAACCTACCATGTGTTGCAGCCATTCGTGCCTCTGGATCCTGTATCACCTTCTCGCTCCGTGAGCGGGGTCATGCCAGCTTTATTCCACACCCAAAGGGATGCTCAGAGCAGTGTCATCGTCGGCGAGATTACTCAGTGTCGAGCGGCGGGGCACTCGTACGGCAGTCAGGGCATCATCAGCTCAACGAATGCCCAAGTAGACAAGCTTGCTCAAGACATCGAGGCGGCTGGCATTCCTGTGTTGCACCTGGGTGAGTTGAATCAGAGGGCTGAAGTCAAAGAATTCATGTGCCTGATGCAACTGCTGACGCAGCGTTCGCCTGGAGCGCTCCTCGGCTTGTTCGGGCGTGCAAACTTGAGGATGCCGGCGGCAGACATCGAGGCGCTGACGAACCAGTCTAAGATCGGTTTCAACCACCAGCGTGGTCGTTGGCTGAGCCGTCCCACTGCAGGCCTCTCGGCGCAAGGGCAGCAGGTTGTCCAGGAATTGAGTGATTTGTTGGAAGGTGCAACGCGAAGCTCTCGCCCTTGGGTGTTTGTCTGTGACCTCCTGTTTGAAAAAGGCTTTGGGTTGGAGTCGCTGGCTGACCAGTCTGCTGCGGCGCAGATCAATCGCCTGGCGTTGTGGCAATTCCTCTACGGGGTTCGCAACAGCGATGGCGTAGGTAGCCAGGCGACGTTATCGAAGTTTTTGGTCAGAGAAGATTTTCGGCGCTACATCGGGCAACGCTCGGCGGAGCGCGCGCTTCCACCCGAGGCGGCTGCGATCGACGCTGTGAGGCTCATGACCGTCCATGGCAGCAAAGGGCTTGAGTTCGACGTCGTGCACATGGCCAACGTGGAAAAGAGCAAGTTTGGCGCAGAGGCACCGCCACGTTTTGATGAGCGCCAGGCGTTGCTGCTGCCCCCTGAAGCGTTGCACAGCACGCAAGCCCTGCGGCTCCAAGGTGAGGCAATCGAGCGGAACAATCTGTTGTACGTTGGCCTGTCCAGGGCGAAAGATCGGTTGAAGGTCTACGGCGGCACTGACGCAGCGACGATTCCCGACCCCTTGTGTGATCCTTCAGCCATCCCTGCCAGTGTCGCGCGAGCCTCTGTTCCAGTAGCGGCGCCTGTCTCGCGCGTATCCATGACACCACCCGTGGCGATGACCTACGCCGTCCTTGATGGATTCATGACCTGCTCCCTGCAATATCACTATGCCCACGAATTGGGCCTTCCGATCGAGCAGGAGTTGGATGTCTCAATTCGGGCTCGTCGAGCAGTGCTGGCAGGGCTTGAGTACGTCTACCGCGATGGAATGAAGACCGATGATGCCTTCCTGCAAGCGTGGGGCGAGAAGCCGTTGCCGACATTGGAGGAGGACAAAATGCTGATTGAGCATGCCTGGATCGCCTTCAATCGAGGTGCTGCATGGCAGCCGGGCAGCGCGTCTTACGTTCCCGAAACGACTGCCAGCGTGAATGGCCAGGCCATAACCATGCCCTGGATGCTTCGTGATGCGAGTGGTGATGTGATCTGGCTGCGCACGGGGGTAGGCCTGAGTACCGTAGCGCGAAATGTTCGACCCATCCTGGAGAACCTGGGAGGCAGACGCTGCAACCGAATGTCTATTCATTCGCTCGTCACGGGCCTTTCTGAAGACGCAGTTCCGTCTGCAAGAGCGAGCAGTACCAGTGTGTTTAAGGCGATCGCGGCATTGCGTGCTGGTGAGCGTAAAGCGAGCCGAGGCAAGCACTGCAATCGATGCGCCTATTCGACGATTTGTGCTCAGAGACACTGACCGTATCGATTGCGGGATTTGATCCATCCCCTTCATTGGCGTTGACCCAAGCGTTGCCTTGTTCAGGTTGGCCGGGGAAAGGGGCAAGATAGTAGATAAGGAAAGTACTAGCTATGACCTACATAAACTTGCCGCAAGATCAGCAGAGAGCGATCAGCGCTGTGGACATGCGGGCTCTTGACTCGGCAATTGACAGATGTGTGATGGAAGAGCGCATTTCTCCACTCTATGAGTTTGGCCTCAGGGAGTGCGGGGAGCATGTGGGTTCCGAACTAGAGGCGTTCGAGCGTGCTATGGCCGCACACAACAAAGCCAAGGCTTTTGCAAAACGCGAGCAAACCAAGGCCGATCTGTTACACGCCGGTCGAGACCTGGCCCATGCTGTAGCTGCAATGAAAGATCGCGTTGAAACAGAACAGGAAGAAGGGCAGCTGTTTCGAATTGATGACCAAATGAGATCGCCCTTTCATCTCAGTAATCGGTTAACCGTCAGCATTGATTATAGTTGGCGGTCTTCCCCAGCATCAGATTGGGCGAGGGGACAGATCACGTTTATCTACGCCTATTCACCGCTACCGGATTACTCACAGCCCCTTTCTAAACGTAAGCCCAGCAAAGCCAAGGCAGCACGTGATCACCAAGATGAACTGTACCGCCAATGGGAATACTTGAAGGGACAGGCATTGTGCGCTGTTAGGGATTTCTTCCGCCAGGGTGGAACTGGACACGACATCCCTGAAGCCCTTGATGCTAAACCAGATCCCTATAGTGGGACGCTGAATAACTTCAGTTGCCGCTTCTGGCAGCCAGCTTAGCCATAGCGCTCGATGCTGCATTAGCCTCGATTTGACAGGCCGACATGGCGTCGGGCGTGAGCGCAAAAACGTCACGCCCCTCCACATAATGTGATGCAGTTCACAGAAATCGCAGAAATCTCCAATTCTGAATTAGCGTTCGCTACGTGAATTCTGCGCACGAAAAGCCCCCTAGCCCTCTCGCATTTCAAATTTGACCACCATGATTTTGAATTTTCGCGCTAAAACGAACACCCTCACATCCCAATTTTAAATTTAGGCAGTATTAAGGGGCTTATTGTCTCTAATATGGCCGGCCAAATTTTGCATTCTTGGGTGGCGGCGCTCATGTATTTTTGCTATTTCTAAAAAATCGATGGTAGCGATGTGCTCGTGAAAGTTTTATATCCTGCGACGGAAAAAGCATGGCGTTTGTAAGGAAAATCAAAACACTATATAGGAATGACAGTACCGGCAAGGAGCGTCAGCTCCCTGCGTTGCTCACTCAAGATGGTATTTTAATATCTCATTTACGATTCTTGGCTGATCCGGATTACTATAGGAAAAGTGAAGAATGGCGAACGAGGAACATTTACGCGATTCGAATGCTGGTTAAGTACATTCAAGCTAATGAAGGCGTGTTCGAAAAAGCTACTGAATTGCTCAAGTCTTTTGCGGTCGCTGTCGAATACGGGACTATTGATATCGATACGCAGCGAGATCCTAGTGGGCTTTATTGGTTAACGCGTTCCGCAACTGATGCACGTACAATGATAGGCCATGTTACCGCCTACACAGACTGGCTCGCCGAACAGCCCGAGTTTGGTCAGCCCCGACTCAATCCATTTCGTACTGCTACCTCACTTGAGGAGCGTATGAACTGGTGTGCCTACTATCACAAGGAAGCTAATGTTTTCCTGGCTCACCTTCGCAATCCCGACGAGGCAGCCAGAAAATTGAAATTGGTGCGCACTGTGCGAGGGCCTGATATACCCATGTCACAGAAAATTACCAAGCGGTTTCCTGAGCGTGAGTTCCATAATCTGCTTACCAACGGTTGGACGAGGTCGTGTAGCGATCCCAACGCTACAGAGCATGCCTTTATTGACTACAAAGGTAGGGCGATGACGATACTGATGCACTACGGTGGCCTTAGGAAGAGTGAGATTTTTCACACGTATCTGCAAGATATCATTATCGACCGCAAGCTGAATGAGGCGGTGGTTCGGATCAGTCATCCGTCTTTGGGCAGAGCACCTGAAGAAGGCTATACGAATCGCCAAGATTATCTGAATCGACGGTATAGCATGCAGCCTAGGCATAAGTATCCAACGTCAAACGCGCTCCATGCTGGCTGGAAGTCGCCGATGCTTACTGAGGATTATGTAGAAGTACATTTCTGCCCTCCTGAAGCATCGAAGGACTTCTTGTATAACTTCATCATGTACTTGCAGCATCAGCGGGTAGACCCAGAACCTGACGATGATCACCCATATGCGTTCACTAACACTCATGGTCGTCCCGAAACGCTGAAGAACTTCAATCGGCAACACTGTGACGCGGTGAATAGAATCGGGCTTGTCCACAGGAAAAAACTGGGTACAACCGAGCACGGTCACCGCCATGCTTACGGATATCGCATGATCGAGAAGGGTGTTAAGCCGAATATCATCCAAAAAGCCATGCACCATAAAAATCCGAATTCATACAAAGTCTATACGCAGCCTGACGCCGACGATGTTCGCAAAGCCTTCGAAGAAGCCGAGCGCAATGGCGCATAAGCGCTGACTCCAGGCGCCGCTTGGCACATTCGAGCCGAGCAGAAACTGACCTTTCCGCGAGACACCCCAGTAATCCATCAGCTCTCAGCCCACCTTCCGGCGGTGCTGGGTGCAGCTGGATCGCCTCAGGGATGCATGTCAAAAATGTGATGGCTGTCACAAAACCATCAATTATCTTCAATTTAAAAACAGCCTCCAAAACCTCCATTCTCGGCCTTCAATTCAGAATTGAGCGCTGCTACATGAAAATCTGCGGACGAAATTCAGTGTTATTACCATCAGATTCAAATCTCGCCAGCTCAATTTTGAATTGAGTCGGAAGTTGATCAACTATTGATCAGTTTTTAATGGGATCTGGCCGGCCAACTTTTGCCTGTTTCGAGTGACATCTTCTCGGCGACTTAGTACTTTTTTAGGAAAACCACACCTTAGGTACTACTTCATGGCTAAAAGGGTTGCATCTCCCAGGGTTCTTGGCGAAAACGGGAAATCAGTAAAAGTACGATATAAACGGGGCGGCGCCATTGTTGCTGTTGATACTATTATGCCCGACGGTGAGATTGTTGGAGATGCCAACGTCGAGCAGGCATCAAGTAAGAGCTATCCCCAACGCCCTCGCAGAGTTTCACAGGTGTTCTATAGCTACGAAGAAGCAAGAGAGTTGATCATTGATAATAAAATTTTACTTAAGTCTGAATATAATCGGTTTCGCAAAGATCATCCCATGTTGCCTTGGGATCCAGATGTTCATTACGGTACCGAGTTTTTGAGTTGGAACCATTTTACGGGCAGACCTGAGTTCTATGCGACCTTAGAACAGGCTCAAGAGGCTGCACGCTCCTTGAGTGTAAAAAGTCGGGCGAGTTATATTAAGGCTACCAAGATCGATCCGCGATTACCCTACACCCCTGAAAACCACTATAAAGAGTTTCCAGGCTATGAAGTGTTTCTGGGTATTGGAGATGCACCCTACGAAACTTATCAAGAAGCATCGGATGCAGCAAAGCGCTTGGGAATTATCAGTCCTGACGCTTACCGTAGGAACCGAAAGAAGGATCCTAAGCTGATTGCTAGTCCTCTAAAGCGTTATCGCAATGAGTGGAGAGGTTGGCCGCACTTTCTTCAGATGGCAGATAAGTTGAATGGGGTTAAGTTAGCAGAGGAAAGTAATGTTTATGCAACTTGGGAAGAGTTCTCGGCGGCTGTTTCGTACTTGGGTATTAAAACCCAGAGTGAGTACATGGAGCGGCGTGTCGAAGACGCTCGCCTGCCAGTTTGGCCGGAGCGAGTTTATCTAGAGGACTGGCCGGGCTGGGGAAAGGCGATGGTTGGTCGTGCGCGCTTCGCGTGCAAGACCTGGCAAGAAGCAAAGGCTGTGGTGTTGCCGCATCGTTTTGATGGGTACTCAGCCTATAGGGTTGGCTATAAAGTGGACACTCGCCTTCCCGCCGATCCGATCAAGAAATATCCTGACTTTCCTGGCTGGCCTGCTTTTTTGCTGCCAGAGATTTATGAAACGCTGGCCGATCTCAAGCTCGCTATCAAACTCTTGGGAGTGAAGACCCAAGACGCTTATCTTGAGGCCAGAAGTAGATTCCCAGTGTTGCCTGAGAATCCGGAAGTGCTTTTCTCAGATGAGTGGGTGGATTGGTACGATGCCTGTGGATTCATTACGCCTTATTCATATCAGGAGCTTCAATCAATTGCGCAGAGCCATGATTGTAAAACGTTGAAAGACTATAGGAAGTTAGCGAGAAAGCTCGGTGATTCTAGAATGGTTAACAGGCCTGAGCTTCATTACAAAGAGTGGGTGAGTGTCTATGATTTTCTGAGCAGAGATCTACCTAACTTGCTCACGTTCGTCTCTAAGCAAAGCGCAGGTTGGATTGCTGACGTGGCCTATTGGCTTGAACGGTTGCCGGCTGTAGGTACCCGGGAGTATTCCGTATGTAAATTCATTCGTTATTACATTGAGCCTAATGGGTATGGCGCTACCGTACAGGATTTCCTCCAGCTAAAGCGTGTCGATACCGTACAATTTGAGAAATTTATCGCTTCTCAGGGAAAGCCTGCGAGTTGTAGGCGCACTTGGTACGAAATCCAAGAGTACCTAAATGATGCCTTGAAACGTCATTTCTTTGATGAAGATGAGAGTGGGAAAATCTATAGAACTGCAGATGCCGCAAATCCATTGGCAGCAATTAAGTACAATGGTGAGTTCCATAGGCCATCTGAGTCCACAAAGCCACCTCTAGCGTACCAGTTCGTCAAAGCAGCCAAAGATTGGATCGTGCAGCCGCATGCCAAAACACTCCGTGATCTTGTCAATATCCATGGTTTCGATTCAGATTACTTAGCTGTCGACGAGTCGATGATTGATTTTGATGATCCTAACTGCGTCTACCGCAAAAGCGGAGATCAGTATTATCTCTGGATTCCCATGTATTGGATTGCGGTGTACACCCTGTTGTCCGTTCCGGCCCGGGCGCGTCAAGTAATGTACAACGATTCGGGAGAAGCTGATGAATTTATCGTTGATATTAGTAATGGTGAGCCTCAATGGGTGCTAAATACCAGCCCGATGGCTGAAAAAGAGCTTCAGCAGGCCTTTGTTTCTCATGATGAAAAAGGGAATTGGGGGATGCATTTCACGTCCAACAAGACCAGCTACGATGGGGGAGGCTATGACGTACCTTGGATTCCTCAGCCGCTTGTGTACTGGTTAACGGTACTGCGTGAGTGGCAGAAGAAGTACAATCCTGTTCTTAAGCGGACACGTTGGGTAGATTGCGCCAGTCGTTGTAACTTCAGCAAAATCAAACTTAAGAAGAAACCGGATGCGTGTTTTCTATTTAGGGCGTTTGGTGAAGATAAGCCCCCAGTTTATGCGGGTGGTGTTGCCAGCCGATTGGCTGCAACGCTCTATAATATCCAGCCTGATGACCTTGTCCTGGCGTCATTCGATGACACCTATGAAAGGTCGGATCGCGTCGCTAAGTCGACTCTGACTCGGTACTCCTCGGAGTTTACGACTCACTCGATGCGAGTCAGTTTGATCACCGCCTATGTAATGAAGTTCGGCATGCCCGTAGAGATCATCATGAAGATCGTTGGCCATGCTTCGATCGTGATGACGATTTATTACGTGAAAGTCGGATCTGCGTCAGTCCGTCAGGCTATGACGGAAGGAGAGAAGCGGGCGTTGCAAGACGATGCAACCGATATGCAGATCATGGTGGAACAGAAGCGGTTGGATGAGCTCCAGCATCAGATGGTTGGCAGCACCAAGGAAGCACTTGAAGCTCTACTTGCCGGTAACAGCGGTACTCAGTTGGTAAGGGACTACGGCATGTGTCCTTATGCCGGCGCTCGTTGTGGCGATGGTGGTGAATCGACAGGCAAGCAGTGGTTGCCTGTCCAGGCCGGGCATCTGGGACTGCAAAATTGCCCACGGTGCCGGCACTTCGTTACTGGCCCTGTGTTCTTGGGTGGACTGGCTGCTTTGTGGAATGAAATTTCTCTAACTGTAAACCTCAACTGGCAAAGCTATGCCGACATTGATCAAAAGCTTTCTGACTATCGGTCGCGCCTTCAAGATCTCCGGAACGAGAAGTTCGACTGCGCTCAAGTAGGTAAGCCTTTCAATGATCGGGAGCTGAAGCGGATCAACGTCGCGATCCGCAAGCTTGAAGCAGACCAGGAAGGTGTCGTCACGAAAATGGACATGTACATCGGTGATTTGCAGGCACTGACTAAGCTGATCTCGGAATGCAAGGTCTTGCTTAATACCAATAGCCAGGCAGAGTCCCCCAAGACTGATGGTATGCAACTGCTGGTGAGCGACCGGCACGAACTTGAAATCGTGTATGAGGAGACGTCGCTTTTCCATCAGCTGAACGAGGTTTGCCAGAACGCCACGCTTTATCAATCAGCTTCAGCGGTGATGGCGACTCCTCGTAGGGCGCAGTTGCTGGATCGACTCGCCCTCAACAATGGCATTCGTCCAGTGATGCTCCAGCTCGATGAGCGTGAGCAGCTTCGTCTCGGCAACCAGGTCTCGTCATTCCTGTTCAGTAGGTTGAAAAGCAGAAAGAAGGTCGACGAGTTGATCAGCGGGCAGTTGCGGCTGGAGGACTTGCAAGGAGAGCACATCATCAGTGTGAAGGAGATCACCACCCTCATGTCCAGCGAGTCATTGCCCGGCCTCGATGGTATTCCCACTGGCTATGCTCGGCAGCCCCAATTGATTGAAGTAGAGCCCTGTCATTGACCCCTAGACAGGTCGGATCACCGACCGCTTACTGTTTTTCAAATCTGGAGGTTCAATAGAATGACGCCTGAAGAAATGCTGGCCTTGCTTTGCGCAAAATCGCCACGCCAAAAAAGCTCATTGGAGGTGGTTTATGCCATCTGCAAAGAGATTGTGGACGCCGGGGGGACGAATTTTACTTCGGAGCATATTGGCCGGGTGGGGGCTACCCGAGGAGGGCCCCGTGCACAGACGATTCGGAATAAAACTGGCGACAATTTCAAAGCTCTGATCAAGTGCTTCAAGGACGCCCCTGGTACTCGTAAGCGGGCAAAAAAATCATCGTCCTCCACTGACTGGGTTGACGGCATCAAGGATCCGAAGCTTCGAATTCTTGTTGACCGGACGCTCGCTGAACTGGCTGAAGCAAGGAGTGAGCTCAAGGAGCTGATACCTCCGGGTATTGAGTTTAGAGTCGACGATCGTCGTGGGCAGTCATCTGAGGTCGTTCCAAGCTTTAAGCTGAACGAGTTCGAGCGCGACGCCCTAACATTCTTATTGTCGGAGAGCTTCCTGCTGCAGTGGAGGTTTGAGCGGGGGAAGAGGGGGGATGTGCTGAACGCCAAGGGGGACACGGTGTTTCATCCAGGTACTCTCCCGGCATTGGAGAAGGCCCTGAAATACCTCTGACTGAAATGCAACGTGGCAACGACCCCTTCAGGCTAGGCGAGATAGAGACCTGGGGCAGGGGTAGGCAAACGCACGGTGTTGGGTGGAATCACCTACGGCTTTAGGTTAAAGGTTGGGGCTGCGAGTTCCAGCCAAAGGAAACTGTATGTTCACGTATGAGGTCGCTCAACCCACTGCCACCATGCTCCTGACGGAGATCCTCGATCAAGAAACGGGATTGGATGTCGAACTGCAGAGCTTCTTGACCCGCGATCTGGGTTTGGTCATGAAAGACAGGGGGGAGTTGGCGAGTCGTTATGCTCGTGATCCCGGCAATCCTTGGCTTGTGTGCGCGTTGTGCATGGCCCCGGTGATACTCGTGCGCACCATGGAACGGCGCTTCCATTTCCGTCATCACCCACGTGCGGAGGCAGAGCAAAAATGCTCAATTTCAACGCGTGGGCAATTGAGTGCCGAGCAGATCAACTGCATCAAGTACAACGCTGCGAAGGAGAGCGCAGCACACCTGAGGCTCAAAGGCATTATTCGAGACAGCCTTATAGTCGATGAGCAGTGCTCCGAGCCGTTGGTGGAGAAGGTGTGGAAGGGCGTGCGCCTCGCCGATCGCGCGCAATGGCGAAAGCCCGATGTCCAAGCTGAGCTCAATGGCCAACGCCTGGCATTTGAGGTGCAGCTTTCGACCACGTACCTGACAGAAATCGCGGGTCGACGTGAGTTCTACCGAGCGAACAACGGGGCTATGGTCTGGATATTCCATAGCTTCGACCCGAGTTCGACCCGCACCTCTGAAGAGGACATTTTCTTCCTGAATAACAACAACGTCTTCATCGTAAATGAAGCGACGCTTGCTCGATCTCGGGTGGCGAGGCGCATGGCCCTAGACTGCTGGTACGCCATACCCCATCTCAGGGGCAAGACGATCATTGACGAATGGGTAATGGAGGAGGTGTTTCTTGATCAACTGATCGTGAACGCCCAAGAGCAAAAGGTTTTTTTCAAGGACTACGACACGCTAAGGGCCGAGCTATTGAGTAGCGTGAGCAGCGACCGAGCCCGGCAGGCCTTTCTCGATTTCTGGATGCAGCATGCAGCAACGGACAGCAAAGAGTCGGATGAGGCGTGGCGAACTTTGCGGGAACAAATGAAAACGGCAAGTCCTGACCTTCCGCTGCCTTCGGACTACCGAATGGGGAAATTCCATGGGGCTGTGTCGATTATGTTGAGTGCCCGTTTTGGGCATCCAGTGGGCTACAACCTGCCTCGCCTCCTTAACGTGGCCAACACCGCCTTCGATCACTACAAGGGCTATTTACTCGCCTTCGGATGGACGCTGCGAGCGTTCGCGAACGAGCAACTGTTGGCTGACCAAGACGCCAAGCAGACCTGGCAGCGGAGGAAGAAGTTGATCCGCGAGGGCCTTGAGCGAATGGACGAAGCCTACCGGCAAGATCGGAGTTACAACCATGTGATTGCGTTTCTGATCCCTGAGATCAAGGAAAAGCTTGCCCATGGGCGGGAGTGGTGATGGCTACCCGCGTCGGCATTTGAAATTGTAGGAATTTACCACCTTGATCTTTCTTCGCTGCGGACTCAAAAACCAACCTATACGCATAGGCTCTCCTCGTAAGCGGCGCGGACTCGCGATGCACGACGAGGAGGGCTCATAAGCGCGCGGAGGATCAAATCAGGTGGAGCCCTGGTGGTAGCAGCTCTATCGAGCACTCTCTGGTAGCCTGTTTCCAGAAGGCCAGATGGGCTGGAATGAGATGCAGCTATCTCATATACATCTGCTTGGTTCGATTCAATTTGATGACGTAGCTATCAGCGTAAAGACCGTTCGATTCCAGCACGATTTCGTCCTTCCCAGCGCTGCGGATGTCATATCGCTGAGACTTGGCCAGCAACAGACCTCGTTCAATCTCGGATTCTTCAGTATTGGGTGAGGGGGCAGTGGGGATGCTTATATCGCCTAAGGATTTGGCGACGACTCGAACTCTCACATCCATCAAGCTGGTTTCCAGCTCCTCATCAGAGGCCAGCCATTCTCCATTGCCTTCGAATCTGTAGCTTGTGGTTGCTGGAGTGGAGGGTGCAAACGTCGTGCTCTTCAGCAGACCATTGATTCGGTATGTCTTGTTGCGAAAGTACTCAATAGTACCTTCGAAGCCGACAACACCATTGGGCTGTGGATATTGAAATTTCTCATGCCACAGTCCCAGCAATTTGGGATTCAGTCCATCGGATGAGCTGGGGGGACTGATATAGGCTGCCCAAGGGCCGACGATGGTTGAGAAATCTCTTAGATGCGGCAGTAGGTAAACGATCGATGCGATGATGCCTGCCGACCAACCGAGTCGAAGCCTGCTCCAGTTCATGCTGTGCTATCCATGTTGTAAAACTATCCTCTTGCTCTTGCTTACCAAGACCCTATGTATCGGATTTTCGATGCCACAGGTCGTGAACGGTCTGCTTGGACAGCCCCAATTTTTCGGCAATCTGCTTTTGAGTCAAACCTTCGGCCTTATGCTGATGTACCTGTCTCAACCTGTTCTCGTCAACTGGCTTGCCGGGCTTACGCACCACCAATGCGTCATCTTGCAGTTGCGCTTTGAGCTCCTCCATCAAGCCAGTTTGCAGGTGCTCCGAAAGCTCAGCGGTGAGCCGGCCCAAGACGGACTCTATCGGTTCGTTTTGACGGATGGCCAGCGTGAGCGCAAGCAAGGTCAGGGGGTTCGTATCGAGAGCCTTGCTCAGGAGGTCAAGCTTATCGAGGGTAATACCGGATTCGCCTTTTTCGAGTTGTGCGAGGTACGTCCGAGTACCTGCTTCGGACAACCCTTCCTGCGAAAGCCCTTTGCGACTGCGAAGAACTCGCAGAACGGCTGCGAACGCACGTTTCAGGGGCATGGGCGATCCTCAAAAGGGGAGGATGAGGCCACGTTGCATAGTCCGGTTCTACTGTATATAGTTGTCATCGCCGGACTTATAGGTCTCGGCTGATTCATAGTGGCATTGAGCGTTTCAGACGCTGGCTTGTATTGCGTACGGGCCTGTGAGGACTGAAGCATAGAGACGGTGGTGCATATGCCCCGCCTGAATCAATTTACACCTAAACCGAACAATCGCTCGATGTATGTGGCCGGTTGAGAGGTAAGAAATGGGAGCTTGGGCTAGAGAGATGCTTTTCAATTCAGCGTTTAATCGAGGGCCATTGAGATTGCAGAGGTGGGACTCAGAGGTTCGAATGCCTGCTGTGCGTGATCTCCAGATGGTGCGCCAGGCCCTTGTGATGATGTGCTGTGGGTGATGGTTGGCCAGGTGTGTTGGGCAGCTAGCCATCTACCAGCCCGGGTGCTAATGACGAAAAAATCCAATGCCTAGGATCATTTAAAGCTGCAGAACAGGGTGTTACATGAGTGACGGGTTACGAGACATCGTGGAGCTGTTCAGCAACGATGGAGAGCAGTTGGTGGGCTTCGAGGGTGATGCCGGCCAGGCTGATGCTGAAGCCATCAGTCATCGCTCATGGAAGCCGTACTGCATCGTAAGAGAGTGGATGCTGATTGAGATTGAGGTGACTGATGAGTACCGCGAATCTCTTGCTGCCGACGGGTTACAACCTTGTGTGCTGTATGCATCCAATGTCTTGGCCCACAGTGCGAACAAGCGGCAGGTCGGCGACTGGGTTCGGTCAACCTTCCAAAGATCGCTCACCGACGGCTACGTGTTTGAAACGCGTAACACTCTATATATTTTGACAGGCCCTGGTCAGAGAAAAAAAGCCAGCCTGGAGACCGTCATGGCAATTGTTAATCTCTACTGAAAATCGGGGAGGCTAGATGTCTGGTTCCTTTTTAACGAGGCTCATGCGCATTGCAGTCTTACGAGCAAACCTGATGGCAGGCCAGGAGATTTTGAGACACGCCATGATGGCGAGGGGTGGCTCATGCGACTTCTCGTAATGTCGGATCTCCATGTCGAGTTCCAGCCCGTCGAGCTGCCCGACCCATCTCTGTATGACGTTGCCATTCTCGCTGGTGACATCAACATCAAAGGTCGGAGCTCCAATTGGGCCTGCGAACATTTTTCGAAGGAGACCGTGCTCGTAGCTGGCAACCACGAGTTTTACAAATCGAGCTGGTACAAGACGCTCGATCAGCTCAGCAACCCCCAAGCTGCCCACGTTCACTTTTTGGAGCAGCGCACGCTTGTCCTCGATGGCGTTCGATTCGTGGGATGCACCGGGTGGTCTGATTTTGAAGGTACCGGGAATGCGCCATTGGCGATGCTGGACGCACGGGCGCTCATGAATGACTACAAAGTCATTCGGGTCGAGCCGCAATATCGAACCCTGGTACCCCAACAGACTCGCAAAGTCGCGCAAGAGTCTCGTGAGTGGCTTCATCGCGAGCTGGAACAACCCTTTCAGGGAAAAACGATCGTGGTGACTCACTTCCCGCCTTTGATGCATTTTGTTCCGGACTATGGAACGCATCCGCATTTGCGGGCCGCTTACGGCAACAACTGGGAGGAATTCCTGGATATGAAGGTCGATTTCTGGATCTTTGGACACACTCACGTGGCTGTCGATGAAACGATCAATGGAATCAGATTTCTGTCCAATCCAAGGGGTTATCCAGGGGAAGACGTCGATTTCAACAACCAGTGTGTGATCACGCTTTGAATGGCTTGAAGCGTGCGAGAAGAGGATGTTTGCAGTGTATTTTCCAGAATCGTTGCTGAAGGCCACGAGGGTCACTTTCCAGGGACAGATCAGCGGTTATTTGCTCGATGCTCGTCCGGTCGGACTGGGCTTCAAAGCGGCGATGTTTTTTGACATCCACCAGCGCGCCGAAAACGGGGATACGGTCGTCACCGAGGATTTGGCGGCGATGGAAGAGCAGCACGGCTATTCGATCGCTGTCACCACAGCGGGTGATCGATATGTCATCGTGAGCTTTCTTATGTTCATGATTGAGGAGGTCGACGGGGGGCAGCAGACAGTGGTGATGTCGATGACCCGAGAAGCTTCCGCGCGCTCGTAAGCCTTCGAAACAAGGCCATTTGGCGAAGCAATGGATGGGCAGGAGTTACCATGTCATACATAGACATCGAGGAGATCGTTGGCCCAAGCGCGGTCATGCCAGGGGTGGAAATGGATCTTGAGGAAGCGATCCGGATGACAGAGACGAGATTCCCGGATAGGAGCTTTTGCATCGTCGATGAGTGGGTTTGGCTTGATCTCGATGCGCCTGATTTGGTCGTCCAGGAGTTGGCTATGGAGGGCAAGAAGCCGGTGATGCTGCTGATGCTCAATGTGGTCTTCGATAGCTGTACCAAAACCAGCAGCGCCCTCTGGCTGCGCTCGTCACCGTTGATTGATTTCAGCGACGGCATGTTTTTTCAGACGCAGAACAAACTTTACGTGCTGCTCAGCCATGGTCGTCGAAAAACGATGCCTTTGTCGGCAGTGCTTCGCGTTTTTTGAAGCTGAGGTGGCAGTCGGCCTAGCTTATGGCCAGGATGCCTGAACCTGGAGATTGGCGGGGACGCTGATGCTTCTTGAATCACACAGCCCGCATCTTATGGTAGTCAAACCAATCTCCGCACTATTGCCTTTGCCAGAAGATTTACTTTGGCCAGGTGATGTTTACAGCCAAGGGCCCTTTTCCCATGGTTGTGCGAGGGGATAGTCTTTTTCTCAGCGCAATAAAGCGTTCCATGCCCAGTCCATCAGTTTGGAACGGGTAAAAGTCGAAAGTGGTTGTGAGGTTGAGACGGGTGCTCGTTTCCTTGATGTCAGAAATGGTCGATGCTGAAATCAAAACGCCGTCGAGGTAGGTCTTATTTTTGATCCGTCCAAATGCACCCGACTCGTCTTCGACAAACTCCCGAATCTCTTTGGAAAGCATTTGAAGGGCTGATGCCGGGGTCTGCGACGTCAGAATCTGTTCACCCGGGAGGAGGTCGTCGATGTTCAGGGCGATGAAGCCAGGGTTCTCTGATTCGCGGATTTGCTTGGCACCGTCCCGTAACCTAGAGACAAGGCTTTTGCGCTCATAGATTTTCTTGCAGGCGATTGAGTAGTTACCAAATCCGAAGTCGACAACAATGTCGGGAGGGTCGATCAACTGGGCCGGCATCCTGCGCTTGAGGGCGGTCAGAAGCGAGAGCTCCCATAATGCGTCCTTGCCTTGGGATTTGGATCGGTTCGACAGGTTCACGTCTGCTCCAGAGATTCGCTGAAGGGCTTCATCAATACCCGGCTCATCATTGAGCGTGGAGATGATCCGAGCAATCTTCTCTGCGTAAGCGGCGTTGATACCCGTTACCAAATTGGGTGATGTTTTGCTCTGCGTCCATTGCTTGTCGAGCTTACGGGCGTCTGCAAAAAGCTTGTGAAGCACACTCCCAGGAGTGAAGCGTATACCGCGTTCCTGAAGGATGATTACCGCCTCATCCACCAGGGTTACGATGTCGGCGTAGCTACAACTGGTGAAGCCGTAGCTGTCAGCTTGGACGCTAAATGCCTGGGTATTGATGGCGAATTCCTTCGATTGGTTTTCGGGCATTTGATGGGGTTCGCCCAAGAGGGCTCCTCCGGACATCAATGATGAGCGGAGCTCTATGCGGGCGAAATTTATGTCAATCGCTGCAGCCAGGCAAATACCTTGGTGACCGTGAGCTTATGCCTGAATTCCTAGAGTGCTCCCTGCACCGTGACACCCGTTCAAAGATGCGGTGACATTGCACGTCATGCTCAATGACGTCCTAATCAGCTTGGCGGCATCGTCGCCCCAGTCCTGGAAGCACGATCGTCTAGGCGATCATTATCAACCATGCCTGCAGCCCTCTATGAAGCAAACCCGATGTTTCTGAGGTGCGATGGAAATCGTGATGGCTTTTCGAAATCACCAGATGAAAATGTTGGTAGCATATACTCAAACATTGAGTTTGAGCTGTATTTATATACAGTATTTGAATAACGGTAGTGTTCCCTTCACCGATGCCTTCGGCTGAGGCTTGGCATTGATTTGCTGACGCGTATTCAGAATTGAAGCGTGTGCTCGATGTGCTAGGTGAGTCGCTGGTCAGGGAAGCATGGCCAAACATTGGAATGTCTATGGATACGACGCAACCAGAGAATGCGACGCTGCCCGGCGCCGCGCCCTTGCCGTTCGATGCGACATTGCTCTTCAAGGCGCTCCAGTATCAATTGCTGGTGGCAGTGGAGTACTGCTACGACCTGGCACCAGGTGAATGTATGTGGCTGGAAGCCATGGGGGATGTCACTGTTCCCGGGAAAACTCAGGCTGAGGTAAAGCTCTACACCGATAGCCTCACTGACAGTCATGCCAATTTCTGGAACACTATAAAAAACTGGCTCCATGAAAATTTTGAGCGCACCTCTTTCAAAACCTTGGTGTTGCTGACGACTCAGAAATTCGGAGCGCTGACACTCCTAAAGGGCTGGAACACCGCCACTCCCGCAGAGCGGTTCGCCATCATGGAGAGCATCGTTGCGCCGTCCCAAGCCGATGCCAACACGAATTCAAAAGACGAGCCTGACGCCGAAGCGAGTGCTGCAAAGGCCTCGAAGTCCAAATCGCTTCAGCAATATGTGATGGCGCCCGAGCGCCGGGACGCACTGATGGAAGTGCTGGAGCGTATGCACATCACGACTGGTGCCGACTCGTTGGAGCAACGTCTCCAGAACTACGAGACCCGGCATCTCAAGCCCATTCGGCCTTCCAAGTGCAAGCAATTCATCGAAGAGCTGCTGGGTTTCATAAGCAGTCCGCAGCTTGTGATCGGCAGGTGGGTAATAACCCACAAAGCCTTTACTGACAAATTGTCAGAACTCACCCATCGATACATGAAGCATCCGCGAACATTCCCGGCAGTGGACGTAAAGGCGCTGAAGAAAACCATCAACGCCGAAGAAATTCGCCCCATGCTGTTTGCTCAGAAGATTGTGGAGATCGGTGGTGAGACCCATCTGAAGGAAGCCGCCTTGCATCGGGTCGTTGCGCAGACCACGATCTCGGATCTTTACACTGATGGCGTGCTCTTCAAGTCGATGGTGGATCTCTACCTCGGCAATCATCTCACACAGCATCGATACGGACGTGCGCTTGCGATGCTCGGCTGTGCGGGAGTGACGTGTCCAGCCGCGCTGGGTACCCGCTCGATGATGTTCTATCTGGAGCGTAACGCTCTGGCTGTTGAGCCTTTCTGTGGCTTGGAAAACACGATGCCCGAGTTTCGCAATGGCATCTATCACATCCTCGCCAGCGAGGAGCCAGAGGATGAAGATGATGAGTTCCATTGGAGGCTTTGGAAATGACCACTCAAGTCTCTGACCACCTGTACACCCTGCACCGAACCCCCTTTGCACTGGCTCCAGTCATCCAGAGCTTCTACGAGCACTGGGAGCCGATCGAGAAGGATATTCTGCTCAGTTATCTCATTCTTCCGCTGGTCACCTACAAGCCGATGCATGGGTTTCTGAAGTGGGCTCGCAGGGATAGCAATGTCCGAACCATGGCCGCAGATCCTTCCAGGCTCGTCGGGCTCGCGATGCGAGTAGAGGAGTTCAAGCCGATTACGAACGCCGCATTGCTCATCCTCGCCGCTGAGAAAAGCCTGGAAGTCACTGCCGAGTTGTCGGTTCAATCACTTCAGAAACCGCAATCAATCAATGCTGACAAGTCGCTGGTGCGGTACAGCCAGAAGCTGGCCATGGTGCTGTCCGGTGAGAACGTCGTTTCCATTTACAGGATGTTGGGACTTAAATCGCTATGAAGTGTTATGTAGAGTACATCGGGGTGGTGGACAAAGAACACGGTGTCCATCACGTTCCCTTCAAGCCTGGTCTCAACATCGTGACGGGCAGATCGTCGAAGGGTAAGAGTGCGATCCTCGACATATTTGATTATTGCCTTGGCAGCTCCGAGGACACGATTCCTGAAGGCATCATCACGGATCGTGCAAAGTATTTTTTCACAGTCCTACGCTTTCCAGGTGTCTCAGTCGTGACGGGACGAATGGCAGCAGGCAATAGCTGCTTCCTGCGTGAGCTTTCCGGGCCAGCCGTGGACGACGCGCTTGAGCTCATCGAGGACGTCGACACCTTCTTCACTCAGAATTTCTTCCAACACAAGGATGCCTTTCTCAAGAGCCTTGGGCGCTATTTCGGCGTCACGTTGCAAAACATCGACACCGATCCTCTGCACAAAGAAATGACCGGAAAGTGGAGCGCTACGCCCTCAGTGCGCAGCTTCGCATCGTTCATGTTGCAGCATCAAAATCTGGTAGCGAATCGGCATGCGATCTTCTACCGGTTCGAAGAAAAGCGTAAACGTGATCAAGCCATAGATCAGTTCAAAATCTTCATGAACATCGTTGGGGAAGACTACTTCGATCTGGCGAAGCTGCGTACCGAGGCTCTGTATGAGCTCAAGCGCGCCATAGCGCAGATACCCAAGCAGGAAAAAATCAAGGAGGAGTATCTCGACGAATTCAAAACCTTGCTGAAGGAGTATGAGGCACTGGCTGGTCAGCCACTGACAGAGCTTACTCCTGGGCAAATCTGGGCGAAGCCCAAGCCGGCCCTTGAGCGCATCACCGGTATTTCGGTCAGGGTCGATGGTCTGTCCAACGCTTTTGAGGCGAGACGGGATGAATTACGTGACCAAAAAGCCGGGCTGATGTCCACGATCCAGAAGGCGCTCAATACCCGCTACCTGCTGAAGGTTTCGACTGAACAAGCATCAGGCTTCGCCGAATCTCTAACCGCACTGCCCATTCCTTCGGCGACTAATCTGGAACATGCAGCGTGCCCTGTTTGCGCATCCCAATCTGATGTCGCTGAGGACGAAGCCAACAAATTGTCGGCAGCCATTCACTGGTTGAATGGGGAGCTCAAGGTATCGAGTTACGCGCGAGAAGGCTTCGGTGAAGAGCGCCGCAAGATTGATAATGACCTCAAACAATATCGTAAAGAGCTGGCAGCGATTGAAGCCGCTCTGAAACCTCTTGATGATGAAGCGGATCGATTGGAGAAATCCAAGTCTGTCGATGCTGCAGCCCAGAAGGCAAAGCTCAAGCTTGAGTTGGCAATCGAGCGGCGTATCGCCAATCCTCCCTCAGAAGTAGAAGGAATGGTGGAATTTTGGCAGAACGAGGTCGAAAGATTTGATGAGCTGATGGCCCAGTATGACGTTGAGTCTAAACTCTGGGCCCTGCAGAACGACATCAACAAAACCATGAGGGCTCTGGGTAAAAACTTTGATTTCGAGGACTCGTATAAATCCGGCTCTTTGAAATTTGACGTAGAGACCTTCGACCTCTGGCATGAAAAACCTATCGAAGGTGGGCGGGTCAAAAAGGTGTTTCTGCGGTCTATGGGGAGTGGTGCCAACTGGCTGTATTCCCACCTGACCCTTTTCATGGCTCTGCATTACCAGTTCGCCGCACATCCAACATGCAAGGTGCCACCGATCCTATTTCTCGACCAACCGACGCAGGTTTACTTCCCTTCGACCGATGATGCTGACTCATTCGTTGCAGATGAGTTGCGCGGTGACCGGAAGACCACCAGAACGGTCGACGAGGACGTGAGCGCAGTTTCGAAGATGTTCAGCAACCTCGCAAGATTCTGCGATATCACCTTTAAAAACACTGGGGTAATGCCGCAGATTATCGTGTGCGACCATGCCGATAATTTGCCGCTGCAGGGCGATTATGTGTTCGAAACCTTCGTCCGCAGACGGTGGAGGAAGCAGGGGCTGATCGCAGAATAATCCGAGGTCTCTGGCCAAGGTAACCGATACCCTGGCCGAGCTTGCTCATGATGGCTGGTACTATTTTTGAACTCCGATGTGGAAGCACAAGTGTGGCGTCTCTCCTGTTCGCATTTTCCCGAGGAGGTTCCTCAGATGCTTCGAGAGGCGCTTTCGTCCTTTAGGCGCAGGCCTGGTTATGACGACCCAACACGAGTAGACCACGTCGCGTTGAGCAGCCTTGGCTTCAAGTATCTTGGTACGATGTTGGAGCAGAGCCCTAGGCACATCTGGCATGTACACCATGGCGATCATATCGAGCTTCGCTGGGAGGCTCGATTGCATCTAAAGCGTTGTCTTCAGCATCGGCTGGTGCGGGATGGGCATGCTCCTGGCGTCGTGCGAGACGATTATTTTTCAATCGATCTGGGGTACTGAAGCTGCGGGTGGCCAAGTCTCATCTCTCCCTGACGGTGTGGCGCACAAGGCGGTTTCGGGGAGAAGCTTTGGACAGCGTCAGACAAACTGTCCTTGAGGCGACAAAAGATTCAGTTTTGCGACAACTTGTTGACCCCTCCCTCTTGAAAATTTTTAAACGAGACGGAGCTCTTATATTTGAGAGCAAAAGAATTTTAACGGTGTTTGCACCACCGCTGATGCACGATCAACGCGCTATGTGATGGCGTGTCTTGCCGGCTTTTGCTTCTCGCTTTTTCGCCTGTAGGTTGCCTTGCCGCATGGCGAGGCGGGGTGTTCAGGGAGATCGGTTTTTAGGGCCGTAGGCCCTGCTTACGCTTTGAAAACAAACGACCGCGATTTCCATATTTTTTTTGAGTGAATCGCTCCGCCTGGAATTGCACCCGTCTCATCCAACGGCGGCTATGTTGGCTGAGAAGAGGGGTTGGCAACGTTAGCCCTGGTTATTGATAAATTGTTCTGCTGTGCCAGCCCCGAGCCTCATCGTGATGCGTTAGCCTCCCGCAGAGCTTCTTCCAGAGCCTCTAGTGCGTCTGCCAAGCGCTGATCCTCCCGAGGGTCGCCGCTATCAGGCCTGAACGCTTCACAGTGTCGTAGAAGGGCTTCTAGGTCGTTTTGATTGAGATCGAGTTCCACGTGCATGATTGATCGTCCTTGGGCGGGAGTAATCGTCAGGCTGCGGTTGAAGACCGCATGGTGCGGTGACGAAGTAGTTGTGGGGTTTTGATTTGAACAGTGATGTCGAGAAGCGGATGTGGGAGATGGCCTCGCAGGTCTACGGGGATGCTCTGGGCGAGATTCTGAGCCTGGCGTTGGCGGGCTACAAGCGCAGTTCTGGGCTGGACGATTTGACTCGCCTATATCCCAACACTGCTGGGCATCAGGTGCTGCCGATTTTGCGGAAGGCGTTGTTGGTGCGCTGGCCTAACGTTGACTTTGGGCAGTCGGAACTGTGCGTCGAACTGCGCTCTCGACTTCGTTCACACTTGAACCAGTATCTCTTACGCCGGCTGGTCTTTGAGCATGCAGCGCCGCCGGTGATGCGTGATGCGCTCTTCGGGGCAGACGTAGGCTGGTGAGCGGGGCAGTGAGACAACCAGGCACGATTTACCCTGGCTGCTGAGGAGTTACCATGACGTAAGACCGCATAGCCCTGGCTCTGAGTGATGAGGAGTTCGCGGCCATGATGAAAGAATTCGATCTATCAGGTGAATGGATGCGTGAGCAGCTGGCGTCGAACCGTGCAGCTTCCGCCCCCCAATGTATTGAACCAGTCGAGAGCGGATACGGCAGTGGGCGGCAGGCGCGTAGACCCCGGCCAACCTCCCGAACCGTAAAAAGCTTTGGCTGTAAACCACTTTTTTGCACTGTTAACTAGGTCGGTTTACAGTACAAAAAATGGATTTACAGCTTTTGCATTTCATCGGCGCTCTTAAGCCTGATCAGGCGCAGCATGGTCAGCTCGCACAAGGCCATGCAGTAGGAATTCCCTATCGGTAGATCCCTGCGGCGCCCTGGCCTTCATTCAGTCATAATGATCGGGTCAGTTTCGATGGCTGGCATGCTTTGGTCATGTTGCTGTATGCACTCCACTTCACCCTCCGTGAGACACCTGAAATGACCCTTGATTTGAGTGAGGAGGAAATGCGCCGGGCGCTATTCGGCATCTCTACTTCTGCTTCCGCCCCAATTGAAAAACCTCCTACACCTGAAGCTTTTAAACCGATCCCCGAGAAAACGGCAGAGCGTAAACTCTCCTCACCTAAGCTTCGAGTAACGCTGAAGGTCAGCAAGGTCTTTGAAGGCGATGAGGAACTCTTCAGCTACGACGCGAGTACCTTGAGCACACTCCTGGCAGAGCAAGAGGCTAGAAGCGCAGCCAGGAAAAAACGGTTCAAGTATATCGAGCTGATTTCGGTCGTCCCGGTCTGATGGGTTTGATGCCGGTGTAAAGCAGGGTATTTCCAAACAGCATGCCGCAATGGATGTCGCCTTCCCCGATCTCGGTGTGCCGTTGAGAGTTTAAGATGCCAACCCGCTGCTGGTGGCTAACACGTGGTCAGCAAAGTCGGTCAGGCTCTTGAAGCCCTCACCACCTCTGCGATTCAAGAAGAAACCTCGGATACCCACTTCGCGAGGCGCGTAACAATCGCGTTGGATCGAGTCACCAATCATCATGACCTGGTCTCTGCTGAAGTAGTCACTGGTATCGGCACCGATGAGTTCACAGCTTGCCCTGTACATGAATGGTTCAGGTTTCATCGCGCCAATTGCGTAGCTGAAGCCATAACCATCAAGCGTTGGATACAGTCGGCGGACAGGTTCTCCATACGGCGCAGCGAGATTGGAGGCAACAGCAATCTTGATACCTTCGGCCTGCAACATTTCCACGGCCCGCAACCCATCATCATACGGTTCGATGCTACTGAGATCCGCGTCAAGTGCACCTTGGATTTCGGCCATGAGATCGGGCCGGATGCTGATCCCGAAAAGCTCAGCCGCTTCCGCAAGGCCCAGGCTACGGGTCATGACTTGGTGTAGATCGTTCGGTTGAGGTCGACGCCCTTGGCGGATGCCTTCTTTCAAAATCATGCGATAGGGGTGTCTGCCCTGCGGGATTCGAAGCAAGGTGCCGAAGGCGTCGAAGAGTATGAACCTGACGGACATCTGAGTTGCCTTTAGGAACAGCGGATCGAAGTCCGCTTCATCTGATCTGGCAGGATACAGTGGATTAGAGGGTTGGGCACCTGAAGCGACCAGTCAGCTATCAAGTGAGCTTTACGCTGTGCAGCATCCTCAACAACAGAAAGTCATCCGGGGCATCCATGATGAGCTCTCCATCATCCGCGACCCTGACCTCGCAGAGCCGAGGATGACTCAGTAACCCGGGAGGCAGAGGATTGCGAGCAAATGGATTGTGGAGCACATACAGGCCGTCCATAAGGTGCTCGGTATAGTCTCGTTTCGGTGCTGTCCGCACCACTGGAAACAGGCTCCCTGGATTGGGGTGGAAGCTGGTGTACACGGACGGTGCTTCAGGATTGTCGGCCAGAGCTCTCAGCTTCCCCCATGTGGCCAGGCAGCTATAGACAACCGCTGATACTTCCGCATGAGCATCGTCGCAAAAGAGTCCGACGTCGATGTTGGTGTTGGCATTCTTTGGGGCTGCCGTGACGTTGTACGATGCTACGTGGGTATACAACGTGAGGGAGTCGACGGAGGACTCGATCATAACGGACAGAGCACTGGGCCTGCAGCTCAGATCCTCAGCAGATGCATTAAGTCTGTGGTTTTCCAAGGCTGCAAGTCAGGAACGATGCCAATGGCGGCCCACGGTCGATGTAGAAAGGCTCAGTGCCCGGGCTACCTCGGCTTGACTCAGTCCATCGGCTTTCAGAGCCTGGACGGCCTTAGTGGTTTCCACTCCTTTGGCCACTTGGGGATGAAGTGGCCCGTCCTGGTCGATCGGGATAAGGGAATCCAGGAGCTCCAGGCGCTCTAGCTCTTCGGCTGCCTCCTTTAATATCTCTCGGGCTGAAACATCCCTCTTAGCCCCGTGCACCAGTGCCAGCACTGCCAAAGGGCCGATCTCCAGGGCCTCTGCCAATGCCTCATTGGTTTCGATGGTCACCGCACTCTCGCCGCGCTCCAGACGGCTGATGTAAGAAGCATCGACGGCTCCTGCCAGCTCCAGTTGGTTCAACCCTCTTCTTTCTCTCAAGAATCGGAGGGTGTTGGCATAGGCTCTGCGCAGCTGCATCTACTGAATCCTGCAAAAGGAAACGGTATGCCGCGATTGATATGTCCCTAACAAATGCTTATAGTCAACTGATAGGGAAATTGGCTTTCCCCTGAGTTTTGAAACGTGTGTCCGGGGAGGGCCTCATGTCCTGTTTCACGCGAGAAAGGTCGCTGTGGTCTGGGTCTGCCGCCTAGGTCTTGGCTGTGGGGGGCTTCACAAGCGCAGATCAGAGCACCAGAGCCAATAGGGTTGCTGCCCAAGAGCTTCCCCGTATGCAGGAAGTAGTTAAGAGGAAGGATGCTGCATGTCACAAATGCGTAAAGTTGTCGCGATTGTCAGGAACTATCAGGAAAGAATCTCGGCTGAGTCTGTGGCACGCTATACCCGCGTACGTCTTGAAGATGAGTCTGGCAAGACATA
Source organism: Pseudomonas sp. AL10 (assembly GCF_029960685.1). Classification (NCBI taxonomy): domain Bacteria; kingdom Pseudomonadati; phylum Pseudomonadota; class Gammaproteobacteria; order Pseudomonadales; family Pseudomonadaceae; genus Pseudomonas; species Pseudomonas sp. AL10. Next base: position 221,895 of record NZ_JASBQZ010000003.1, read on the forward strand.
CTACATCAAACGCTTGGTTGTCCCTGGCTATCTAGCTAGAAAAGGGGCTTTCAGCAGTGATGTGCCACGGACGTGGTATGTTAAGAATGTTGATAAACATACTGTTGTGATTGTGGGGTTTGAGGGCGGTTCGGGCAAGTTTTTCTACGACCTTGACGAAGTAAAGACCCTTTCCAAGGGCGCCAGGGTACAGGGTGTTATTTATGCCATTGCTGCTGTGCCAGCACCCATAATCGTCGCTGTAGCGACTTATGGTCTTGGGCTTCTATTGATGCCACTATTCGTTTATCAGGCTTACAAGTACCTCATCAAAATCCCTTCGCTTCTTAGTCAGGCGACGCTGAAGAGGGATTTCCAGGGTTTCGGAATCAGCATTTAAAGCGCTTGTGGATCTGTCGTAGGCTTGTTAAAGAGATAAGTTTACTGATGACAAGCCTGCGCGCTGTTGAGGCGCGTAGGTTCTATGCTATGCCGGATTTTACTCCAGATCATCGTTGGTAGAGGTCAGCTGCTGCATGAAGTGATCCTCACGCCGTTGTTGCATTGGGCCGTAAACACCAGGTGGCATGTGAAACTTTTTCATTGCTTCTGCATCATTAACGAGTTGATCAAGTGCGCTGCACTCATCGTAAATATGCTCCCAGTGGGTCAGGACGTTGGTGCGTATTCGAGAAGGTGCGCGTATCCTGGTGTGATCATCGAGGAGGATGTCAGGTAATTTGAAACGCCGGAAGCTATCGCTCGTTTTGAAACTTGTCTTGCGGAGTTTTCGATTGTAACTTGCAGCACGAAGCAGTCCAGTATGCCTGAACTTGGAGTCTTCATGCCTAAGCAGTTTGATGGCTAGTGCGTACTCTCGGTCGCTTAGAGCTTCAGAGAGTGGGTAGCTCATTTCCCAAAGCTTCAGCGTGTGATCAATTAGCTGGAGGGCTGATTCTTCAATATGCTCAGCCATCTGCGCAGCTGTCATGCCGACCTCTTTGGTGTATCCATAGAGCATTAATATTAAATAAAAAACCACTACGTGGCGCGACATGCCACGACAGATGTCGTTGCAAAGCACGTCCCCCAGTCCTTTGTTGAGAACAAAGTCATTTATTATGTTGGCCAGCATTGCAAGGTTCAAGCTCGACATGTCAAGCGCGAGGTGGCAAAGTGTCGAGGCGAGCTTAAGTCTGTGACGAAGTGAGAGTTCTGGAAAGTGGATGGCGATGAGGATGTGGATGATGTTGTATTCGAGTCTTTGGCTGTCTTCGAGTAAGTTCTGAAATTTAGATTCTATTCTGTTTTCCTGAAATTGGCTTAGTCCACCTAATCTACAAGTCACCCACTTATATTCACCTTCATATTCACTGGCAATGGCATTGGCTTCAAGAACTGAGAGCATGCTGAAAGCCGTCTCTGCGATGGGTACGCCACCTTTAATCAACGTGATGATTACAATCGAACCGTAGGTTTTGGAGTAGTGCAGACGGTTTTGGATAACCAGGTTGTCTAGCTTGACCTGATGAAAGACCCGGTTGAAGGTCTCGTGCATCATGATTTCGGTTATGTTCAACATCACCACCGAGGCAGCGGATTTGCCCTGCGTCAAGATTTTTGACAAGGCGGCATTTCGGCGCAAAAGAAACTCAGCGCCCCATACCGTAGTCGTCAGGTCAAGATAATGAGTGTACTCATGGATGCAGAGGTTATAGGCATCTTTTTCAGAAGGGGTGAGCTTGCCTGTGCTAAGTCCGGCCTTGAGTGCTGATCGGATCATCTTCCTATCTTTGGCGGAATAGGTGTTCAGGAGGATGACACTAGTGGTGTAATCAAGACTTCCAAGCTCATCTGGCGAGCACAGTGTAAATTTAGATCCTGGCTTGACTTTCATTGTGTTTTTTTGTGCTCGTGGTTGTTGGGTGTTTCATTGTAATGCTTGCGATGTAATTGTCTCAGCTTGTCGAAAATTATTCTTAATTTCGTAGCTCTAGAAACGGTTTTTTGTCGATGATTGCGGCTTGAGACTTATTTTTAAGAAGTTCGACTAAATCGCCCTGGTTTTGCAACAGGCTCACGATTTCTTCTAGGGTGCACAGGAAAATGGTTCTGTAATTAAGGAACTCTGCGCACTGACTGATGACGGCCTGCGTGTACCTGCTGTTTGAAATGAAGATGCCCGACACGTTTGCTCGGTTCATCACCCTCGCTAGGTGCGAGCTGAAATCGCCTACACCTACAGGGTCTTTAAGCCACTTCATTTCCACCACGTGTAGGGTGCCCGAGAGTTCAATGATGCCGTCGATCTGCTCCAGCACCACCGCGCTGTCCGGTGCCCTGCGGACAAAGTTCTCTCTCACATGGATGCCGTAAGCACGGAAGAGATCATTCAGCACCACCTCCAGGCGTCGGCCTCTTTCCTGGGGTTGGTCGTCCATACCGAAGAGGGCGAATAGACGGTTCTTTACGTCCTCGACCTCGCTGCGCTTGCGCGCGGCCTCCTGCTGGGCTGCACGGTGTGTTGCTTGCGCTTGATCGCGTTCAGCCTCTCGCTCCTGCTGCATCCTGGTGAACGCATCTTTCTTGTTCACTGCATCACGGACGCTTGCTACCAAGCCCTTGGCTTCGAGACGGTCGTCTGGCCAGCAAGATTCGAAATCCTCAAATTCGACGACCCGACGGATCACCCCGCGACGTGGGCCTAATCCGTTATCACCACGCATGTTTAAGCGTGTCAGCACGGTGCGCACGATCTCGTATTTGCTGATCGAGCCTGGCGTGGTTTTCACCGTTGCGCTGACGGCTGCCAAATCCTCCTCAGTGACCCCGGCACCCTGGAAAAATAGGATGACGGATTGCTTGGACTTGACCAGTTTCGGGATGGTCTTGATCAGCAGTTCCAGGAGGTCTGCCGGATAGTGAAATTGCTCAGCCATGAAAGCACTCGTTGTCCGTAACCTTTCCGATGGCTCACGCAAGGCGAGCCTGCTGCGCTTGTCATCATGGCCCTAGATGGTCGGAAGGTAAATCCCGACCGTAGGGTGGCTGCGTCAGCCTGCCAACTTACCTGACTTAGCTGCCCATGATTGCTTTGGTTAAGATGTTCCGGTCTGGGGTTAGAAATCAGGGCGACGTTTAGGGAAAGAGGACGTGATCAAGCTCATTCTTTGAGCAGATTTCTTTGAGTCGGTCGCCCTGTTTTTTGGCCCAGTCCTGCTCGATGCTGTAGCCGTAGGCGATCTTCCCACTGACGTGGTTGATCAGCCCCTGAAGCGATTGAAAGCCCCGATGCTTGGCATGTGTCTTCGCGTCGATCGCGGGATGAGACAGGTAGTAGAGATGATCGCTTACACACTTCTTATAGGATTTCGGTAGTCGAGGGGTGTCGCCGTCGACAAGCAGTCCCAGCACGATTTTGCGCGCCCCCGGTGCAATGATCTTCGTCTTGGCCTCGTTGAGCCAGAATCCTCCCTCAATCAAGCGCGCGTTGATCGACTTGATATGCTGGTGCGCATGTGACCGGTCGAATGCTTTTTTTGAGGAGAACACCAGGTCATCGGCATAACGCGAGTACACCAGATCCTTCTCCAAGGCGTAGTCCTGTAGGCTCTCATCCAGGGACTGCATAACCAAGTTTGCGATCCTCGGTGAGGTCGCAGCACCTTGAGGGACGTGACCGATACGGGGGTCTGCAGGATAGGGCAGGCCAGCGGGAAGCTCTCCATTGCCGAACCTTCGATCGGGGTTACCGCTTGATCGGACGCGGGTGCAAAGCCTGGCAAGTTCGAATGCCACCAGTGGCTGATACCCGAATGACCTGAAAAGGTCGTATACCCTTGGCTCTAAGATCGACTCGAAGAAGTTAGTGAGATCGAGTTTTATCAGCCATTCAGCCCCGCAATGAAGTTCGGCTGCTTCCAGTACGCCGTGTCGCTTGTCATAGGCATAGCTGGCTTCATGAGGTTCGACCCTGGACAGAATGTTGGTGTTTATCCAACGCTGTACTCTAAGCAAATCTTCGCTAGGGGCACATATCCACCGGAAGCGATCCGGACTGTGCCCTACGTTGGGCTTGCGCAGCTTGAATACGTTGTATGCCTCTGTCCTGTAGGTTCGGCTGATCGTTCGATGCAAAAAGGGGTATGGGACGTTAGCTACATGGGCGAGGTGCTTCAGGGTAAAGATGGGCGGGCAGCCGTGCTTCATCTGCTTTGCCGTTTTAACGGCGTTCTGCAGTGTGTCATCAGGCACACTAACCTCGCGGCCTGTCTTCAAATAAAGCTGAGAGCTCCAGCGATTCATCTACCTTTAGATTCCGCCCTGGCGGATGGCAGCCTTCTGGCGCCAGACTTCGATAGCGAACACCATGAAGGCTGCCGCCCTCCAGTAGGCGTGAGATCGTCCGACGGTAAGCATAGTTTGCTCCCAAAAACGCCCCGCGCAACGCGCGGGATACTAGATTCCGCTACTGCGGAGCCCTCAGCTGTGTTGGATAATACGAAGCGAACGGATCGGGTGCCACAAAAAACTTCTTTCCCTGACGATGGAGGAAGCGGATGGCCTTATGGCCTGCTAGCGTCAACGCTCCAGAGTTCGTGAGCCAGCCCCTGCGGATGGCTCGGGCTCTTGCGCTGAGCAGAGAGTCGATTGAGAGAGGCAGTACTCTCCGCAGTTCTGCGAGCTTTCGCTTACCTCGCGAATGGGCAAGGAGGATGATCATCGCTGACTTGTTTTGATCGGTGTATCTCTTGAAGCGGGGAGATTTAGAAATCTCTGAAAAATTTAACTCGTCCAGTGCGTTCCTGATGGCGCAGTCAGGGTTGATTTGGGCTGATGGCCAGAGATTTTCAGTGACGCGTTTAGGGAAGAGCGAAGCCCACTTTCTTGACCCTCTGGTTTTATCTGAAACGAAAATGGCCGGCATGTTGTTTGGTGCCCCATGTTCGAAGGCTAGTAGGGCCGCCGTGTTTCTCCAGCCGAATGGCTCTTTGTTATATGAGCCATATTCTTGGCACAGCTCGATCATGTCGGTTAGGTCGTCGTCAAAGCTATTAAAAAGTGTTGGGCATTCCGTTACGAGTCTGACCGTGGGAGAGAATCGGTGCTCTCGGACATTATTAATGCCTTGTAAGGTTCCGCTGTAAGCCAGAACCCAAAATCTTAGAAATTTCCCTGAGTGCCAGCTTCTTATTGATGGGACATTCCACATGGCATCAAGCATGTCATAGGCCCGTTTGCCGCTGCCGATGAAGTCGGTCAGGATAACGAAGTTTCTTACCCGGGAGCTCCTAATATTATCAGCAGCAGGCTGAAGCAAAAAGCGTGTAGGGTTGGAGCGGCATAGCGTATTGGCTATTGAGGCAACTAGTCCTTCGCTTCCGATGTCCTGGGTTTTGAAAGTAAGTGACTGGACGACATGCTGTGCTGCGCCATAAGCTCGCATGTGTTTCTTTTTTGATCTGGAGTTAAGCGTCTTTTCAGATTTGTAGATCGGTGGCGGGAGTTCGGATTTTGTCTTTTGTAGTTCTCGCTCGATGAATAAGGCTGAGCTAGATCTTAGCGGGAGTTCGCTTTTGATCAATTTTACAAGGCTGTTCTTGAAGTCGCTCAGGGGGCAGTAGCTCACTGAATCTACGAGCTTCTCAGCTAACAGACGATCTTCGGGGCGCTTGTTGAACTGGCTTAGCCAAAGCTGTGTTTTTTCCTGTTCCTTTAATGGCTGCACAGCATTAATCCCTTTTCTTGGCTTGGGGAAAATAGGTGTAGCAATCCTCATCTCTGCACAGTCGCATTCCATGACTTACCATCAGCATCATGCATTTGTCTCCACGCTAATGTCCATGGCATCTCCGCCCAGCCCCAACCCATTCAAAAAACGGCCCTGGCGACAGGGCCGCTTCCCATCAGGATTGGCCGAGGTACTGACGCACTTTGTCTGCATACGTGCCGACGGCAGCAACAGCTTGCTTCAGTTCAGTCTCAGTGCAGCCGAGCGCTTTAGTCCAGTTACGGACTTCGTTGGCATCGTGGATGTCGATGCGATTCGCATCTTGAGGGTGGGTGATCGGAGGGTCTTCATGGGCTGCATCCCACCTGAAACACCTGTGGGGTCGCTCATCTGTTGCGGCTCTCTGTGCTTCCACTACTACAATTTGGGCTTATCGAGGGGCAGTGCCTCTGTTTGATGATGCGTTGAGGTGAAGACGTGGATGCCTCTATCTCAAGGCTTTGAGGCCGGCTGTTCGTTGCTTGGTGGTCGAAACATTGCCACTATGGCCGATTCATTCAGTCGAGAATCGGCATGCGGACAGCACTACACCGTGACACCCTCGAAACCCTGGATGCCCAGGGCTATGAAGACGCATATGGCAAGCCCGTTGATAACAATGGCAAGGAGCGAGAACGACCTCCGGCCCTTTGCGATATCTGCCGACAAGACGTGTTCTTGCGAGCTGAGCACAGCAAGCTGCGCACTCCCAATTTCGTTCACTTCGAGGACAGCGCTCCCTGTCCGGTCAAAGCCTTCAACGCTCAAGCCTACCGCGCACTCAATCCTGGACAGGGCAATGCCGCTGACGCCCAGAGGCTTCGAGAGGGCTTCTTTGCGACCTGGCGGTATCACTGGCGAGAACTCGACCGGATCATCGGTTACGCCTCGGTCTTCGATTTCGTCTCCGTCCTCAAATACGCTGATCACCACGGGATCTGGCGTTACCGGGACATGGGTGTTCAGGATGTGCTGCCTGTCCTACTGACGCTGATGGACTTCCCTCCGCTCCCAAAGGACAAGCGCCATCTGCGTGACTATGGCTTGCGCTTCCTCTATGTGGGCACCGTTGCCAGTACCAATGACTACTGGAACCTGCCGGCCCACGAGCGGCGTCTTCTCAAAGTGGTTTACGAATTCCCGGGGCAGGCTCGTACATTCCAATCAGAGCGAATTTCAGCGAAGCATCCCGTGGCTTTTGAGCCGGACTACGAGGCAGCTCGCTTCGATTTGGACGTCGACAATCAACCCACAGCCCACCCCTATGTCGTTAACACCATGGCCAGGGAGTTCAAGGTGTAGGTTTCGGCTGACTAGAATGTCGCTTGAGCGCTGCCATACCCGAAAAGCGATATGTGCCAAAATCCAACGAGTAAGGTCGCCAAGCAAAATCACCGATGGTGGGGGGGGAGACGGGAAGTCCACCCTCCCATAGGAATCACGAACCTTGGAGCAGCAGGAATGAATCTCACGCACCGAAGTGAAGCCGAAGTTTTCAAGGAACTGATAAATCTGACGGCTCGACCAGGCTACGCTCACGCTATAGCCGGGATTTGTCATCGCGACAACTTTGTGTCGTTCCAAGGCGAGCACAAGCCCTCTGACCTTGATCATATATTTGACCGTAAAAGACTCAACCGCAATGAAATAAGCACGGTGTTGGGTCTGATGATGCGTCAGCCTCTCGATCTGTCTGAGGTCGATGAAGCCACACTTAGAGGCTATGCCTTCCGCACTGATCAGCTACTGGGTGAGCTTCACAGTGCTCTGAACGGTCAGGTGATCGGCGAGCTGGCCCCACAAGCCCAGAAGGGCGAAGTCGTGGAGGACTTTTGGCAAGGGCCGATGATGAAGGAGCCCATTTTCTATGCCACCGAATCAGCCTACAGCTTCCAGTATCGAGATTTTTTTGCAGAGAAACACGCTCCGGATGATGCCTGGTTAGAGCGGGTCATGGGGTTCAGCAGCGCCCAAGCTTTACGAGTGGCGAACACGATGTGTTCGTTGATGAACGAGCGAGCTAACAACGGAGCGCGACTGACTGGTGAACCCCAGCTAGGCCAGATGCCGACAGGCTCGGTGCTGGAGCTTTTCGAGTTCAGGGCGCATGAAGTAGCCCATTGTTCGGGCCAGGAACTGGATGTCGTTGAGGCAGTTTTCAAAGCGCTGATGTTCAGTGGTGATAATGCCCTGTTCAGGGAGGTTGGGGACTTCAACCAGGTAGCAGCTACGCCTCTGCTGCCAACAGGTCGGGACTCAGTACTTCTGTTTTCTCATCACATGATTTACGAAGCCCTGTACGAGTCGCCTTTCTTCTGGATGAATCAGGATAAGGATTACAAGCAACAGGCCTCAGACAATCGTGGTGCATTTACCGAACAGTTCTCTCTGCGCCGCTTGGTATCGGTCTTCGGAAAGTCAAACGTCCACACCAACGTCAATTTGATCGAGGGGAAGCGGATCGTCGCAGAAGCGGACGTGCTGGTCATCTTCGGGGATCGGATTATCATCGTTCAGGCTAAAGCTAAAAAGCTGACCCTGGCGGCCCGCAAAGGTAGCGATGGACACATCAAGGCTGATTTTGCTGCTGCCATTCAGAAAGCCTATGACCAAGGGGCTGAATGTGCGACAGCTATCAGAGCTGGGAGCTGCCGCCTCGAAGATGATCAGGGCCAAGCTGTTGCGCTTCCGAAGCAGGTCAAAGAGATCTACCCGTTCTGCGTCGTGTCCGACCACTACCCGGCGTTAGCATTCCAAGCCAGCCAATACCTCAAATACTCAGCCGATGAGGTCGTTCGTCCACCTTTGGTGATGGATGTATTCCTGCTGGATGTCCTTGCGGAGATGCTTGATACGCCCATGCGTTTTCTAAGCTATGTCCGAATGCGCTCAGAGTCATCATCAAAGCTGATGGCGGGGCACGAGCTCACAGCCCTGGCCTATCATCTGCGGTGCAATCTCTGGCTCGACGATCAGTTCAATATGGTGATGCTGGAGGACTCGATCGCAGCAGAGTTAGATGCCGCCATGGTTGTCCGGCGGGAAGGACTACCGGGCCAGCGAGTCCCTGAAGGCATTCTCACTAGGATGAAAGGGACGTACTACGAGCGCTTGATTGAGCAAATTGAGCGCCGGCCTAACCCAGCAATTCTTGAACTGGGTTTCACCCTGCTTTCTATGAGCGAAGAAACCTGTAATGCGGTTCATCATGCCATTGAGCGCTTGACCAACATGACGAAAATCGATGGCAAGCGCCATGATTTTACGATTGGTATGACTGAGCATGGGGTGGGGATTTGTTTTCACTGTAACCCCACTCCTTCCGAGGAAGCCGTTCGAACGCTGGAGGTGCACTGTGCCAAACGCAAGTACACACATCAGACGCCGGAATGGTACGGGGTTTCGGTGGGAGTTAATGGTGAAATTCAGTTTGGCATAACCCTGAATTTCCCGTGGGAGAAGTCCACCCAGCTGGATGATCTAACAAGGGAAATGAAACCATCTTCATCGGTTAGACAGGGCCTGAAGGCCATGGAGAGATTGTTTGCCCCCAAAAAGCATGGGCGTAACGATGCGTGCCCCTGCGGAAGTGGACTCAAGTACAAAAAGTGCTGCCTGTGAGGTTGTGTAAGCCAATGCTTGGTTGCCAGCAGCATGTGATGCTTACATGAAGGCTGGCTTCATAAACTTCAAATTCGCTCTTGACTGAGTCTATCTTTGGTGACTAGCGGGAGCAGGGAAGTGTTTGTGTAAGTCATACCGGTTCTGGCGGTCGTCTTGTGCCGATAAGGTGGCTGCGCGATTGTCAGCCGACGCCACCCACCCCGTGATACCGGAGTGGGTGGCTATGATCAGATATCGCACTCTATGCTGATGCCGTGCTGGCCTGCGTCCTTCAACAGAATTTGCTTTCAGTCGCATCGGGTAGCCCGCAGATATGGAAATGAGCGGAATCACCCATTTGCATTTCCATGCCTTCTCGATCAATCCTATTGAGATGGCATCAGCAGCATTGAGCTTGTCTTTGCCTTGGGCTTCCTTTGGAACTCCAGTCCATCTCTTGATTTAAAATGTGGCTCGGCAATTTGAACGGTAGTTGGTAGTAGTTATGAGATCTTCTGATCAAGTTGTGAAAATCTTACGTGCAAACTATGCAGGTGATCTCGCAGGCCCAGCTTTTTATAAATTTGCTCCGCCTGCGCAAAGTCTTCTTTAGCTCGTGAGTGCTCCCCCAATGCTTTATGGATGAGCGAGGAGCTGGCCAGTATGTGGCCTCGAAGATTTGGATATAGGTTTTCTTCCAGCTTGAGGGCAAGTTCTAAATTTGACTGTGCAGAAGGTAAGTCGTTTTCATCTTTGTCCACCAGGCCGAGATTTAAAAGTGCTGCTATTTGAGAACGTTTTTCTTCTTCTTTGACGGATAGGTCGTAGGCTTTTAAGTTGTATTCCCTTGATTTTTCTAGATTTTTAAGGTTCTGGTAGATGTTTGCGATATTGCCGTAGTGCTTTAATAAGCTCCCCGAGTCTTTCAGCAGTTCTGCCAAGTCAATGGCGTGATGCAATACTTCCAGTGCTTGATGAAGCAAACTCTCGTCGCCTGAGATTTCGGCCTTGTATTTCAATCGAATAGCGAGATTTGTCAGTAGATAAGACTTGATCGAACGTAGTTCTCTTCTTTCAGTTTCGCTCTTTGAGTTGTCCATTACTTCGTCAAGTAGTAGCTTTGCTTTGTTGTAATATTTCTCTGATAGTTCGAGGTTTCCTAGATTTGTATAGCAGCTGCTAAGGCCATTGAGATGTTTCACTCGGCCTATTTTGTGATCAATGCTTTCGGATATTACAAGCGCCTTTTCAAAAGCTTCGATGGCATCAGGCACTCGCCCGTTATTTTTGTAAAGAAAGCCTAGATTTCCTAGTACGGCTTCCCGTTCGCGTGGGCTTATATCTGCTTTTTCGAGGCATGCATTAAAGATTTTTTCGGCCTCCGGCAGCCTACCTCTAAGCATAAGGCTTGTGGCATAAATGTTAGCCTCTTTCACACTTTCGGGGTTCAAGCTTGCTGCGTGAGAATAATAAATGTCAGCTTGGTCGGAGTCTAGCAGCGCGTACAGGTTGGCTATATCGATCAAGTCTTGCGCTGCCATGGCTTTACTGGTTTTGGCTAAACTGTCCAGTAGTTCCTTTGCCTGGCTTGGTTCGTTCTTTTCAATAAGAAGAATGACTTGGGCTTTAATTGTCTCTCCAGTTTGAAAGGATCGGCCTAGTAGTTCCTCTAGCTGTTCGCCAATCATGGAATTGTCAAATTTTGACAGCCATTTACTCATGGCTGTCGCTGTTTTAATGATGCGCTTAGGTGTTTCGGCGAAATTTTTGACTACAATGTCGCGCAACAGCTTTAAGTCATCTACTCCTGTGGATAAGGCTTTCGTCTTTCTCAATACTAGGTTGAAGTCCAGGACGTTTTTGTTGGTAAATTTCACGCCTGGGCAGATGGCGCTAACTTTAGATCTAAATTTCTTGGGCTTTAAAGAGAAAAAGAATAGCTCGTCAATTTTTTCGCGATGCTCGCTATCGATTAGACTGGTAATGGTTGAGTTGATTTTTTTCAAATCAATTCGTGAGCTTACTTGAACGCCTATTCGGTTTCCTGCATCCAATAAGTCAATGGATTGTGTATTTGGAGTGACATGGTTGGTATTGGTTAAGTTCCATTTGTGAGATATATTCAAAATGCTAGCAACAAAGTCCTCGCTTATTATATTTTCATCAATAAGGCCGGAGGCTGAGTTGGTTTCTATGAATAATTGAAGGAATATAAAATGAGTCGTGATCTCATCAGCAAGAGCCTTTCTTTCCAACATTTTCAATCCTTGATCAGTGGTTTCGTTGAGTAAGCCGATAGTACAGATCGTACAATCGCATGGTGTCAGAAGGCTATCTCTCTCTCCCGCATCAAGCATTAACTCAGTTCATTCGCCAGCAGCGGCTCTGCACCAGCAATTCCGAAATCCGTCTCAGGCGTACGCAGCGTCCACCGTTGGGAGGTGAGATGCCTTGAGATCTCAATGCCTGGGCATCGCATGACAAGTTCATGGATGTGATTACTGGACACGGCTGGGCGAGGACTGGTGGTGTCGGATAGATTCGAGGACTGGGAGGAAAGTGCCGCGCATCGCTAACGCATCGCTTGCAAGGCTATCTAATCTTAGGTGGATTTATGCTTGGAGATAGGGGCTTGCAGGAGGTTGGGTTTAGGAATAGTACAGCCGGCTGTAGTACCTGTACTAATAGCCCACTCAATGGGGCTGGGGGGCTTGCTGGGGATAGTATGTTTTCCAAGGGCGTCCGCTGAAGTTCTTGAACGACTCGGACATCAAGCGCCAGGTGGGGATGGAAACGATGGTCTTGTCAAAGTTCTGCACCTTCACCGTGTGCAGGGTGATATCGACCACATCGCCATCGGCGCCGACCTGGGGCATTTCGATCCAGTCACCCACGCGCAGCATGTCGTTGCTGGTCAATTGCACACTGGCGACGAACGACAGCAGGGTGTCCTTGTATACCAACAGAATCACCGCCGACATCGCACCCAGGCCTGACAGCAGCAACAGCGGCGAGCGGTCGATCAGGGTGGCGACGATGATGATCGCGCCAAACACGAACAGCACCATTTTCGCCAGTTGCACATAGCCCTTGATCGAGCGGGTGCGTGCGTGTTCGGTGCGTGCGTAGATATCCAGCAGCGCGTTGAGCAGGGCGCTCATGGCCAGCACCATGAACAGAATGCTGATCGCCAGGGCGACGTTGCCGATGAACAGGATGGCGGTCTTGCTCAGGTCCGGCACCAGGTACAGGCCGAACTGGACCACCAGCGATGGCGTCATTTGCGCCAGGCGATGGAAGACTTTGTTGTGCCGCAGGTCGTTCAGCCAGTGCAGCGCCGGTTGCCGGCCGAGCAATTTGACCGCGTGCAGGATGAGGTAACGGGCGACCCGTCCCACCACCAATGCCACCACCAGCAACACCAGCAAGCCGAGGCTGGAATGCAGGACCGGGTGTTCATCGAGGGCGCCCCAAAGGTCTTGGACGTTGAGCCAGAGCTGTTTGATATCCATGAGTGAACCGATTCTTCTGTAAGACAACACGGGGCGATTAGAGCATTTAAGTGCAACAAAGTTGACGCTCTGGACAAAATCGCTGACAAAAAAGCAGCTGATTAGCCCCGTTCGCGTAAAGAAACTCGGTTTGGGCGCGCGAAACCGGTAACCTATGCAGCTGATATTTTGTATTTCTTCGAGGTAGCACCCGTGTTTTCCCAATTCGCCCTGCACGAACGCCTGCTCAAAGCCGTGGCCGAGCTTAAATTTGTCGAGCCTACGCCTGTGCAAGCAGCGGCCATCCCGCTCGCGCTGCAAGGGCGTGACCTGCGGGTGACGGCGCAAACCGGCAGCGGCAAGACCGCCGCTTTCGTCCTGCCGGTGCTCAACCGCCTGATCGGCCCGGCCAAGGTACGCGTCAGCATCAAGACCCTGATCCTGCTGCCGACCCGCGAGCTGGCCCAGCAGACCCTGAAGGAAGTCGAGCGTTTCTCGCAGTTCACCTTCATCAAGTCCGGCATCATTACCGGTGGCGAAGACTTCAAGGTCCAGGCCGCCATGCTGCGCAAGGTGCCGGATATTCTGATCGGCACCCCTGGCCGCATGATCGAGCAGCTCAACGCTGGCAACCTTGACCTCAAGGAAGTCGAAGTGCTAGTGCTCGACGAAGCCGACCGCATGCTCGACATGGGCTTTGCCGATGATGTGCAGCGTCTGGTCGGCGAGTGCGTCAACCGTCAGCAGACCATGCTGTTCTCCGCCACCACCGGTGGTTCGACCCTGCGCGACATGGTCGCCAAGGTGCTGAACAACCCTGAGCACTTGCAGGTCAACAACGTCAGCGACCTGAACGCCACCACGCGTCAGCAAATCGTTACCGCTGACCATAACGTGCACAAAGAACAGATCCTGAACTGGTTGCTGGCCAACGAGACCTACCAGAAGGCCATCGTGTTCACCAACACCCGTGCTGCCGCCGACCGTATCTACGGGCGCCTGGTTGCGCAGGAATACAAGGCGTTCGTGCTGCACGGCGAGAAAGACCAGAAGGACCGCAAGCTGGCCATCGACCGCCTCAAGGCGGGCGGCGTGAAGATCCTGGTGGCCACCGACGTTGCCGCACGCGGCCTCGACGTGGACGGCCTGGACCTGGTGATCAACTTCGACATGCCCCGCAGCGGCGACGAGTACGTGCACCGTATCGGCCGTACCGGCCGGGCCGGCAATGATGGCCTGGCCATCTCGCTGATCTGCCACGGCGACTGGAACCTGATGTCGAGCATCGAACGCTACCTCAAGCAGTCGTTCGAGCGCCGCACCATCAAGGAAGTCAAAGGCACTTACACCGGGCCGAAGAAGGTCAAGGCGTCGGGCAAGGCCGTTGGCGTGAAGAAGAAAAAGACCGACGCCAAGGGCGACAAGAAGAAAACCGGCGCCAAGTCACCGACCAAGCGCAAGATCGCCAACCGGCCGAAGACTGACAACCTGTCGCTCGTCAGCAAGGACGGCATGGCGCCGCTCAAGCGCCGCAAGCCAGAAGCACCGGCTGCCGAATAAGCAGGCGGGCATAAAAAAACCGGACAATGTCCGGTTTTTTTTCGCCATGATCATTCCCACGCTCCGCGTGGGAATGCCTCCAGAGACGCTCTGCGTCGCGCTGTGCTCAACGCTTCCCCGCAGCTTCTCTGAGCTCCTTGAGCCGCGCATCGATCAACTGGCACTTGTCGGGAAACTCGGCGCTTTCGGTATCCAGGTCCATCTTCTGCAGCTTGGCATTCATCTCCTTGGCCTTGTTCGGGTTCTGCTCGGTGAGCTTGGTTACTTCCTTGGCCAGTTCTTCGCGCTTGGCGGTGGCCTCCTCGGGCGTGCAGGCCCAGGCGGGCAGGGCGCTTAACAGCGTGGCGGCGAGAGTCAGCTTCATCAAGGTTTTCATGATCGGACTTCCTTGGCAGTGATGTGCAGTTGAGGCGGCGAACCTCTGGAAAGTTCAGAGAAATGACGCCCGTCCGTTCGGTTGAACGGCCAGTGCCAGGACGTGTCACTCCCTTAGACGGGCTAACTCCATCGGCCTGCAGGAGGAATCAGGATGACGACTTACAATTGGGATCTGATCGAACGTCTGCTGCATGAAGTGCAGAACGGCGAGGGCAGCTTTGCCCCGCGCAAATACGCCGAGCAGGAAGCGGCCGAGAAGGCGACGGCCGGCGAGGACACTGGCAACCTGGACGCACTGAAGAAGACCGCTGCCGATTACGAGGCGCTGCTGTTCAAGCGTGGCTTTATTGAATCGCGGCCGGAAGAAGAGGGCGGCAATGGCGAGAATTTCATTCTGACGGCGCTGGGTGCGCAATTGCTGGCGCTGATCGACAGTTCGATTCCCGGCAATGATCATCCGCGTCAGGTGTTGGATGAACAGGTAGATGCGCTTGATCCGGCAACGTTCGCTGAAGTGGCGTCCAAAGCCCAGATCGCTTGATCCTTTTATGTCCCGGCGCCCCAAGGGAGCCGGGCGAACCTGTCGAATCGGTAATCTGCCGCTAAGGTTGCTGACAGCCGGCGAATCCTAATCTGCTGCCATTCAACTCACGGACTTGAATCGGCATGCACTCCACAACCTCCAGACGCACATTCGTCAAAGGCCTGGCCGCAGGCGGCCTGCTCGGCGGGCTTGGGCTTTGGCGCCCGCCGGTGTGGGCGCTGACCAGCCCCGGCCAGCCCACGGTACTCGCCGGCAGCGAATTTGAGCTGTTTATTGACCAGACCCCCGTCAACCTGACAGGCCGTGCGCGCACTGCGTTGACCGTCAACGGCAGCCTGCCCGGCCCGCTGTTGCGCTGGCGCGAAGGCGACACCGTGACCCTGCGCGTGAGAAACCGCCTCGGGGAGCCCACCTCGATCCACTGGCACGGCATCCTGCTGCCATCGACCATGGACGGCGTGCCCGGCCTGAGCTTCAAGGGCATCGAGCCGGGCGGCCTTTACGTCTACCAGTTCAAGGTCAAACAGCACGGCACTTACTGGTATCACAGCCATTCCGGGCTTCAGGAACAGCAGGGCGTGTATGGCCCGCTGGTCATCGACCCCAAGGAGCCCGAGCCTTATACCTACCAGCGTGACTACGTGGTGATGCTGTCGGACTGGACCGACGAAGACCCCGTCGCCCTGATGAAGACCCTCAAAAAGCAGTCCGATTACTACAACCTGCACAAACCCACCCTGGGCGATTTCATCCGGGATGTGGGCGAGCAGGGCTGGTCGGCCACGGCTGCCGACCGGCTGATGTGGGCGCAAATGAAGATGAACCCCACCGACCTTGCGGACGTCAGCGGTGAGACCTACACCTACTTGCTCAACGGCCAGCCGCCTGGGCAGACCTGGACCGGGGTGTTCAAGCCGGGGGAAAAGATTCGCCTGCGCTTTATCAATGGCTCGGCGATGACCTATTTCGATGTGCGTATTCCCGGGCTGAAGATGACCGTGATCGCCGCGGATGGGCAGCCGGTCAAGCCGGTGAGCGTCGACGAATTCCGTATCGCCGTGGCGGAAACCTACGATGTGCTGGTCGAGCCCGTAGCAGACGCCTACACCCTGTTTGCCCAGTCCATGGACCGCACAGGGTTTGCTCGTGGCACCCTTGCCAGGCAGCCTGGCGCGACTGCGCCGGTACCGCCGCTGGATCCGCGCCCGTGGCTGACTATGGCAGATATGGGCATGGGTGGCATGGATCACGGTGCCATGGCCGATATGCCGGGCATGGAAGGCATGGATCACAGCGCCATGGGCGCGATGGCGATGCAGAAACACCCCGCCAGCGAACAGAACAACCCGCTGGTAGACATGCAGGCGATGAACCCGGTGCCCAAGCTCGACGACCCTGGGATTGGCCTGCGCAACAACGGCCGCCGGGTGCTCACCTATGCCGACCTGCGCAGTGCCTTCGAAGACCCCGATGGCCGCGACCCCTCGCGCACCGTGGAATTGCACCTCACCGGGCATATGGAGAAGTTCGCCTGGTCGTTCAATGGCGTGAAGTTTTCCGATGCCGAGCCCTTGCAACTGACTTATGGCGAGCGCGTGCGGGTGGTGCTGATCAACGACACCATGATGGCCCACCCGATTCACCTGCATGGCTTATGGAGCGACCTGGAGGACGAAAACGGCCAGTTCCAGGTGCGCAAACATACGATCGACATGCCACCGGGCTCCCGTCGCAGTTACCGCGTCACCGCCGATGCCCTGGGACGCTGGGCCTATCACTGCCACCTGCTGTACCACATGGAAATGGGCATGTTCCGTGAGGTGCGCGTGCATGAATAAGGAAGCGAGCATGAACCGTTGCGTTCTACCCGTTTGCATCGCCTTCGCCACGCAGGGGTTCGCCCCATGGGCGTTGGCGGCCGAGGATGAATTTCAGGGCATGAGCCCGGCGACGCCAGCGCTGACGCAAAGCCGTACGCCGATTCCGGCGCTGACCGACGCAGACCGTGCAGCGGTCTACAGCGCGCCGGGAGGGCATCAGGTGCACGACAGCGGCGTGAACTCGATGCTGCTGATCAACCAGTTGGAATGGCAGGGCGGCGACGGCAACGCGCAGAGTTGGGACATCAAGGGTTGGGTCGGCGGTGACATCGACCGGCTGTGGCTACGCAGTGAAGGCGAACGCAGCGCCGGCCGTACCGAAAGCGCCGAAGCCCAAGCCTTGTGGGGGCATGCCATCAGTCCGTGGTGGGACCTGGTCGGCGGCGTGCGCCAGGACTTCAAGCCCGGTGACAGCCAGACCTGGGCGGCCTTTGGCCTACAAGGCATGGCGCTCTACAACTTCGAGGCCGAAGCGACGTTGTTTGTCGGCGAATCGGGGCATACCGCCGCACGCCTGGAAGGTGACTACGACATCCTGCTCACCAACCGCCTGATCCTGCAGCCCACCGCAGAACTCAACTTCTATGCGCAGAACGATCCGCAACGGGGTGTCGGGTCGGGCTTGGCGCAAAGTGAACTGGGCCTGCGCTTGCGCTACGAAGTTCGCCGCGAGTTTGCGCCTTATGTTGGGGTCAGCTGGAACCGGGCTTATGGCCAGACCGCGCAATATGCACGGGACGAAGATGAGGACGTCAACCAACTGCGCTGGGTGGTTGGCGTGCGCTTGTGGTTCTGACGGGTTTCCCTTTTTATTATTCGCCGCCTGGCGCGGCCTGGAGTCTTGCATGTCTATGTTGAAAACCACGCTGCTGGGTGCTGCGCTGTGGGTAGGTTTAAGTCTTAGCCTGCCCGCTTCGGCCCACCCCAAGCTGCTGTCATCCATTCCGGCGGCAGGCGCACAGGGCGCCGCTCCCGCAGTGATTGAATTGCATTTCTCAGAAAACCTGCTGACCCAGTTTTCCGGGGCCAAGTTGATCATGACCGACATGCCGGGCATGCCCAATTCGCCGATGCCGGTGAAGGCCAGCGTGTCGGCGAGCAGCGACCCCAAGGTGATGTTGATCAAGCCGGTCTCCGCACTTACCACCGGCAGCTATCGGGTGGATTGGCGTGCCGTGTCGTCCGATACACATCCGATCACCGGTAATGTGGTGTTCAGCGTGCAGCCATGAGTGAGCTGATCTCCATCGCATTGCGCTTCGCGCTCTATCTCGACCTGATGATGCTATTTGGATTGGGACTGTTCGGCCTTTATGGTCTGCACGCTGAGCAACGTAGATGGCTCAATCTAAGGGCATGGATGGGATTGACGGGCGGCTTGGGGCTGGCGTTTTCGGTGGCGTCGCTATTGGTCATGACCCAATCCATGAGCGGCGCCACTGATTGGCAGGCGCTATGGCCGCATGTGCAGATGATGCTGTGGCAGACCGACTTGGGGCTGACGTGGTGGGTGCGTATCGCGGCGCTGGTCCTGGCGGCACTGAGCACTCATCTGGCGCTGGCCACGCTGTCGGCTGGCGTGGCGTTGGCCACCCTGGTGTGGACAGGGCACGGCGTAATGCACGAAGGCGTGCAAGGTGTGTGGCATATCGTCAGCGACAGTGCACACCTGTTGGCAGCGGCGGGTTGGGTGGGGGCGTTGGCGGCATTCGGTTTGTTGTTGATGCCTGCGCCGTTGCCACAGGATGATCGAGTGCAGGTTCTGGCCAGCGCATTGGCAGGCTTTGAGCGCATTGGCGCGGGATTTGTCTTGGTGCTGATCGGCACTGGCGTTGCCAATTATCTGTTTGTTGTCGGGCCGAATCTGGGGGGCATCAACGGCGGAGTCTACGCGGTGCTGCTATGCCTGAAGCTGGGGTTGTTCGGCGTGATGCTGGCCTTGGCGGCGCTCAATCGCTTTCACCTGACGCCGCTTCTGCAACAATCTATCGCGGCGGGCGATTATAACGTGGCGATCCGTGCGTTACGGCGCAGCATGGCCCTGGAGTTTGGCGCTGTGGTGCTCATCCTTGGCCTGGTGGCCTGGCTGGGCACCTTGGCGCCTGACTAAGACTGTGCGCTTTTCAGGCATTTAAGCGTCTGGAAGTCGCTGCGGACCTTGTCGATTTTCTGGGTGAGTTTCACGCGCTGCGCTGGGGAGCTTTGGGCCATCACGTCCACGAGCAAGCCGCGCGCGGCGGCTTCGGTCTGTGCGTAGGCGGCGCGGTATTGCGGGGTCCACAGGCTTTCGCGATCCACCAGCAGTTGCTGGATTTTCTGCGGGAAATCGGCACTGTGACGCTGTTGCAGCGCCTCGATAAATTGCGCCTGCCAATGGGCACGGTTGCCGATCCATGCCTGGTTCTGTGCGCCCAACTCGGCGGACCAGGCTGTTACGCGGTTTTGCTGGCCTGGGCTCAACGGGCCGATCCAGGCGTCCAGTCGCTTGCTCATGCGTTCGGCGCGTTCCTTGATTTGCTGGGCCAGCGGCGGCTTGAGGTATTCGTCCTGGCGTTTACGCAGGTCCTTGGCCAGGGCGTCGCTCATGTCCTTGACCTGCTGATCGTCCAGGCCTTGCAGCAATTGCACGGCTGAGGGGGTGATTTCCCGCGCAATCTCGGCAATTGCCTGTTTGGCTTCGACAGTACGGGTTTGCAACGCGGCGTCGGTGACCTGGTTGCTGTCGACCATCTGTTGCAGGCGGTCGAGCCAGTCCAGGTAGCCAGGCAATTGCGTAGTGCAGTGCCAGGCCAGGTGCTCCTTGAGGGTGTCGTTGAACCAGCTCTTTTGCCCGGCATTCATGTCCAGGTAGTCGTTGAGGGTCCAGGGGATGATCACGTCGAGGTTTCGGTAGGCCAGGCCCACGCGATTACAGCCGGCAAGCACCAGGCTCAGGGTCAGCAATACCATCAGGAGTTTGAGCCGGCGCAACATGGGCAGGTCCTTGCATGGAGGGCGTTAATGCATGTGAACCTGCGCGGGGTGCGACAGTTCAGCCCATCAATAAAACGACCGTGCAGCCTTCAAGGTCAACAGCCCATCACATTGCGAATTGTGTCCAGAGTAGGCCGAGCAGTCACTGCCGCTGAGGCTGGAGCCGCTGTAGATCAAGTCCAGGTCAATGCCTTTCCAGGCCCGGGAAAATTGCACCGACCAATCGCTGAAACTGCTGATGGCGCCGTTCTCTACCGAGACCGGTGTGCCCAGTTGATGGGTGGTGTACTTCATGCTGACGCCGATGCCAAAAGGCTGGGTGCCGCCCAGGTCGGCGAACAGGGTACTGTCCTGGCGGTCGGGGTCGTTGCTGAAAGACACGCCAAAGCGGTTGCCCAACAGGTTCAGCCCACCGTAGAACTCCTGGCTATCGAGGGGGCTGACCTTGGGGTAGCTGTAGTGGATCAAGCCGACTTCGTAGCCCAGGGTCTGGTCGAACGGACGCTTGAAGCCCATGTAGGAGTCGACTTCAAGGTTATTGGCCGACGACAGGCCCATGTTCGGGGAAAACTGGCCGAAATACAGGCCGCTATCGTGGGTAAGGTCCAGGCCACCGTGGAACGAGTCGCTGCCAGGGGCGGTCGGCTTGACCAGGCCCTGGGCCATGGTGCGGGTGGGGGTGGTGCCTAATTTCAGGTCGAAGTCACCCAGTTCACGCTGGAAGATATGCGCTTGGGCCAAAGGGCTGGCGACCAGGAGGCTGACCACGACAATACAGCGTTTAAGCATGCTTCACTCCATGAAAAGCGAGGAGCAGTAACGGAAAGATTCAGGCGGATGCCCGTGCTAGACGTGTGCAAGGATACCGGCGAATGCCAGGCGTTGAGGCCCGTTCGTCGATTAGCTGCGTATTGAAGGTGTTGGGAGGGGGTTGCAACTCTAGTCCTAGCGCCTTGAAGGCAAGACGCTTAGGGACCAGATACAGTGCGAGGGTATGACTATTACTTCTTGCCCAGGCTGATCTGCTTGGACGGGCCGAAAGTCTGGCCGCTCACGCCCTTGGCAATTTGCTGGATTTCGCCGCCGGACTTGAGGAACGCAGCAATCTGGCTATTGATCGATTCGCTGGTTTCAACGGCGGGAGCTGGCTTTGCTTTGCTGTTGGATGCTTTTACACGCATGGCGGCCACTAACCTGTAGAAAATTAACTTGGCCAGGCATCGTACAGGAAATACTTGACAATTGCTTGGCAAATATCCCTCAGGATTAATATCCAGCGCTGGAAATAGCCGAAGTTCAACGCCGAAATAAAGCGCTAACTTACTGTTTTAGCTGGAAACCACAGGCCGGGTGGCCCGCTGATGGCCTGCTCAAAGTGAACCGAACGATCAGACGAGTGGGGCGCTGCCATTGGAACGCCATGCCAGCCCGCGATTTTTCAGGCGCGCGCGCGTGCAGGGCCCAACTCGGGTAGAATGCCGCCCACGCAATGAGGGTATTGGAAATGGCTTTAGTCGGGCGCTACAACAGCTTGCAAGTGGTCAAGCACACTAACTTTGGTTTGTACCTCGATGGTGCGCAAGATGGGGAAATCCTCTTGCCTAATCGGTATATCCCTAAAGATATTCCCAGTGAAGATGAAGACTGGCTCAACGTTTTCATTTATCTGGACAGCGATGACAAACTTATCGCCACCACCGAAAAACCCAAAGTTCAAGTCGGTGAATTTGCCAGTTTGAAAGTTGTGGAAGTCAACAGCATTGGCGTGTTCCTTGATTGGGGTTTGCCCAAGGATCTGCTGCTGCCGTATTCGGAAGAAAAACGCCAGCTGACCGCAGGTGAGTATTGCGTGGTGCACGTCTACCTCGACAAGCACACCAAGCGCATCACCGCCACCGCTCGCCTTGACCGTTACCTGGACAAGACGCCAGCCAACTACCAGGTGGGCCAGGAAGTCGACCTGCTGGTGGCCGAAGCCACCGACATGGGCTTCAAGGCGATCATCAACAACAAGCACTGGGGCCTGATCCACAAGAACGAAGTGTTCAAGTTCCTGCGTCCGGGTAAGGAAGAGAAGGGTTTCATCAAAGAGATCCGCGCCGATGGCAACATCAGCCTGAGCCTGCAACCGGTGGGCCAGGAAGCGGCCTCCAGCCTGAACTCGAAGATCCTCGCGAAGTTGCGCGACAACAACGGCACCCTGCCGGTCAGCGACAAAAGCGACCCGGCGGTGATCAGCAACTTGTTCGGCGTGAGCAAGGGCAACTTCAAGAAGGCCATTGGTGCGCTCTACAAGCAAGGGCAGATCGTGATTCATGCGGACCGCATTGAACTAAGCTGAGTACAGGCTGCTCTCCTGTAGGAGCGAGCTTGCTCGCGAAAATATTCCAGGCGCAGTGTGGCGTCGGATGTACGTTTTTCGCGAGCAAGCTCGCTCCTACAGGGTTGTGTCATGTCGAAAAGAACGGTTTTTGCCTACCTCGGCACCTTGCTCGCCTTCCTGGTCCTCGACGGCCTCTGGCTCGGCGTGCTCATGGGCTCCACCTACAAATCCCTGCTCGGCGCGCTGATGCTTGATCAGCCACGCCTGCTGCCTGCGGTATTGTTCTATCTCCTTTATGTCCTCGGTTGCGTAGTATTGGTGGTCTTGCCCAGCGCCAGTTGGCAGCGCGCTGCGCGTTTGGGCGCCTTGCTTGGCCTGGTGGCCTATGGCACCTATGACTTGAGCAACTGGGCCACGCTTCAAGGCTGGTCCGCTGGGTTGGCGCTGATGGACATGGCGTGGGGCACGTGCCTAACCGCCATTAGCTGCACTGTTGGCCACTTGTGTGCAAATCGGCTGCGGCGGTAGAGGGCGGTTGATCAGTACTGAACCGCCTAATAACAACCCGGTACCGGCAACGACCAATGCCGGTTGCAGGCCGCCACTGAGATGGCTGCTGACCGACGCCAATAGTGGCCCGCTCAATTGGCCGACGGCGAAGCTGGCGGTCAGCAACCCCGTGCTGCGTTGGTAGCCATGGGGCGCGACTTCTCTGAGCCGCGCCATCACCAGTTGCATGCAGGCCAGAAAGGGCGCACCGCACAGCAACACGCCCAGCGCCAAGCCCCAGCCATTGCCAAGCAGGCAGGCGAACACCCCAGCCGCTTGCAGCCATAAAGTCGCCATTAGCCAGTGACGGGTGGTATTCGGGTGCTTGCGGCGCAGGCTGGCCACCCCCACTCCCAGCGCGGCCGCCAGGCCAAAGTAGGGCCAGAACAGATCGGCCTGCCAGGCCCCGTGGAATTGAGCGCTGGCCATCTGCGACAGAAAGGTCGCCGGGATGATGTAGCCCAGGCCGAACAAGAAATAAATCCAGCACAGGTGCGCGATGCTGCCGTTGCTCCCCGCGCTGGCGGCCTGTGTAACAGTGATGGCCGGCTTGGGTAAAAATGGCAGGATCGCCAGCAACATCACCAGCGCCACCGTCCCGTAGAGCAACCACAGCGTTGCAGAGCTTTGCCCCAATAGGTTGGAAACCAGCGCCAGCAGCCCCGTCAGCACAATCCCCAACCCCGGCCCTGCAAACACCAGCGCACCCAGGCGTGGACGGCCGGCGGCAATCGCCAGTGGTTGGCTCAGGCTGGTAATCATCACCAGAGCCCACGCACTGGCGACCCCGGTGCCGAAGCGCAGCAGCACATGCGGCCAGAACCCGTTAGCCCAGTAGGACGCCAGGGTCAGCAATACGCACAGCCACAACCCGCCGTAGAGGCGCCCGCGCACATGCTGATGGCTACGGGCAAAGATCGAGTCCACCGCGCCGACGAAATAACCCAGGTAATTGGCGGCAGCGAGCAGGCCGGCGCCGGTCAGGTCGATCTGGCCTTCACTGAGCAAATGCGGCATTTGCGGAGTCAGGGCGAAGCGGCCAATGCCCATGGCCATCATCAGGGCGACGAAGCTGGCGAGTAAACGAATCAGCGGGGACATATTCAGGTTTCCTGCAAAGAAGCGAATGCCTTGCAGGCTAAGACGGATTGACTTTCTGTAAAATTGAATAATAGTGAGTAACTTGTTCATTTTTGGAGAAAGTAATGGAGTTCAGTCAATTGCGCATTTTCCAGGCCGTGGCGGAAGAGGGCTCCATCACCCGCGCCGCTGAGCGCCTGCACCGCGTGCCCTCCAACCTGTCGACCCGGCTTAAACAAATGGAAGAGCAACTGGGCGTCGATCTGTTCGTGCGCGAGCGCCAGCGTTTGCAGCTTTCTCCGGCGGGCAAAGTACTGCTGGATTACAGCACCCGCCTGCTGGCGCTGCACGACGAAGCCCACGGCGCGGTACAAGGCGGGCAGCCGGCCGGTGACTTCGTCTTGGGCAGCATGTACAGCACCGCCGCGGTTCATTTGCCAAAGCTGCTGGCGCGCTATCACAAGACTTACCCCATGGTGAACCTGCAGGTGCAGTCGGCGCCCAGTGGGGAGTTGCTGGAAGGGCTGATTACCGGGCGCCTGGACGCAGCCTTTGTCGACGGCCCGCTGACCATCGCCACCCTGGATGGCGTACCGCTGTGCGAAGAGCGCCTGGTGCTGATTTGCGAGGCCGATCACCCGCCGGTGCGTGGCCCCCAGGATGTGGCGGGCCGTGCGGTGTTCACGTTCCGGCGCAGTTGCGCCTACCGCACGCGCCTGGAAACCTGGTTTTCCCACGAGCGTGTGGCGATGGGGCGAGCCATCGAGATCGAGTCCTACCAAGGCATGCTCGCCTGCGTGATTGCAGGTTCCGGCGTGGCGTTGATGTCTGAATCCATGCTCGACAGCCTGCCCGGCAAGGACAGCGTGTCCGTTCATCCGCTGACCGGGCCTTTTGCCACTGCGACCACCTGGCTGATGTGGCGAAAGGGTATGCTCGGCGCTAACCTCAATGCATGGATCGACCTGCAGCAAGACGGCAATCCGCGATGCGTGCAAGACACACGTGCCATTGCTTGAACGATCCGTCAGGATTCGGATCAATTCAGTAATAGTTCGTTGTGGTTTCCTTCAAGCATTACCTAGGACTTAGGGCTACTATCACTGTAGGAAACGGCGACAGAACTCACGCCGGCCAGCACTACCCTCAAAGGGGGCAATCATGAAAGAGAAAATCCAAAACTGGCTCCACGACCTTGGCGTTGCATTGGGCTTGATCGAGCCTCCACTGCAACCGGTGCCGATCCGCACGGATGACGAGCAGCGTCGGCCACGTCGCCGCTAATCACGCGGTCCAAAAAATGTGGGAGCGAGCAAGCCCGCTCCCACAATTACTTTCTATCAGGCGAAAAAAACGGGCGCGACCTCCGACGTCGCGCCCGCTGAAGAAAATATCCCCGTCCCTGTTATAGCTTAAACCGCCGCAGCCGCCACCTTGGCCGGCCGACGCGACAGCAAGCTCACCAGCACAAAGCTCGCCAGCGCCACCGCCAGGCTGTAGTAGATCGGTGTGTTTGCATCCAGCCCATCCTTGAACATGAATACCAGCGCGGTCACAAAGCCCAGGCTCATGGAGGTGATTGCGCCCGAGGTCGTCGCGCGTTTCCAGAAGATCGCGCCGATCAAGGGCACCAACATGCCGCCCACCAACAGGTTATAGGCCAGGGTCAGGGCGCTGATCACATCGTTCACCACTAACGCGATGCCCAGCACGGCAATGCCGGTCAACAGGGTAAACAGGCGGTTGATACGCAGGCTCGACGCCTTGCCGCCGCGCAGGCGGGGCAGCAGGTCTTCGGTCAACACGGTGGAGGCGGCGAGCAGGCCGGCGCTGGCGGTGGACATCATGGCGGCCAGCGCGGCGGCGATGACCAGGCCGCGAATGCCGTCCGGCAGCGAAGCTTTGACGATCGCGGCGAAGGCATTGTTGACGTTGTCCAGGTCCGGGATCAGCACATGGGCGGCCATGCCGATCAGCGCACAGGCCAGGCCGTACAGGATGCAATAGAAGCCGGCGAAAGTGCCTGCGTACTGGGCGACCTTTTCGTCACGGGCGGTGAACACCCGTTGCCATATATCCTGGCCGATCAGGATGCCGAAGAAGTAGATCATGAAGTAGGTGATGATCGTGTCCCAGCCGATCGCGGTGAAGCTGAAGTTCGACGTCGGCAGCTTGGCCACCAGCTCATCCCAGCCACCGACGCGGTACAGGCAGATCGGCAAGAGGATGAACATCAGACCGACGGTCTTGATCACAAATTGCACAATATCGGTGAGGGTCAGCGACCACATGCCACCGATGGTCGAATACACCACCACCACGCCGCCGCCCACCAGTACCGACATCCAGAACGGCAGGTCGAACAGCACTTGCAGCACGGTGCCGATGGCCAGGATCGAGGTCACGCCGATCATCAGCGCGTAGGCCAGCATGATCACCGCGCTGGCCTGGCGGGCCATGGGGTTATAGCGTTTTTCCAGGACCTGGGTGACGGTGAAGATTTTCAGCTTCAACAGGGGCTTGGCCAGGAACAGGTTCAGGGCAATGATGCCCGCGCCGAGTGCGGCGCACAGCCAGAAACCCGAAATACCATGCACATACCCCAGGCGCACGGTGCCGACGGTGGAGGCACCGCCTAGTACCGTGGCGGCCATGGTGCCCATGTACAGGGACGGGCCGAGGTTACGGCCGGCGACCAGGTAGTCTTCGTGGGTCTTGGCGCGACGCATGCCGTAGTAGCCGAGCACCAGCATGCCGGCGGCGTAGATGAGTACGACGAATAAATCCAAAGCCATGACGGCGGTTCTCCGATTATATTTTTTATGGGCGATCAGGCGGCAGCTGGCTCGGTAAACACGCGAGCGAAAGTCAGGTACATCGTTGTGGGGACCTGTTAGATCCCCTTGATTGTTAATGTGAAGACGCTGTATCAGCGATGCGCGACGCCAGGCAGTACGCAGAGCATCTCGTACAGCAAGTTGGCGCCCAGCAGCGAGGTGTTGCCGGTGGTGTCGTAGGGCGGCGACACTTCTACCAAGTCGCAACCAATCAGATCGAGGCCCTGGCAGCCGCGGATGATTTCGATGGCCTGGATGGTGGTCAGCCCGCCGATTTCCGGGGTGCCGGTGCCGGGCGCCCAGGCGGGGTCGATGCCATCGATGTCGAAGCTCAGGTACACCGGGCCGCCGCCGACTTTTTCTCGCACTTCGGCCATCAGCGGCGCCAGGGAGTGATGCCAGCATTCTTCGGCCTGGACCACGCGAAAGCCTTGCTTACGGCTCCAGTTGAAGTCTTCGGCGGTATACCCCTGGGCACGCAAGCCGATCTGCACCACGCGGTCGCAATCGAGCAAGCCTTCTTCCACGGCGCGGCGGAAGGTGGTGCCGTGGGCAATTTTCTCGCCGAACATATGGTCGTTGACGTCGGCGTGGGCATCGATATGCACCAGCCCGACCTTGCCATGTTTTTTGTGGATCGCCCGCAGGATCGGCAGGGTGATGGTGTGGTCGCCGCCCAGGGTCAGGGGGATGACGTCGTGCTCGAGAATCTCATCGTAGGCCTCTTCGATGATGCGCACCGCGTCGAGCAGGTTAAAGGTATTGATCGCCACGTCGCCGATATCGGCCACTGACAGTGAGTCGAACGGGGCGGCGCCGGTGGCCATGTTATAGGGCCGGATCATCACCGATTCGGCGCGGATTTCCCGAGGGCCGAAGCGCGTACCGGCGCGCAGCGAGGTGCCGATATCCAGGGGTACGCCGATAAAGGCAGCATCCAGGCCCTTGGCCGTTTGCAGGTGGGGAAGACGCATCATGGTGGCGATGCCGGCGAAGCGCGGCATTTCGTTGCCGCCCAGTGGTTGGTGGAGAATCTTGTCCACGGGATTGCCTCGTTGTTTTAGTTGTCAGGGGCCGATTCTGCGAAAAGCCTGGCGTAGGAAGAATCGGCAGAGGCAAATACTTAGTTCAGATTTTTCTAAACTAAAGCCTGGGGTAAACTCCATCCAAATGTGGGAGCTGGCTTGCCTGCGATGGCGGTCTGTCAGGGATAGACCGGGTGGCTGATACAGCGCCATCGCAGGCAAGCCAGCTCCCACAATTTTAGTGTGCCCCCCTGGAGCCCCCCATGGCCAACGCCTTGCCCGACCTGAAACTCCTGCGCATCTTCGTCAGCGTCGTACGCCATCAAGGGTTTGCCAGCGCCCAGCACGAACTTAACCTGTCGACGTCGGCCATCAGCACCTACATGAGCCAACTCGAATCGGCCTTGGGTCTGGTGCTGTGCCATCGCGGCCGTGGCGGCTTCAGCCTGACCAGCAAGGGCGAGCTGTTTCATCAGGAAACCTTGCGCCTGTTGGGCGAACTCGAAGGTTTCGAGCAATACGCCGCTGCGTTGAAAGGCGAATTGCGCGGCACCCTCAAACTCGGGGTGCTCGACTCCACCGTCAGCGACAAGGCCTTGCCGTTCGCTGAAGTGATTGGCGCCTACAGCCTGGAGCACCCGGCAGTGCATTTGCACCTGTCGGTGATGAGCCCCTACGAATTGCAACTGGGGGTGCAGGACAACCGCCTGGACCTGGCCATCGGCGCGTTTTCCAACCGCATGAGCGGGCTGATCTACATGCCGCTGTACCGCGAACAGCACTGGCTGTATTGCAGCACCCGACATCCTTTGTTCAACGAGCGGCGCATCCCGGAACAAGTGATCACCCAGCAACGCATGGTCGGGCGAGGTTACTGGAGCCAGGCCGAGCTGGCGCGCCACGGCTTCAAGCACAGCGCTGCGACGGTGGAAAGTATGGAGGCGCAGCTGATTCTGGTGTTGTCGGGCGCTTATATTGGCTACCTGCCGGAGCACTACGCCCAGGCCTGGGCGGACAAGGGCGACCTGCGCGTTTTGCTGCCAGCCACCTTCGGTTACCAGGCGCCGTTTTCGATGATCATGCGCCGTGGCCGCAGCCGCGAGCCACTGATCCAGACTTTTCGCGATTTGCTCAAGACCCAGCTCAACCAGGCCTGAAAACACCATGTCCCGACCCCACTGCCCGCGCTGCCTGCGCCCGACCACGCACTGCCTCTGTGCGCTGATCCCCCACCTCGACAGCCGCACCCGCGTGTTGCTGTTGCAGCACCCGAGCGAGGTCGGCCATGCGCTCAATACTGCGCGGTTGGCGGCGTTGGGCCTGAACAACGCGCAGTTGGTGGTGGGGGAGGTGTTTGATGATCTGCCTATGCTATTGAACCCGCCTGGCTATCGAGCACGCCTGTTGTTCCCGGCGGATGACGCCGAGCCGCTGCACGCCTACGCACCTGACGATCAGCCACTGCTGTTAGTGGTTCCCGATGGCACCTGGCGCAAGGCACGCAAGCTGTTGCACCTCAACCCTTTGTTGGCGGCGCTGCCCCGGGTGACATTGGCCGACGGCGGTGTTTCCCGCTATCGCTTGCGCAAGGCGCCGGGGCCTGGCGCCTTATCGACGGTCGAAGCGATCACGCAAGCGTTGCAAGTGCTGGAAGCGCCAACATCGTTTGAGCCACTGCTCAAACCCTTTGAAGCGCTGATCGAAGGGCAGATTGCCGCGATGGGCGCTGAAGTTTTCCAGCGTAATCATAGCGACCCGACATAAACGCTGCTTATGCCTTTAAGCCATAAGCACCGCACTTTGCGTGATATGGCCCGCCGGCCTTTCCCGGTATGATGTGCGCCCCGCAGTCTGGATTGCGAATACGCCATGACCTTGCAGTACCCAACAATCGCCGATTGCGTCGGCAACACGCCCCTGGTCCGCTTGCAACGCATGGCGGGTGAAACCAGCAATACCCTGTTGCTCAAACTTGAGGGCAACAACCCGGCCGGCTCGGTCAAAGACCGCCCGGCGCTGTCGATGATCGCCCGCGCCGAGTTGCGTGGGCAGATCAAGCCCGGCGACACCCTGATCGAAGCCACCTCGGGTAACACCGGGATCGCCCTGGCCATGGCCGCGGCGATCAAGGGCTACAAAATGGTGTTGATCATGCCCGACAACGGCAGCGCCGAGCGCAAGGCGGCGATGACCGCGTATGGCGCCCAACTCATCTTGGTTACCCAGGAAGAAGGCATGGAAGGCGCCCGCGATCTTGCCGAGCGCATGGCCGCCGAAGGCCGTGGCGTGGTGCTCGATCAGTTCGCCAACGGCGACAACCCCGAGGCGCACTACACCAGCACCGGCCCGGAGATCTGGCGCCAGACGCAGGGCACCATCACTCACTTCGTCAGCTCCATGGGTACCACCGGTACCATCATGGGCAACTCGCGCTACCTCAAGGAGCAGAACCCGGCGATCCAGATCGTCGGCTTGCAACCGATGGAAGGCGCGGCCATCCCGGGTATTCGTCGTTGGCCCGAAGAGTATTTGCCGAAGATCTACAACGCCACGCGGGTAGACCGCATCATCGACATGGCCCAGCGCGAAGCCGAAGACACCACCCGGCGCCTGGCCCGTGAGGAAGGCATCTTCTGTGGCGTGTCCTCCGGTGGCGCGGTGGCCGGTATGTTGCGCTTGTCCAAAGAAGTGGAAAACGCGGTGATCGTCGCGATCATCTGTGACCGAGGCGACCGTTACCTGTCGACCGGCATTTTCGACGAACCCAACTGATGGCCAAGCACGAGAGAGGCCTGCGCTTCCAACCGACGGGCGGCAGCCGGGCCCCACAGATACCCGTGGGCAAGAAACAGCGCCTGACCATCGAGCGCCTGGCCAATGACGGCCGGGGCATCGTGTTCTTTGAGGGCCGCACCTGGTTTGTGAATGGTGCGTTGGCCGGCGAAGAGGTGGAAGCACGGGTGTTGGGCGCCCATGGCAAAGTGGTCGAGGCGCGCACCGAGCGGGTGTTCCAGGCGAGTGAGCTGCGGCGCCCTGCGCCCTGCGCTCATGTTGGCCGCTGTGGCGGCTGCAGCGTGCAGCATCTGCCTCATGACCAGCAACTTGCCCTGAAACAGCGCATGCTCGCCGAGCAACTGTCGCGGGTGGCAGGTGTCGAACCGCAAGAGTGGGCCGCGCCGTTGAGCGGGCCGGAGTTCGGTTATCGGCGCCGCGCCCGCGTAGCCGTGCGTTGGGACGCCAAGGCGAAGCAACTCGAAGTGGGTTTTCGCGCCGTGGCCAGCCAAGACATCGTCGCTATCGATGATTGCCCGGTGCTGGTACAGGCCTTGCAACCGATCATGCAGCGTTTGCCAGCGATGCTGCGTCGCTTGAGCAAACCGCAGGCGTTGGGGCATGTCGAGTTGTTCAGCGGTTCGTCCATCGCCGTGTTGCTGCGGCATATGGCGCCGTTGTCCGAGGCTGACCTGCAGATCCTCAAGGAATTCTGCACCTTCCATGACGCCCAATTGTGGCTGCACGGGGAAGGGCAGCCGGAGCCCGTTGAGCCGGGTCAGGCCCTGGGCTTTCGTTTGGATGCCTGGGACTTGGAGCTGGCGTACCGACCGGGCGACTTTGTGCAGGTCAATGCCGGGGTCAACCAGGCGATGGTCGCCCAAGCGCTGCATTGGCTGGCGCCACAAGCCGACGAACGGGTACTGGACCTGTTTTGCGGCCTGGGCAACTTTGCCCTGCCACTGGCTCGCAATGTGCGCGAAGTGGTGGCGGTGGAGGGCGTGCAGGCCATGGTGGACCGTGCGGCGCTCAATGCCGTCAGCAACCATTTGCATAACGCACAGTTTTTTCAGGCGGATTTGTCCCAGCCTTTGACTGACGCAGAATGGGCCAAACAGGGCTTTTCTGCGGTACTCTTGGACCCACCCCGCGATGGTGCCCTGGAGGTTGTGCGCAAACTTGCAGCCTTGGGGGCCAAGCGCCTGGTGTATGTGTCCTGCAACCCAGCCACGCTGGCGCGGGACACGGTTGAGTTGGTCAAGCAAGGCTACCGGCTAAAGCGTGCCGGGATCCTCGACATGTTTCCGCAGACCGCGCATGTCGAGGCCATGGCGTTATTTGAAGCGGGCTAGGATGCCCGTTTAATCCGACTGGCCTGCGTTCTCCAGGGCCTGAACACTGCCACGGAGCTCGCAGTAAAAGTCGGCGATGATTTTGGCGCATCGAAGGTGCGTCGTAGGGAAGGTAAGCAAGATGGTACAGGTGAGAGCACACCAGCCGATCAACACCGACGGCAGTATCAATCTCGAGGCATGGCTGGATCATGCCGTCAGTGTCGACCCGGCACTGGACCGTGAAGCCTTGAAAGCAGCCTGCGAGTTCGCTCGTGAGTCTGAACAGCAAGACAATGCGGCCAAGAACCTGTGGGCCGAAGGCACTTCAAGTTTTCGCACTGGCCTGGAAATCGCCGAGATCCTGGCCGATCTCAAGCTGGACCAGGATTCGCTGATCGCCGCCGTGCTCTATCGCGGCGTGCGCGAAGGGCACATTGCGTTGCCGCTGGTCAGCCAGCGTTTCGGCGCGGTGGTGGCCAAGCTGATCGACGGCGTGCTGCGCATGGCGGCCATCAGCGCCAGTCTCAGCCCGCGCCAGTCGATGGTGCTGGGCACCCAGGGCCAGGTAGAGAACCTGCGCAAAATGCTGGTGGCGATGGTCGACGACGTACGCGTCGCCCTGATCAAGCTGGCCGAACGCACCTGCGCGATCCGGGCGGTGAAGACCGCTGATGACGAAAAGCGCAACCGCGTGGCCCGCGAAGTCTTCGACATCTACGCGCCGCTGGCCCATCGCCTGGGCATCGGCCATATCAAGTGGGAGCTGGAGGATTTGTCCTTCCGCTACCTGGAACCCGACCAGTACAAACAGATCGCTACGCTGCTGCACGAACGGCGCCTGGACCGCGAGCGCTTTATCAGCGACGTGATGGGCCAGTTGCGTTCGGAGTTGCAAGCCACTGGCGTGGACGCCGACATCAGCGGCCGCGCCAAGCATATCTATTCCATCTGGCGCAAAATGCAGCGCAAGGGCCTGGCCTTCAGCCAGATCTACGACGTGCGTGCGGTGCGCGTGCTCGTGCCGGAAATGCGCGACTGCTACACCGCGCTGGGTATCGTCCACACGCTGTGGCGGCACATTCCCAAGGAATTCGACGACTACATCGCCAACCCCAAGGAAAACGGCTATCGCTCGCTGCACACGGCGGTAATCGGCCCTGAAGGCAAGGTGCTGGAAGTGCAGATCCGCACCCACGCCATGCACGAAGAGGCCGAGCTGGGGGTGTGTGCGCACTGGCGCTACAAGGGCACCGACGTCAAGGCCGGGTCCAACCAGTACGAAGAGAAAATTTCCTGGCTGCGCCAAGTGCTGGAATGGCACGAGGAGCTCGGCGACATCGGCGGCCTGGCCGAACAACTGCGGGTGGATATCGAGCCGGACCGGGTCTATATCTTCACGCCTGACGGCCACGCTATTGACTTGCCCAAGGGCGCCACGCCGCTGGACTTCGCCTACCGCGTGCACACCGAAATCGGCCATAACTGCCGCGGCGCCAAGATCAACGGGCGCATCGTGCCGCTCAACTACAGCCTGCAAACCGGTGAACAGGTCGAGATCATCACCAGCAAGCACGGCACGCCGAGCCGCGACTGGCTGAACCCTAACCTGGGCTACATCACCACCTCGCGGGCGCGGGCGAAGATCGTCCACTGGTTCAAGCTGCAGGCGCGTGACCAGAACGTTGCCGCCGGCAAGACCTTGCTTGAACGCGAACTGGCGCGCCTGGGCCTGCCTCAGGTGGACTTCGACAAGCTGGCCGAAAAGGCCAACATGAAGATCGCCGAAGACATGTTCGCCGCCCTCGGTGCGGGTGACCTGCGCCTGGCGCAACTGGTCAACCTGGCCCAGCAACTGGTCGAGCCGGAGCGCGGCAACGAACAGCTGGAGCTGATCCCGCGCAAAGCCACGGGCTACAAGCCGGGCAAGCGCGGCGATATTCAGATCCAGGGCGTGGGTAACCTGATGACGCAAATGGCCGGCTGCTGCCAGCCACTGCCGGGCGACGCCATTGTCGGCTACATCACCCAGGGCCGTGGCGTGAGCATTCACCGCCAGGATTGCGCCTCGGTGCTGCAGTTGGGCGGGCGCGAACCGGAGCGGATCATCCAGGTCAGCTGGGGCCCGGTGCCGGTGCTCACTTATCCGGTGGACATCATCATCCGTGCCTACGACCGTTCCGGCCTGCTGCGTGACGTCTCGCAAGTGCTGCTCAATGAGCGGATCAACGTGCTGGCGGTCAACACCCGTTCGAACAAGGAAGACAACACTGCGTTGATGTCGTTGACCATCGAGATTCCGGGGTTGGACGCACTCGGGCGGTTGCTGGGGCGGATTTCCCAGTTGCCGAACATCATCGAAACCCGGCGCAACCGCACACCATGAATAGCTGGATGGGCGCGAACTGAATTGTGTTAGCTGCTTCATGTGGGAGCTGGCTTGCCTGCGATAGCATCACCTCGGTTTAACTGAAGCACCGAGTCGCGAGCATCGCAGGCAAGCCAGCGCCCACATTGGATTTTCAGCGGAAAGAGATACGATGTATTCACTCGAAGACCTGCTGCACCTGATGAGCCGCCTGCGCGACCCGCAATACGGCTGCCCGTGGGACATCAAGCAAACCTACGCCACCATCGTCCCGCACACGCTGGAAGAAGCCTACGAAGTGGCCGACGCCATCGAGCGCGGCGACTTTGATCATCTGCAAGGCGAGTTGGGCGATCTGCTGTTCCAGGTGGTGTATTACAGCCAACTGGCCCGGGAAGAAGGGCGCTTCGAATTTGCCGGCGTGATCGACAGCATCACCCGTAAGTTGATTCGCCGGCATCCTCACGTGTTCCCAACGGGCGACCTGTACGCACCGCTGGATATCCCGCAGTTGAGCGAAGAACAGGTCAAGGAGCGCTGGGAGCAGATCAAGGCCGAGGAGCGCGCAGAAAAGTCCGACGCTCCCGAGCAACTCTCCCTGCTCGATGATGTGCCCACCGCCTTACCGTCGTTGTCCCGCGCGGCCAAATTGCAAAAGCGCGCCAGCCAGGTCGGTTTCGACTGGCCATCCGCGTTGCCGGTGGTGGATAACGTGCGCGAAGAGTTGGACGAAGTGCTCGAAGCCATGGCCGATAACGACTCGGTGGCTATCGCCGATGAAGTGGGCGACCTGTTGTTTGCCGCGGTCAACCTGGCGCGTCACCTCAAGGTCGACCCGGAAACCGCCTTGCGCGGTGCCAATGCCAAGTTCGAACGACGTTTCCGATTTATCGAACAAGCATTGCGCGATACGCACCAACCCATAGAAGATTGCACCCTCGAAGAGTTGGACGCCCTCTGGGGCGAAGCCAAACGCCAAGAAAAGAATGTGTCCAGCTGCGGTTGAGCAGTTGCCTAAGTGAGTAAGCACCATGAGCCTTTCCCTTCGCGACCAGTTGCTCAAAGCAGGTCTGGTCAACCAAAAGCAGGCCAAGCAGGTCGGCAAAGAGAAACAGAAACAGCAGCGCCTGGTCCACAAAGGCCAGGCCGAAGTTGATGATACCCAGGCGCGCCTGGCCGCCGAGGCCCAGGCCGAGAAGGTCAAGCGTGACCAGGAGCTGAACCGTCAGCAGCAGGAAAAAGCCGAGGCCAAGGCGCGTACTGCCCAGGTCAAGCAACTGATCGAGACCTCGCGCCTGCCCAAGCTGACCACCGAGGACTACTACAACTTCGTGGATGACAAGAAGGTCAAGCGCCTGTCGGTCAACACCTTGATGCGTAACAAGCTGAGCAACGGTTCCCTGGCGATCGTGCACCACGGTGGCGGCTACGAGGTGATCCCGCGCGAGGCGGCGCTGAAGATCCAGGAGCGTGCTCCGGAGCGTATCGTGCAGCTCAACATCCTCACCGAAAGCCAGGTGCCGGATGAGGACGATCCGTACGCCGCTTACCAGATCCCAGATGATCTGATGTGGTAAACCGCTAAAAACGACAAACCCCGCCAAATGGCGGGGTTTGTATTTAAACGTGCAGCACCAGCCTGTTACCAATCCACTGCGTAACTCAGGCTGAAGGTACGACCCTCGGCATTCGGGTACGGTGCGCGGGCATTGGCCTGGGCGAACATGTTCTGGTAGTTGCGGTTGGTGAGGTTGTACACCGCACCTTCCAGGCGACCTACCGGCAGCCTTACCGAGCCGAGCAGGTCGACCAGGGTGTAGCCCTGGATATCGCGACCGTTGTTGTCCTTGGCCGCCGCGTCGTAATTGGCCAGGCGCATGCCCTGCAAGCGCAGGCTGTAGTCGTCACGTTCATAGCCGACAAAGGCTGTGGTCTTGGCGGGGGAGATGCGGGTGGCAGGCAAGTCGATCCACTTGCCGTTCTGCTGGGTCTCGCCTTTGGCGTACGCGTAGGTACCGCCGACAGACCATTGGTCGCTGATGTTATAGGTCAGGCCGGTCTCGACGCCACGCACGCGTTCTTTCTGATTGATCAGGCGCAGTACACGATCATTGGCATCATAAAACTGGGTGACATCCGAGGTGTTTTCATACGCGGTGACACTGGCCTGCCACTTGTCCCAGTCGCCACGCCAGCCCAGCTCGTAGCTGTCGACTTTCAAGGCCTGGGCATTGAGATCCTGGATATCGTATTTGCTGTTCACGTCACGCAGGAAGCGCTGGATATCCGGTAGGGAAAAGCCCTGGCTGAAGTTGACGAACACATCCTGGTTGTCGGTCAGGTGGTACACCGCACCGAGGTTATACAGCGTGTCATCGTATTTGAGCGTGCCACCGGGCAGTGTCGCACGGTTGCCGGTCTGGACGATTTCGCCATACGCGATGCTGTCGGAGACCTTGCTCTCAATCCATTCGCGACGTACGCCACCGCGCAAGGTCCAGTTGTCGATGTCGTAGGACAGTTGGCCAAAGATGGCTTTGGTGGTGGTCTCGATATCCGGACCCAGTTCGAACGTGGTACCGGTTTTGGTGTAGGTCAGGCCATTGACCCGGTATTGGTCGCCACGCTGGCGTGAGGTTTCATGGTCGTAGTCCGCGCCCCATACCAGGTTGCCCGTTGCCGGGCCGATGTCCGGCATTTGTGTGTCGATCGCCGCCCGCAGGCCGTAGACATCCTGCACGCTGTTGTTGTCTGACACGCCTGCCCGACCCCGGGACAGGTCTGGGAAGAACAGCGCATCCGCCCGCCGCCAGTAACTTTCCACCTGCAAACCCTGACCGTAAAAATCCTTGTCGGCGTAGTTGAGGTTGACCGCCTGGTTATGGGTGTAGGGTTGGTCGCCCAGGTCCAGGCCTTTTACGGCGACTGCGTTGCTGGTGATGCGGGGGTTCTTGGTGTAGCGAGTGTCTTGTTCGTCTTTATAGTCTTGCAGCGACAGGCTGATCTTCTTGTCGTCATCAAGCTCATAGCCGAAGCGACCTTGCAGGTCGTAGGTATCGGTGTCCATGTTGCTGCCCTGGGACGTGTCCTGGGGAATGCGCTTGCCATTACCGTCGAACTGATCGTTGCGCTGCACGGTGTTGCCCGAGAGGTACCAGTCCACCGGGCCCTTGCGCCCGGTGGCGCTTTGGAACGCTTGATAAGCGAACCCCTTGTGGCTGAAGTTGTTGCCGGCGGTCATGCCGATCTTGCTGCTGAACGCCAGGTCTTCACCTTGGTTGCGTTTGGTGATGATGTTGATGATGCCGCCCGAGGCGCCTGCGCCGTAGACACTGCTGGCGCCGGAGATCACTTCGATACGCTCGATGCTTTCTGGTGCCACGCTGTTGAGCTGGCGGAAGTTATCGCGGGTGGCGTTTTGCGAAACCCCGTCGATCAGGATCAGGGTATTACGCCCGCGAAGCGTCTGGCCGAAGTTGCTCATACCGCCGCTGGAAGGCGCAATGCCAGGCACCAATTGGCCGAGGATATCGGCGACCCGACGTCCTGCACCCGTCTGCTGGCGGATTTGCGCTTCATTGATCACCTGCACCGAGCCTGGAATCTGCGCAATGCTTGTTTCGCTGCGCGTGGCCGATACGACTGTTGCCTGTAATTGCAGGCTGGTCGGCGCTGCCGGTGTCTGTTCTGTCTGATCGGCCCAGGCGGGCGCACTCATCGAGCCGAGAAGCGGCAGCAGAACGGCCAATTGCGATTTATTCATGGGTTTGTCTCAGAGTTATTAGAAGTATTGACAGAAAAATCGGGTGTCTCAGGCGCTCGCGTATAGGAACGGATCGCGCGGATACTCACGGCGGCCAATGCATAGGTCAGTGCGACCAGCCAGAAGCTGTGCGCCAGACCCACCCATCCCATGCCGATACCGCCTATCAATGCGCCGCACAGCGCACCTGCTTTGGCGGCGCTGTTGCCCATGCCCAGGGCGAAACCCTGCTGGCTGGACGCGACGGTATTGGCGATCAGTGTGTAGGCCACGGGCAACAAAGCACCCTGCCACACGCCCCACAGCAGCCGGCTGGCGATGAACCCCAACCACTCATTGGCCAGCGCCGTGCAGGCCAGCGTGAGCGCGCAGGCCCAGGTGACCCACTCGATGATACGCAGCGTATGCGCTGGTTGATGTCGATCGAACAGGCGGCCCCATAACGGCGCGGACAGTGCCAGGGTCAAGGCGCTGGCGCCGTAGCTGGCGCCGATCAGCCACGCGGGCGCCTGCAAAACCTCGGCAACATATAACGCGTAAAACGGTTGCGGCATCATCCTGGCCGCCTGGATCAATACGATGATCCCCAACATCGCGCCAAGCCAGCCTTTGGGCAGTGCGACAGGCTTCGATGGGCGGGCAGGTCTGGATCGTGGTGAATCGCTGGGCAAGAACGCGCTGATTATCGCGCACAACAGGCAGACGGCGGTGGCGCTGTAGCACAGCAATGCGAAACCGGATATGTCCATCAGCCAGCCGCCCAACACCGGCCCGGCCAGGGAGCCTACGGCAGTGGCTGATTGCAGCCGCGCAAGAATGTGCCCCCGTCCGCCGTCGCCGCAGCAGGCCAGCGCGTAGGCTTGGGCTGCGGCGATGAAACCAGCCAATGCGCCTTGTACTACACGGATAGCCACCAGCCACCATGGATCAGGTGTAATTGCAGCCAGCGCCTGGCACACCGCTAACGCCAGCAGCGCGCGGATGATCATGAGCTTATGGCCGGTGCGGTCGCCCAGTCTTCCCCACATAGGCGTCAGGATCATCGCCGCCATCATTGGCCCGGCATACACCAGCGAAGACAGCAGGCCGGTGTACTGGGCATTGGCGACGCCCAACAGCTTCTGGATTTGCAGCGGCCAAAACGGTCCGCTCATCTCCATCGCCCCCATCGACACCAACTGAATCACCACCAGCAGCCGCAGCGCTGTGTTGTTAGTCGGCATTGGCGGCCGCGCTCAACGGGTTAGGCAACCGCCCGACGATATCGGCATGACTCTCCAGCAGGCGCATGCGCATGAACGACTTGGCCGGCCACGCGTGCTCCAGCAGTGCTTCGCGCTCGGTGGCCCAGCGCTGCGGATCAACCTGCGAACGCAGGTCGTCAAAACACTGGCTGACCTGTGCCGACAGTTCATTCCAGAGCAGCGCCTGGGGGATGTCGAAGTGGCGCGCGGCAAGCAGGATGAGCTCGCCCAGATGGCACATGAATACGGTGTGCAGCAGCTTGTCCCGTACGAAACCTGCGTCGTCGTACAGCGTCATCTTCGGGTCGTGCAGTTCAATGTCCAGGCCGTGGGCGTGCAAGGTTTTGCGGTCGATTCGGATATCGCCGAAGTCGCGCAGCAACAGGCGGCTCAATTGTCCGTCTTCGGCCATCACCATGAAGGAATTTTGCTGATGGGCCTCAAAAGCGATGCCATAACGCAAGTACATGCCCAGCAGTGCTGGCACGGTGATCGCTGCGTAGTCATGGAAGAACGCGAGCATGGCCGCCGCGTCATCCTTGCCTTGGCTCAGGCGCACCCATTGGCGCAGCAGCGGCTGGCCGTGTTGATCAATGGCAAACAGGCTGCCCACTGGCACGGCCATTTCCCCTGGCTGGAGCTGGCTCTGGGGATTGTCGCGATAGAGCACCGCCAAATGGCGGGAGTGCTCGTCATTGGCCGGTACCGGCTGGAAATGCACACCGATCCGCTCGGGAATGATGCTGAGGATGTTCTGGATCGCAGGCTCGCGTTCCAAGATGCTCAGTAGCAAATGGCTGATCCGTGGGCCCATGCGCGCTGAACGCGGCGATACGGTGCGCTGTACACTGGTCAGGCGCAGTGACACGGGCAGCTTGACCATCGGCGCATCGCAACGGCCTTCAGGCAACACGGTTCTGAATGACATGGTGGGGTGGGCGGTAAACGCGACGATATCGGTCAGCACCAGCAGCTTGTCGCCGATTGCATCGGCGAACAGCTGAGGCAGCTCCTGGCGTGCCTGCCAGGGATGGGAGGGCAACGGCAGATAATCGCCAGCCTCGAGGCCCTGTGCTTGAAGGGTTGCGGTTAATTGCTGCGCTGCCTGTGGAAAGTGGTTGCTCCACCACTGCCAGTAATCTGTAGTCCCGGCCAAACTTTCGACATGGGCAAATTGGCGATGCAGTGCGCACAGCAGCACCGGGAAGCGTGCTTCGAATTCCGGCGAATAATTGATCACCTGCTCGGTATTCAGGCCCAGCTTGGTCTTGTAGTTGGGGTGCCATGGGTGACCCAATGTTCCCCACTGCTCAAGCACGGAAGTCGGGTTGATAACGCTCGGGCTGTTTTTGAGATGACTCAAGAGATTGTCTTGATGCACCGGGTCCATGGACGCATGCAGCTTGAGCGTCCATTGCTCGTGGAAGGCCAGGCACAAGGTGTCGTTGATGAAGCTATCGTCGATCTCGACGTTGAGGCGGTTGAGCACTTCCCGGTCGGCAGGCGACTCAAGGCTGGCGTTAAGCAACGTCAACAACTGTGAGGGGAACTGGATTTTCTGTTCGGGCTGGCCTTCGCGCAACAGGATGACTTCGCCGCGCAGGTCCCAGCTTGCCATGCGGCCAGGCCGCAAATGTTCGAAACGTAGTCGGGCTTGGCAAGGCAGTATCAGCGAGCAATGCCCACGTTCGTCATAAATGAGGGTGCTGGAGTCCAGCAGGCTTTCACGAAACAAAGCTTGGATCAGGCGTTGGAAGCTACGTTCGGCGGCGGGTGCCAGCGTGTTGATCAGGGCTTGGAGGCTGATGTGGCTGGCCTGAAATTGCGCAGTGGCAAGTGCTTCGCTCCAGCGTTCCAGTAACGCGTTTTCTGGCTTGCTGCTATTTCCATGCATCTAATTGATTCCCTGATTCGTGAGCCTGAATGAAAAGCGAACGAATGATATCGAGAATCATTATTTGTGTGTGTTTTTGTTACATTAATTTATGGCGATTATTGACAAAAAAACCGCGCTCCAAAGGCGCGGTTCCTTGTAGACGGCCCGGCTGCGTGGGCCGGGCGTCCACATGATTTCAGAGCTTCAGGAGCTTTTTGCCTGGCGTTGCAGTTCGAGAGTTTCGAGCTCGTTTTTATAATTGTGGGCGTCGCTCTCGTTGTGAAACATGCCGACCAATACGTCTTGCTGATGGACATCCCAGATGTGAATCCCGTGGCCTACGGCTTCATGGGACATATGTTCATCGTCGCGTTCAGTTACTTTTACAGTCATCTGCTTGCTCCAATCTCTGGTTGATCTGCGGCAAGTCGTCGCAGGCCTCTGTTATATGATTTGTTAGCTTGCTAAGTAAACTGATTTTGCGCGCAATAATTCATTGCAGAAAGCGCAACAATGCTACAGGCCGCGTAAACCGAGGCATTGCGTCGCCACCTCCGGGGCTTTATGACAAAAGTTTCATGTTCAGGGCGGCTAGGTTGACCTCGGTATCGCTATCGCAGGCAAGCCAGCTCCCACCTTGAAATGCATTCCCCTGTGGGAGCTGGCTTGTCTGCGATAGCGGTAGTGGCCGCGCCTAAAATTCCAGGCAAAAAAAAGCCCCGCATTCAGCGAGGCTCTTTCCAGCACATCAGCCCAATCAGCTACCCTTGACGGCCTTACCGTCAACAGTGCCATCCTGCAGCATGATGTTGTATTCCTTGCCATCGGTCTCAACCTGACGCAGGGCAACCAGGATACCGCCCTGGTCCTTGGCAAACCACATCTGGGTGATGCGCTTGCTCTGGGACGGATCACGCACGCGCTCGACCTTGATCGCGTCGATCGAACCGACCTTAGTCTGGACCTTTTCCGAGCCGATCACGCGGAAGTCGTAGGTATCGGTATCGGTACCCTCAACCACGCGGTAGCTCATGCTTTTTTTGCCCGCGGCAACATCGCGTTGCAGAGCAAGCTGGTAGGTGGACTTGTCGAGCATGCCGCTTTCGAGCGTGACATTGACCGGGTCTTTGTTTTCAAAGCCGGTGACTTTTTTGGCGCTCTGGTCGAAATCCAGGTTGATCTTCTTCGCCTTGCCCAGGCCGCCGCGTTCGAAGCTGTAGCTCTTGGGTTGCAGGGTGTCCTTGTCGAACAGGATCACGCTGGTTTCGGTCAAGCTGGCGATCATCATCGAGGCCTTGAAATTCAAGGTCCAGGTACCGTCGCCATTCTTGGCCAGGCTGCGTTCAGCCGAACCGCTCATGGGCAGTTGTTTCCAGTCGGCGGTGTAGCTGACGGAGAAGGGGTGAAGGTCTGCCGCTTGTACGGCAGGCAAAGCGAACAGCGCAAAAGCGAAAAGCAGGGCGCGACGCATAAAATCTCCTAGGTTCGAATCAAGTGGCCGCTGGCCGCGAGTAACTGGCCGTCCAATAATGCACCCTGGTCGCCAAGAATCAACCGTCCTTCGGCAAACCAGCGAACAGCCAGCGGGTAAATCCTGTGTTCCTGGGTATGAACCCGTTGCGCAAGTGTCTGCGCCGAGTCGCCTGACTCTACCGGAACCACTGCCTGTACGACCAGAGGCCCGCCATCGAGTTCCTCGGTCACAAAGTGCACGCTGCAGCCATGCTCACTGTCGCCGGCGTCGAGGGCGCGCTGGTGGGTGTGCATGCCTTTGTACTTGGGCAGCAGGGAAGGGTGGATATTGAGCAGGCGCCCTTCGTAGTGCCGGACGAAATCTGCGCTGAGGATGCGCATGAAACCGGCAAGGACCACGAGTTTGGGGTTGAAGGCGTCGATCAGTTCGATCAAGGCGCTGTCGAAGGCCTCGCGACCGTCGAACGCCTTGTGATCCAGGGAGCGAGTATCGATACCCGCGTCACGGGCGCGTTGCAGACCGTAGGCGTCGCTGCGGTTGGAAATCACCGCAGCGATGCGCACCGGGCTGTCGCCGGTGCGCGTGCTGTCGATCAGGGCCTGCAAGTTACTGCCGGTGCCGGAAAGCAGCACCACGACATCACAGGTCTGGGGCATCAGTGAGCCTTGAGGTTCTTCAGTTCAACCTGGGCTGCGCCTTCGGCCGCAGTGGCGATCTGGCCAATGACCCAAGGTTGCTCGCCGGCTTCACGCAGCACGTTCAGTGCGGTTTCAACGTGTTCCTGCGCAACGCAGATCACCATGCCCACGCCGCAGTTGAGCACGCGGTGCATTTCGGTTTCGTTGACGTTGCCTTTTTCCTGCAGCCAATCGAAGACTGCCGGGCGCTGCCAGCTGGCCACGTCGACAATCGCCTGGGCGCCTTTTGGCAGGACGCGCGGGATGTTGTCCAGCAGGCCGCCACCGGTAATGTGGGCCATGGCCTTGACGGCGCCGGTGTCCTTGATCAGCTTGAGCAATGGCTTGACGTAGATGCGGGTCGGCGCCATCAGCAGGTCGGTCAGTGGCTTGCCG
The DNA here is from genome assembly GCF_029960685.1 of Pseudomonas sp. AL10. Lineage (NCBI taxonomy): Bacteria > Pseudomonadati > Pseudomonadota > Gammaproteobacteria > Pseudomonadales > Pseudomonadaceae > Pseudomonas > Pseudomonas sp. AL10. The sequence goes on from NZ_JASBQZ010000003.1 coordinate 265,788, forward strand.
TCGAGCTGGATGTTCTCGATGTCGGCGCCGGACACTTCGATGATCTTGCGGATCAGCGAGTAGCCGTTGGAGTGCGGGCCGGACGATGGCAAGGCGAGCAGGGCGTCACCAGCAGCGACTTTGGAGCCGTCGATGATCTCGGCCTTTTCCACCACACCCACGCAGAAGCCGGCCAGGTCGTAGTCTTCGCCTTCGTACATGCCTGGCATTTCAGCGGTTTCACCGCCCACCAGGGAGCAACCCGACAGTTCGCAGCCCGCGCCGATGCCGGTCACAACCTGGGTAGCGGTCTCGACATTGAGCTTGCCGGTGGCGTAGTAATCGAGGAAGAACAACGGCTCGGCGCCGCACACCACCAGGTCGTTGACGCACATGGCGACCAGGTCGATGCCGATGCTGTCGTGCTTGTTCAGGTTCAGGGCCAGGCGCAGCTTGGTGCCCACGCCGTCGGTGCCGGACACCAGTACAGGCTGCTTGTAGCCGGCCGGGATTTCGCAGAGGGCGCCAAAACCGCCCAGGCCACCCATGACTTCAGGGCGCGCAGTGCGCTTGGCGACGCTCTTGATGCGTTCGACCAATGCTTCACCGGCGTCGATGTCTACACCGGCGTCCTTGTAGCTCAGGGAGGGTTGCTTGCTCATGATCCAGGCCTTTAGGGGGGATTTCTGGGTAACGACCGGGCGGGCGGGGGCTTTTGGAAAGGGCCCTGCCGTTGACGGTCTGCGAAGGCGCGCGATTTTATCAGGCTTGAGGGGCAGCGGCCATCCTCGGGCCGACGGGCAGGGCATATGAGCTCAAAAAAATGCAAATCGGGCCGGTAATCGTGCGTATTAAGGTATAGCCTTGAGCTCGCTAGCGTTATGACAGTATGAAAACTTACCGGGACCCTGTGAATGTTTTACCGGTCGCTGTGTCACAGCCTTGCCAAACCGAGATCACGCGGTCTGTTCCAACCGCTAAATTTGTCGTTCGGGAATCTTCCATGCGTCTGTGTAAATTCTTCTTTGTGGGCTGTTTGTCGTTGGTCAGCCTGGCGAGTCATGCCGAAACCCTCAATGGCCTCTATCAAGTGCTCGAACCGGTCAGCAGCCAGTCGCCCCAAGAGCGCGACCAAGCCACCCAGCGCGCCGTGCAGACCCTGGTGATCCGCCTGACCGGCGACGCCAAGGCCGCCGATGGCCCGGGCCTGGCGGCTATCCGCAAAGACCCGCAACAAATCATCAGCCAGTACGGCTACGACGCCGGCCCGCCGGAAAGCCTGCAAGTGGACTTCGACCCGGTCAGCACCGACCGTGCCTTGCGTGATGCAGGCCTGTCGATCTGGGGCAGCAACCGGCCGTCGATCCTGGGTTGGTGGCTGAACGATTCAACCGAAGGCAGCAGCCTGGTCGGCGATGGCCAGGCCGTGGCCCAGGCCCTGCGCCGGGCCGCGCAACACCGGGGGCTGCCGCTGCGCTTGCCGCTGGGAGACCTGGATGAACAGGTAGTTGCCACCGCGCCGAATCTTGAGAGTCCGGACGCCACGCCGTTGCGTGCAGCGTCCGAGCGCTACGGTGCCGATGCGTTGCTGGCGGTGCATGCGCGCCAGGAAGGCAGCCAGTGGCAGGCCAAATGGCGCCTGTGGCTGGGCGACAAGGCTGAAGAGGGCACCGCCCAAGGCGCTGACACTGCCGCGCTCGCCGACGCTGTCTTGCTGGCGGTCAGTCAAAAGCTGGCGCCACGCTTTGCCGTCAAGCCGGGCGTGAGCACTGAGCAACTGCTTGAAGTGCAAGGCATGAACCTGGAGCGCTACGCCGCCCTGGGTCGTTTGCTCGAGCCCTTTGGCGGCCAGCCGCAGTTAGTGGATGGCAACCGGATTGTGTATCGCGTCAATGGCAGCGCCGAACAACTGCGCACCCAACTGAGCCTGGCCAAGCTGCAGGAAATTCCTGCTGGCGAAGCCCCGGCCCAGCCAGCTGTGATCGATGGCGCGCAACCGGCTGCTGCACCTGAGCCTCAGGCGCAACTGCGTTTTCGTTGGTGAACGGTGTTCCTCCTTCTATATAGAAGAAGGGCGTAAATAACAGATGGAGTGGTTTATGGCGGATACGCGTCGTTGGGTGTGGCTTGGCGGGATTGTCCTGCTGTGCGTTTTTGTGTTCTTGCTGCATTCGATCCTGACGCCGTTCCTGGTGGCGCTGCTGCTCGCCTATCTGTTCGATCCGGTGGTGGATCGCCTGGAAAAAGTCGGCATGTCGCGCACCTGGGGCGTGATCACGGTGTTTGCGCTGTTCACGTTGATCATCACGGCGCTGGTGTTGATATTGGTGCCGATGTTGGCCAAGCAGCTGTTCCGCCTTTATGAACTGGCGCCGCAGATGCTCGACTGGTTGCAGCACACGGCAATGCCGTGGGCCCAGTCCAAGTTCGGGCTGGCAGATGGCTTCTGGAAGTTCGACAAGGTCAAGGCGGCCATCAGCGAGCATATGGACAAGACCACCGATATCGTCACGGTGGTGCTCAGCCAGGCAACCGCGTCGAGCCTGGCGCTGATCGGCTGGTTGACCAACCTGGTGCTGATCCCGGTGGTGGCGTTCTACCTGCTGCGAGATTGGGACATCATGATGGCCAAGATCCGCAGCCTGCTGCCCCGTGACCGCGAAGAGCGCGTGGTTTCACTGGCGGCGGAGTGTCATGAGGTGCTGGGCGCGTTCGTGCGCGGGCAGTTGCTGGTGATGCTGGCCCTGGGCGTGATTTACGCTGCGGGCCTGATGGCGATCGGCCTTGAGCTTGGACTGTTGATCGGCTTGATCGCGGGCCTGGCGGCCATCGTGCCCTACATGGGCTTTGTGATCGGCATCGGCGCGGCGTTGGTGGCGGGGCTGTTCCAGTTTGGCGGCGACCTGTACCCGATGCTGGGGATTGTCGCGGTGTTCATGGTCGGCCAGGCCTTGGAAGGTATGGTGCTGACGCCACTGCTGGTGGGCGATCGAATTGGCCTGCACCCGGTGGCGGTGATCTTTGCGATCCTGGCGGGTGGTGAGCTGTTCGGCTTTACCGGCATCCTGCTGGCGTTGCCGGTGGCGGCGGTGATCATGGTGCTGGTGCGCCATGTGCACGACCTGTACAAGGATTCGGACGTTTACACAGGGGTGGATGAGCCCGAGTTGTAATCGCAATGTCACAAACCCGGCCCTGGCCGGGTTTGTTGTTATTGGCGCCGGGTGCGTCAAACAATTCGCGTAAACCTGCGAGTTAACGCAAACCTTTGATTTTGCTTGTGGTCTGCTGCATTGTGCGCCCGGCGTCACGGGTATAAACTTTGCAAACTTTACACAGAGGCCACTAACGGTTCGATGGGAGCCGTTCAGTCAGCATGAAACCGATTCAGCTGCCCCTAGGTGTGCGTCTGCGTGATGACGCTACCTTTATCAACTACTACCCAGGCGCCAATGCCGCTGCACTCGGCTATGTCGAGCGGCTCTGCGAAGCCGACGCCGGGTGGACTGAAAGCCTGATTTATCTGTGGGGCAAGCATGGCGTGGGGCGCACCCACCTGCTGCAGGCCGCTTGCCTGCGTTTCGAACAGATGGGCGAACCGGCGGTGTACCTGCCCCTGGCAGAGTTGATGGACCGCGGCATCGGCATCTTCGATAACCTTGAGCAATACGAACTGGTGTGTCTCGACGACTTGCAGGCAGTGGCCGGCAAAGCAGAGTGGGAAGAGGCGCTGTTTCATCTGTTCAACCGCCTGCGCGACAGCGGCCGACGCCTGCTGATTGCGGCCTCTACCTCGCCCCGCGAGCTGCCGGTGAAGCTGGCCGACCTCAAGTCGCGGCTGACCCTGGCGCTGATCTTCCAGATGCGCCCGTTGTCCGACGAGGACAAGCTGCGTGCGCTGCAACTGCGTGCTTCGCGTCGTGGCCTGCACCTGACCGACGAAGTCGGGCACTTTATTCTCACCCGTGGCACCCGGAGCATGAGTGCGCTGTTCGATTTGCTTGAACAACTCGACCAGGCTTCTTTACAGGCGCAAAGAAAATTGACGATCCCTTTCCTCAAAGAAACCTTGGGTTGGTAAGGTCTTGATTTTCCATATGTCGGCATTTTCAAGGCGTCAGAAACCCTGCGTTTGAGCCTTAAGGGCTACGCAGCTGAAGCAATAAATGGAATCACGGCTTAGATGTCACGGTCGAAACGGGAAGTCACATAGATCACGATTGAATTTGCAAATCGATGTGATAGAGGGCATAGTCTCGGCTTCTTTACACATCAGCCACGGTCGTGCCCATGCTAAATCGCTTCGCACCCCTCGTGCCTCTCGCACTCGTTACCCTGTTGTTTGGTTGCGCCTCCCACCCTCAGCAGGTGGCAGAACAGCAAAAACCACAGGTTCAAAATCAGGCAAAGTTCGTTGCTGCACAGTCTGCTTCTGTTTATGAAGAAGAGGTGGCAACCGAAAAAGAACTCGCCGAGTTCTCCGACAGCAAGCCTTACCAGCTGCCACTTCTGGCCGACAGCATCCTTGAGCGCGGCATGTCCTTGATCGGTACCCGTTACCGTTTCGGCGGCACCTCGGAAGCCGGTTTTGATTGCAGCGGTTTCATTGGCTACCTGTTTCGTGAAGAAGCCGGTATGAACCTGCCGCGCTCCACGCGCGAGATGATCAACGTGAATGCACCGTTGGTCGCACGAAACAACCTCAAGCCCGGTGATCTGCTTTTCTTTAGTACCAGTGGCCGCGGTCGTGTCAGCCACGCCGGTATCTACCTGGGCGATAACCAGTTTATTCATTCCAGCAGCCGCCGCAGTGGTGGTGTTCGGGTCGATAACCTCGGTGACAGCTACTGGAGCAAAACCTTCATCGAAGCCAAGCGCGCACTCGCCATGGCCCCGACGACGGTTACCGCTAGTAAGTAAAGTTAAAGTGATACTTGAAGTTTGACGTGTAAGCGCTAGAATCCCTGGACATTGTTGTTATCCGTTCGCGCGAGCTTTGCTTGCGCGTTCTGGTTTTCAACGTTCGGCAGCGAAAGCCGCATCCAGACCAGGATTGTTCTGCACATGTCGACCTCGGCCCGCCTGATGCTTATTGTTTGCGCCGCGCTGCTCAGCGCCTGCGCCAGTCGCACACCGCCGCCCGCGCCCGTCGCGGTCAAGCCTAAGCCGGTGTTCAACTATGCCACCCAGAATTTCTCGCCAGCTGCCGAAGACGTGCTCTTTCGTGCGCTGGGCCTGGTCGGCACGCCTTATCGCTGGGGCGGCAACACACCGGACTCGGGTTTTGATTGCAGCGGCCTGATCGGCTTTGTATTCCGCGACGCTGCTGGCATCTCATTGCCGCGCACCACCCGTGAACTGATCGTGATGCGTGCCCAGGACGTCAGCGAACAAAACCTGCAGACCGGCGACCTGCTGTTCTTCGCCACCGGTGGTGGTTCGCGGGTCAGCCATGCGGGCATTTATGTGGGGGAGGGGCGCTTCGTACACGCGCCGCAAACCGGCGGTACGGTGAAGCTGGATACGCTATCCAAAGCGTATTGGCAGAATGCCTACCTGAGTGCCAAACGCGTGTTGCCAGGGAATCTGGCGCGTAACCCCTGAATCAATAAAACTCCAAAATGTGGGAGCGGGCTTGCCCGCGAATGCAGTGTGTCAGTCAACGGCTTAGTTGGCTGGGCCACCGTAATCGCGGGCAAGCCCGCTCCCACATTGGTATGTGGTTATTTACTTAACAGCCGACACCCGCCAAACCTTATTGCCCACATCATCGGCCACCAGCAAATCCCCCTGTTGATCTATCACCACGCCGACCGGCCGGCCCATGGCTTTCTCATCGCTATCAAGAAACCCCGTCAGCACATCCACCGGTTGCCCTTTCGGCTGGCCCCCTTCGAAGGGAACGAAAATCACCTTGTAGCCACTGTGCGGCTTGCGGTTCCAGGAACCATGCTGGCCGATAAATGCGCCATTACTGAAGGGGGCGGGCAGTTTGCTGCCCTCGGCGAAAGTCAGCCCAAGCGACGCGGTATGAGGGCCTACCGCATAGTCCGGAGCGATGGCCTTGGCGACCATGTCCAGGTTCTGCGGGGTCACACGCACATCCACATGCTGGCCGTAATAACTGAAAGGCCAGCCGTAGAAGCCACCATCCTTGACCGAGGTGATGTAGTCCGGCACCAGATCACTGCCGATCTCATCGCGCTCGTTGACCGCCGTCCACAGCTTGCCGCTCTGTGGTTCCCACGCCATGCCGTTGGGGTTGCGCAGGCCGGAGGCAAAAATGCGGTGCTGGCCGCTGGCGCGGTCGACTTCCCAAATGGCGGCGCGGCCCTGTTCGGCTTCCAGGCCGTTTTCGCCGACGTTGCTGTTGGAGCCGACGCTCACGTACAGCTTGCTGCCGTCCTGGCTGGCCACCACATTTTTGGTCCAGTGGTGGTTCAAGGGGCCACCGGGTAAATCCACCACCTTTGTGCCTGGGGAGGTGATTGCGGTTTCACCCGGCTGATAGGGGAAGCGCAGCAACTTATCCGAATCGGCCACATACAGGTCGTTGCCCACCAGGGTCATGCCAAACGGCGAGTTGAGATTCTCAAGGAACACCGTGCGAGTTTCTGCCACGCCATCATGATCGGCATCGCGCAGCAAGGTAATGCGGTTCGGGCTCTGCACCCCGGCGCCAGCGCGGTCCATGACTTTTTCCATCACCCAGCCACGTACGCCTTTGGCGTCGTCCGGTTTGGGCGGTGCATTGGTCTCGGCCACCAGCACGTCGCCGTTGGGCAGCACGTAGAGCCAGCGCGGGTGATCCAGGCCTTCGGCGAACGCAGCCACTTGGGTGCCTGCGGCCGCGATGGGCTTGGCGCCTTCGGGCCAGCCGATGGCCGGGGCGATATTGACGGTGGGGATCAGCGTCTTGTTCGGCTCCGGCAGCTTGGGCGAGGGGCCGGTGCCATCGGCGACCTGCAGGGTCGAGCTTTCGCCGCACGCAGCGAGGCTACCGGCGAACATGATCAGTAGGGCGAGTCGGGTTTTAGGCATGGTTTTCTCCTTGATACCTGTAGGGGTAGAGAAGCACGAACGGCGGATGGTTCAAGTCCAAGGCCAGCTTTAATTGACGCTCCACCCCCAACCCACTAACCTTCGCGGCTTGTTCCAGGTGCTCTGTGGCGTACGCGTCGACGGAGTGAAACAGGGAAGCCGGTGAGTGAGCGCACTTGTACACAGTGCTGCCGCGATTCCGGCGCTGCCCCCGCAACGGTAAATGAGTCAAGACGGTGCTGTTTGCCACTGTATCGCGTGCGATATGGGAAGGCGCACCCTCGGCTGCTTGCTATCAAAAGCGCCACTCATGAGCCCGGAGACCGGCCTGGATCATCCAACAGCATCACGGTGGGCGATGCTTGGCTGTCTGTTTTTTTTTCCTGCCCGCCGTTTTTGTCCAGCCCCAACGGAGAGCTGCCATGACTGATTCCCCCGAACGCGACGAACGCCACCTGGCGCGCATGCTGCGCAAAAAAGCCGTGATTGACGAGCGCATCGCCAATTCCCCCAACGAGTGCGGCCTGCTGCTGGTGCTGACCGGCAATGGCAAAGGCAAGAGCAGTTCGGCGTTCGGCATGCTGGCCCGAGCCATGGGCCATGGCATGCAATGCGGTGTGGTGCAGTTCATCAAGGGGCGTAACAGCACCGGCGAAGAATTGTTCTTCCGCCGCTTCCCCGAGCAGGTGCACTTTCATGTGATGGGCGAAGGCTTCACCTGGGAAACCCAGGACCGCCAGCGCGATATCGCCGCCGCCGAAGCGGCTTGGGCGGTGTCCCGGGCCATGTTGAATGACCCCTCCATCGGCTTGGTGGTGCTGGATGAACTGAACATCGCCCTCAAGCACGGCTACCTTGACCTGGACCAGGTACTCAGCGACCTGCAAGCGCGCCCGCCCATGCAGCATGTAGTGGTTACCGGCCGTGGCGCCAAGCCTGAACTGATCGAAATGGGCGACACCGTCACCGAAATGGGCATGCTCAAGCACGCGTTCCAGGCCGGTATCAAGGCACAGAAAGGCGTCGAACTTTGAATCAGCCCCGTCATTGCCCGGCCGTATTGATCGCCGCTCCGGCGTCCGGCCAGGGCAAAACCACGGTCACCGCCGCGCTGGCGCGTTTGCACCGCAACCTGGGACGCAAGGTGCGCGTGTTCAAATGCGGGCCGGACTTTCTCGACCCGATGATCCACGAGCGTGCCAGTGGCGCGCCGGTGTACCAGTTGGACATGTGGATGGTGGGCGAGCAGGAAAGCCGCCGTCTGCTCTGGGATGCGGCGGGGGAGGCCGACCTGATTCTCATCGAAGGCGTGATGGGCCTGTTCGACGGCACGCCTTCCAGCGCTGACCTGGCGCGACACTTCGGTGTACCGGTGCTGGGTGTGATCGATGGCACCGCCATGGCCCAGACGTTCGGCGCCCTGGCTTTGGGGTTGGCGCGCTATCAACCCGACCTGCCGTTCGCCGGCGTGCTGGCCAATCGCGTCGGCACCCTGCGCCATGCGCAATTGCTCGAAGGCAGCCTCACCGAGGGCTTGCGTTGGTACGGTGCATTGTCCCGCGAGACCGGCATCGAACTGCCCAGCCGTCATCTGGGCCTGGTGCAAGCCAGCGAACTGAATGATCTTGACGTGCGCCTGGACGCTGCCGCCCAGGCGTTGGGCAGCAGCTGCGAAGTGGCCCTGCCGCCGCCGGTGACCTTTGCCGCGCCCGAGGTGATCGAAGCCGAACCCTTGCTGGCCGGTGTGCGTATTGCCGTGGCCCGTGACGAAGCCTTTGCCTTTACTTACGGCGCCAGTTTGGATTTGCTGCGGGCGATGGGTGCGGAGCTGAAGTTCTTCTCACCGATCCATGATCGGCAACTGCCCGAAGCTGACAGCCTCTATCTGCCCGGCGGGTATCCAGAACTGCACCACCAGGCATTGTCGGCCAATACCGCGATGCTGGACGCCATTCGTGCTCATCACGCCGCTGGCAAACCGCTGCTCGCCGAATGCGGTGGCATGCTCTATCTGCTCGACTCGTTGACCGATGTGGAGGGTACACGCGCCGAACTGGTTGGCTTGTTACAAGGCGATGCGGTGATGCAGAAGAAACTCGCGGCCCTGGCGCTGCAAAGCGTTGAGCTGCCGGAGGGCACGTTGCGTGGGCATACCTATCACCATTCCCTGACCAGTACCGAATGGGCGCCGATTGCCCGTGGCCTGAGCCCTAACGGCGGGCGCGGGGCTGAAGCGGTCTATCGACAGGGGCGGATGACGGCGTCCTATGTGCACTTTTATTTTCCGTCGAATCCGGGCGCGGTGGCCGCGTTGTTCGCGCCCGACCTTGAGACCGCTATCGCGGGCAAGCCAGCTCCCACAGGGGAATGCATTCCAAATGTGGGAGGGGGCTTGCCCCCGATGAGGCCATGACTGACAACGCCTTCCCCGAGGCCGACCGCCAGGCCGTCTACCGCGCCATCGCCGAACGCCGCGACATGCGCCACTTCAGCGGCGGCAATGTCGCGCCTGAACTGCTGCAACGCCTGCTCCACGCCGCGCACCAGGCGCCCAGCGTCGGCCTGATGCAGCCGTGGCGTTTTATCCGCATCAGCGATCGCCCGCTGCGCAGCCAGATTCAACAGTTGGTGGAAGAAGAGCGCGTACGCACAGCCGAAGCATTGGGCGAGCGCTCCGATGCGTTCATGAAACTCAAGGTCGAAGGCATCAACGACTGTGCCGAGGTACTGGTCGCAGCGCTGATGGACGACCGCGAGCGCCATATCTTCGGGCGCCGCACCTTGCCGGAAATGGACATGGCCTCGCTCTCCTGCGCGATCCAGAACCTGTGGTTGGCGGCGCGCGTGGAAGGATTGGGCATGGGCTGGGTTTCGCTGTTCGATCCCCAGGCCCTGGCCGAGCTGCTGGGCTTGCCGCCCGGCGCAAAACCCCTGGCTGTGTTGTGCCTGGGGCCGGTGGCCGAGTTTTACCCGGCACCGATGTTGCAGCTGGAAGGCTGGGCCGAGCCGCGACCGCTAAGTGACATGCTGTATGAAAACACGTGGGGAGTGAGTCAATGAGTGTGGCCTTGCTGTGTGTGGCTGCGGTGGCGCTGGATGCGCTGCTGGGTGAGCCCAGGCGCTGGCATCCGCTGGTGGCGTTCGGCAATTTCGCCGGGCGCATCGAGCAACGCTTCAATAGCGGTGGGCGTGGCTGGCGCAGCCATGGCGTGACCGCGTGGTTTATCGCCGTGGTGCCGCTGACCCTGCTGGCCACGGCGTTGTCGTGGGCGCCCTATATCGGCTGGCTGCTGGAGATTATGGCGTTGTACTGCGCCCTGGGCATGCGCAGCCTGGGTGAGCACGTAACCCCAGTGACCCAGGCCCTGCGCCGTGATGATCTGGACGAAGCGCGCACCCGTGTGAGTTACCTGGTCAGCCGCCAGACCAGCGAACTGGACCGCACTGAAGTCGCCCGAGCTGCCACCGAATCGGTGCTGGAGAACGGCAGCGATGCGGTATTCGCCGCGTTGTTCTGGTTTGTGGTAGCCGGTGTGCCGGGCGTGGTGCTCTATCGCTTGAGCAACACCCTGGACGCCATGTGGGGCTATCGCAATGAGCGCTTTGAGCGCTTCGGCTGGGCAGCCGCCAGGATCGACGATGTGCTCAACTATATTCCTGCGCGTTTGGTGGCCTTAACCTACGCGTTATTGGGTAAAACCCGCCTGGCGCTCAAATGCTGGCGCACCCAGGGCCCGACTTGGGACAGCCCCAACGCCGGCCCGGTGATGGCGGCAGGGGCCGGCGCCTTGGGTGTGGAGCTCGGCGGCGCGGCGATTTATCACGGCGAGGTGCACCAGCGCCCGCCATTGGGCGAAGGCCCGCCGGCCGACGCCGATTCCATTGATCGCGGCTGGCAACTGGTGCAGCGCGGCGTATGGTTGTGGCTGCTGGTCCTGTGCGTGGGGGCGCAAATCTATGCTTGAACATGGTGGTCGGCTGCGTAAGGCCGCGATTGAGTACGGCATTGCCGAAGCGGATTGGCTCGACCTGTCCAGCGGCCTGGCGCCCTGGCCGTGGCCGATTCCCGAGATTCCCTTGCGTGCCTGGGCGCGCTTGCCGGAAACCGATGACGGTTTGGAGAAGGCTGCCAGCGAGTACTACGGCGCCGGCCCGTTGCTGCCGGTGCCGGGCTCCCAGGCGGCGATCCAACTGCTGCCGCGCCTGCGTCGTTCCGGCAAGGTCGGCGTGCTTTCGCCCTGTTACGCCGAGCACGCCGAAGCCTGGCGCCGCGCCGGTTATGTGGTGCGCGAAGTGCAGGAGCAGGAAGTCGACTTCTTTCTCGACAGCCTCGACGTGCTAGTCGTGGTCAACCCCAACAACCCCACGGGCTTGAGCCTGAGCCCGCAGCGCCTGCTGGATTGGCATGCGCGGTTGGCCCAACGTGGTGGCTGGCTGGTGGTGGACGAGGCGTTTATTGACGTAACCCCGGACTTGAGCCTGGCCAGCCATGCCGATCAGGTCGGCTTGATCGTGCTGCGCTCATTCGGCAAGTTCTTCGGCCTGGCCGGCGTGCGCCTGGGCTTTGTGCTGGCCGAGCGCAAGTTGCTCAAGCTGTTGGCCGAACAGGTCGGGCCCTGGGCCGTCAGTGGGCCGACGCGGGTGCTGGGCCAAGTGTGCCTGCGCGATACCGCCGGGCATGCGCGCCAGCGCAGTCGTTGCATCGCAGCCGGCCAGCGTCTGTTCGAGTTGCTTGAGCGCCGCGGCCTTCAACCTCACGGCGGCTGCGCCTTGTTCCAGTGGTTGATTACCCCCCACGCTGAACGGCTGTACGAATTCATGGCCCAGCGCGGCATCCTGCTGCGCCTGTTTGTGCACAACAGCAGCGTGCGCTTGGGCCTGCCCGACACCGACGCCGACTGGCTGCGCCTTGACGAAGCCCTGGCCGCCTACAAGGACGCCACATGACCACGTTGATGGTGCAGGGCACCACCTCTGACGCCGGCAAAAGCACCCTGGTGACCGCGCTGTGTCGCTGGCTGGTACGCCAGGGCGTCGCGGTGGCACCGTTCAAACCGCAGAACATGGCGCTCAACAGCGCGGTGACCGCCGAAGGCGGCGAGATCGGCCGCGCCCAGGCGGTGCAGGCCCAGGCCGCCAACCTGGCGCCCCACACCGACATGAACCCTGTGTTGCTCAAGCCCAACAGCGACACCGGCGCCCAAGTGATCATCCATGGCCGTGCCGTTACCAGCATGAATGCCGTGGCCTACCACGACTACAAAGCCATTGCGATGCAAGCGGTGTTGGCCTCCCACGCGCGCTTGAGTGAGGCCTACCCGGTGGTGATGGTGGAAGGCGCGGGCTCCCCGGCCGAGATCAACCTGCGCGCCAATGACATCGCCAACATGGGCTTCGCCGAGGCGGTGGACTGCCCGGTGCTGTTGATCGCAGACATCAATCGCGGCGGCGTGTTCGCCCATCTGGTCGGCACCCTGGAACTGCTGTCGCCCAGTGAGCAGGCGCGGGTCAAGGGCTTCATCATCAACCGTTTTCGCGGTGATATCGCGTTACTGCAACCCGGGCTGGATTGGCTCGAAGCGCGCACCGGCAAGCCGGTGGTCGGCGTGCTGCCCTACGTGATGGACCTGCACCTGGAGGCAGAAGACGGCATCGACCAGCGCCAGATCGACAAGGCCTCCCAGGTGCTCAAGGTAGTGGTGCCGGTGCTCCCGCGCATCAGCAACCATACCGACTTCGACCCGCTGCGCTTGCACCCCCAGGTGGATTTGCAGTTCGTCGGGCCGGGCCAGGCGATACCTGCCGCTGACCTGATCATCCTGCCGGGCTCGAAAAGCGTGCGCAGTGACCTGGCCTATCTGCGTGCCAATGGCTGGGACACCGCCGTAGCGCGGCATCTGCGTTATGGCGGCAAGGTGCTGGGGATCTGCGGCGGTTTGCAGATGCTCGGCGAGCACGTCCACGACCCGTTGGGTCTGGAAGGGCTCGCTGGCTCCAGTGCCGGCCTTGGGTTGCTGGCATTCAGCACCACCCTTGAACAAGAGAAACAACTGCGCAATGTGCGTGGGCGTCTGGTGTTGGAAGATGCTGAAGTCAGCGGTTATGAGATCCATGCGGGGGTAACTGCCGGTGCTGCCTTATCCAATGCTGCGGTGCTGCTGGATGATGGCCGCAGCGATGGCGCGCAGAGCCCCGATGGGCAAATTCTAGGCACCTACCTGCACGGCTTATTCGAGACCCCGGCAGCGTGCAGCGCCTTGCTGCGTTGGGCCGGGTTGCAGGACGTACAAGAGGTGAATTATCACGGCCTGCGCGAGCGCGATATCGAGCGCTTGGCGGACTTGGTGGAGCATCACCTGGATACCGATTTATTACGCAAGCTATGTGGGATCTGAAGATGTTTACACGACCCCATCGTGGGAGCTGGCTTGCCTGCGATAGCGCCCTGGCGGCCGCCTCATGTCCACCTGACGCACCACAATCTAACTGTGGGAGCAGGCTTGCTCGCGAATGCGTTGGGTCAGCCATGGCTGCATTCACTGACACACCCTATTCGCGAGCAAGCCCGCTTCCACATGGTTTACCAGGGGTCTTTGCATGCATCAATTGATCCTCGGCGGCGCCCGTTCGGGCAAGAGCCGCCTGGCCGAAAAGCTTGCCGCACAGAGCGGGCTTGCCGTCATTTATATCGCCACCAGCCAACCTCTCGACGGTGAGATGAACGAGCGCGTCGCGCTGCACCGCCAGCGTCGGCCCGACCATTGGGGCCTGGTTGAAGAACCCATCGACCTGGCGCGCGTGCTGCGTGAAAACGCCGCCACTGATCGCTGCCTGCTGGTGGATTGCCTGACCTTATGGCTCACCAACCTGCTGATGCTCGAAGACCCGGCGCGCCTTGCATCCGAGCGTGATCACCTGCTGCAAACCCTGGCCTCGCTGCCGGGGGAAATCATTTTTGTCAGCAACGAGACCGGTCTGGGTGTCGTGCCGCTGGGCGAATTGACTCGCCGCTATGTGGATGAAGCCGGTTGGCTGCATCAAGCCCTGGCCGAGCAATGTCAGCGCGTTGTGCTGACGGTTGCCGGCCTGCCCCTGACTTTGAAAGGTACTGCGTTATGACCGATTCCTGGTGGCTCAACCCCTGCAAGACCATTGATGCCACGGCCCACGAACAGGCGCTGGCGCGTCAGCAGCAGTTGACCAAACCCGCCGGCTCCCTCGGCCAGTTGGAAGCGCTGGCGGTGCAGCTGGCAGGTTTGCAAGGCCAGGCCAAGCCCTCGGTAGAACACCTGTGGATCGCGATTTTTGCTGGCGATCACGGTGTGGTCGCTGAAGGTGTATCGGCATTTCCCCAGGCGGTCACTGGCCAGATGCTGCAAAACTTCGTCACCGGTGGTGCGGCAATCAGCGTGCTGGCGCGGCAACTGCAAGCGCAATTGGAAGTGGTCGACCTCGGCACCGTCACGCCGTCCTTGGATTTGCCCGGCGTTCATCACCTGAATATCGGCGCGGGCACGGCCAATTTCGTCCATGGCCCGGCGATGACCCAGGCCCAAGGGCAACTGGCCCTGAACGCCGGGCGAGACAGCGCACGCCGCGCCCTGCAAAGCGGTGCGCAGTTGTTTATCGGCGGCGAGATGGGCATCGGCAACACCACCGCGGCCAGTGCCTTGGCTTGCGCATTGCTGGATTGCCAGGTCACTGACCTCACAGGCCCTGGCACCGGTTTGAACGCTGCTGGGGTCAGCCACAAGGTCGCGGTCATTGAACGGGCCTTGGCGTTGCACGCCGGCCAGCGCAGTGATGCGCTGCAAACCCTGTTCAATCTCGGCGGTTTTGAAATAGCCGCGCTGGTCGGCGCCTACCTGGCCTGCGCCCAGGAAGGCATCGTGGTGCTGGTGGATGGGTTCATCTGCAGCGTGGCCGCGCTGGTAGCGGTGCGCTTGAACCCGGCATGCCGCGAATGGCTAGTGTTCGGCCATCGCGGCGCCGAGCCGGGCCATCGCCATGTGCTGCACACCCTCGATGCGCAGCCGTTGCTGGAACTGGGCCTGCGCCTGGGCGAAGGCAGCGGCGCCGCGTTGGCGGTGCCCTTGTTGCGCCTGGCGTGTGCGCTGCACGGGCAGATGGCGACGTTCGCCGAGGCCGCCGTGGCGGATCGCCCCGCATGACCTTGCGCCTGGACCTGCTGCGCCACGGCGAAACCGAACTGGGCGGCGGCCTGCGTGGCAGCCTGGACGATGCGCTGACCGCCAACGGCTGGCAGCAGATGCGCGACGCAGTGGTGGGGCAGGGGCCATGGGATCGGCTGATCAGCTCACCCCTGCAACGCTGCGCCCTGTTTGCCCAGAAGTTGGGGGCACAGCTCGATGTGCCGGTGAGCCTGGAGCCTGACTTGCAGGAGCTGCACTTCGGCGCCTGGGAAGGGCAGAGCGCGGCCGCGTTGATGGACACCGATGCCCAAGGGCTGGGCTTGTTCTGGGCCAATCCCTATGCCTTCACTCCGCCGGAAGGCGAGCCGGTCATCCGGTTTTCCGAGCGCGTGCTTGGCGCTGTCGCCCGGCTGCGTCAGGCCTATGCTGGCCAGCGCGTGCTGTTGATCAGTCATGGTGGTGTAATGCGCCTGCTGCTGGCCCAGGCGCGAGGGTTGCCCCGTGAGCAACTGCTGAATGTCGAAGTGGGTCACGGCGCCTTGTTCGGCCTGCTGGTTGAAGCCGATGGCGTGTTGAAGGAAGGACGCTGATGATGCTGCCGTTCTGGATCGCCCTGCAATTTCTCAGCAGTCTGCCCATTCGCTTGCCGGGCATGCCACAGCCTCAAGAGCTCGGTCGTTCGTTGCTGTTTTATCCGCTGGTTGGGCTGCTGTTCGGTGTGTTGTTATGGGGCCTCAACCAGGTGTTGCTGGGCGCCCCATTGCTGTTGCACGCCGCGTTGCTGCTCACGGCCTGGGTGTTGCTCAGCGGTGGCTTGCACCTGGACGGCCTCGCCGACAGCGCCGATGCCTGGCTGGGTGGCTTTGGCGACCGCGAACGCACCCTCAGCATCATGAAAGACCCGCGCAGTGGCCCGATTGCGGTGGTCACCCTGGGCTTGGTGCTGCTGCTCAAGTTCAGCGCCTTGGTGGCGTTGATCGAACAACACAATGGCACCGCCTTGATCCTGGCGCCCCTGATCGGACGCGCTTCGATGCTGGCGCTGTTTCTCACCACGCGCTATGTGCGGGCGGGCGGATTGGGCCAGGCACTGTCAGACCATCTGCCGCGAATTGTCGGCCAACAGGTGCTGATCCTCAGCGGCTTGGCCTGTATCCTGATCGGCGGTTTCAACGGCGGCATCGCGGTGTTGCTGGCGGCATTGTGTTTCGTGTGGCTGCGCCAGTTGATGGTCAAGCGTCTGGGCGGCACCACGGGCGACACCGCTGGCGCACTGCTGGAGCTGCTTGAAGTCGCGGTGCTGGTCGGGCTGGCGTTGTAACGCTTTCTTGCAATTGGTTAACTCCGGGTATATACACGCTCTATGCTTGCCTCCCAATGTTTATGCACCAACCTGCGACGCGCCGCCCGTGGCGTCAGCAGGCACTACGACGGCGCTCTCGACGGCTTCGGGATCAACGTTGCCCAGTATTCTCTGTTGTGCAACCTGCAGCGTCTCGACCAGCCGAGCATTTCCAGCCTGGCGGACGCCATGGGCCTGGATCGCAGCACCCTGGGGCGCAACCTGCGTGTCCTGGAAGGTGAGGGGCTAGTGCAATTGGTGGAGGGCGACGATTTGCGCAACCGCCTGGTGGTGTTGACTGACGCCGGTCATGAAAGGCTGGCCGCTGCGTTGCCGGCGTGGGAAGCAGCGCAACAGAAACTGATTGATAAGCTTGGCGCCGAAAAGCGCGAAATGTTGTTGGCCTTGCTGGATGAACTCGCCTGAACGGCGGTTTGTTCGACTACAAGCGGGTATATACCCGCGAACGGAGAATAAGAAATGAGCTCGATGTGGCGCACCAGTGGTTGGGTCCTTTTAGGCAGTGCGCTGATCCTGGCGTTGTCCTTGGGCGTACGGCATGGCTTTGGCCTGTTTCTGGGGCCGATGAGCAGCGAATTCGGTTGGGGGCGTGAAACCTTTGCCTTTGCCATCGCCTTGCAGAACCTGATCTGGGGCTTGGCGCAGCCGTTTACCGGGGCCTTGGCCGACCGTTTCGGCGCGACCAAGGCGGTGTTTGTCGGCGGGGTGCTGTACGCCGTCGGCCTGGTGCTCATGGGTATGTCTGATTCTGCCTGGTCACTGTCATTGAGCGCAGGCTTGCTGATTGGCATTGGCCTGTCCGGCACCTCGTTCTCGGTGATTCTCGGCGTGGTTGGTCGCGCCGTTGCACCCGAAAAACGCAGTATGGCCATGGGTATTGCCAGTGCGGCGGGGTCGTTCGGCCAGTTCGCCATGGTGCCCGGCACCCTCGGTTTGATTGGCTGGCTCGGCTGGTCGGCAGCATTGCTGGCGCTGGGCTTGATGGTGGCGCTGATCCTGCCGCTGGTCGCCATGCTCAAGGACCGGCCGCTGGCGGTCACGGTGGGCCAGCAAACCCTGGGTGAGGCGCTCAAAGAGGCCTGTTCTCACTCCGGCTTCTGGTTGCTGTCCTTCGGCTTTTTTGTCTGCGGTTTCCAAGTGGTGTTCATCGGTGTGCATTTGCCGGCTTACCTGGTCGACCAGCACCTGCCGGCCACGGTGGGCACCACCGTGCTGGCGTTGATTGGCCTGTTTAATGTGTTCGGCACCTATACGGCAGGTTGGCTTGGTGGGCGCATGTCCAAGCCGCGCCTGCTCACCGGCTTGTACCTGTTAAGGGCGGTGGTGATTGTGTTGTTCCTGTGGGCGCCGGTCACTGAAGTCACAGCGTATCTGTTCGGCATGGCGATGGGCTTTTTGTGGTTGTCCACGGTGCCGCTGACCAACGGGACCGTCGCGACCCTGTTTGGTGTGCGCAACCTCTCGATGCTCGGCGGGATTGTGTTCTTGTTCCACCAGCTTGGCTCGTTCCTCGGCGGATGGCTGGGCGGGGTGGTCTATGATCGAACCGGCAGCTACGATTTGATCTGGCAGGTGGCAATTTTGCTCAGCCTGCTCGCCGCCGCGCTGAATTGGCCGGTGCGTGAGCGGCCGGTGGCACGTATACAGGCGCAGATGGAGGCGGCATGAGCATGACAGCGCGTCTTATGCTGTTGGCGGTGGGGATGGTGTTGCTGTTGGCCTGGTGGGGTTGGCAGCGGGGCGGCCTGGCGTTGATGCAACTGGGTATGGCGATCTGTTAAGTTGTGGGTCTGAACCGACTCAAGGACTTTTGACATGCAGATGCGCTGGCTCGCTGTACCCGTCCTGATGGCTATTGGCAGCGTGGCGATGGCCGCCAGTTGCCCGCCGTTGCTGGAGGGCCAATTGCCCAAGCTGCGGGCCAAGGAATCCATCGACCTGTGCCAGCAATTCGCTGGCAAACCTTTGGTGATCGTCAATACGGCGAGTTTCTGCGGTTTCGCTCCGCAGTTCAAAGGCCTGGAAGCCTTATATCAGCGCTATAAGGGCCAAGGCCTGGAAGTGATTGGCGTGCCGTCCGATGACTTCAAGCAGGAAGCCAAGACCGGTGAGGAAACCGCCAAGGTCTGCTACGTGAACTATGGCGTGACCTTCACCATGACCGAGCCGCAGAAGGTCAAGGGGCCGGATGCGGTGCACCTGTTCAAGGTGCTTGCACAGCAGGCCGACGCGGCGCCGAAGTGGAACTTCTACAAGTATGTAGTGGATCGCCAGGGCAATGTTGTGGCCAGTTTTTCCAGCCTGACCAAGCCGGACAGTCCGGAGCTGATCAAGGCGGTGGAACAGGCATTGGCTTCCAAACCCTGACCGCCAGCCAAACAAAAGCCCCGCCTCCTTCACAGGAGAGCGGGGCTTTTTTATACGGCTGCGGGTTAGAACTTGTAGGTCATGCCCAAGCCGAAACCGTTGGCGCTGTTTTCATACTTGGCGTTGTAGCTGGCCAATTGGTTGGAGCGCGAAATCTTGACGTCCTCTTCCTTCAGGTAGGAGTAGGCCAGGTCGATGGTCATGTTATCCATGACCTGGTAGCCCAGGCCCAGGCTGAAGATAGTACGGTCGCCAGTCGGGATGCGCGGCGAGCGATCCGTGTTGTTGGTCGGCGACTGGTCGAACGTCAAGCCGGTACGCAGTACCACTTGCTTGGTGAGCTGGTACGAAGTACCCACGGCGTAGGCCCAGGTGTCGTGCCAGTTCTGGTCTTCCTTGATTGTGCTGACAAGGCCTGGGGCAAGCGCGCCGCCGGTAGCGCCGCTGACGCCTTCGTTCTTGACCGTGATGTCTTTCAGGCGGCTCCAGCGCGTCCAGGTCGCACCGGCGTAGAGTTTCCATGCGTCTGTCAGGTCTTGAGTGACGGACAGGTCGTAGGACTCAGGGGTGTCGATTTTCAGCGAGGCGTCGTAGCGGTTGCTGCGCAGGAACGGCGAGGTCGCGGTCGGTGCGGTGACTTCGGTGTGGCCGTCCAGCTTGTAGCTGACCTTGGAATGGTAGGTCAGGCCGACACGGGTGGTATCGGTGGCTTGAACCAGCACGCCGATGTTGAAGCCCAGTGCGGTGTCGTCACCCTTGATCTTGATATTGGTGTCTGGCGCGCGAGGGTTCAGCGTCAGGTCCGATTCCAGGGTGCCGGCAATGCGGTTGATGGTCGGGCCGAAACCTACGGAAACGCGATCGTTGAAGGCGTAGCTGACGGTCGGTTGCAAAGTGATGACTTTCACTTCGCTCTTGCTGCCAAAGCCACGGCCCTGGAAGCCGCTTTCGTAGTCGGTCACCAGGCCGAACGGCGCATAGACGCCGAAGCCGACAGCCCACTGGTCGTTGAGTTTATTGGTGTAGAAACCGAAAGGCACGGCGGTGAAAGGCACCATATCGCCTTTGTTGCTACCAGCGGAGCGGCCGCTGACATTGCTGATATCGGTAGAGGCATCAATGGCTGCAACGCCACCAGTGATCTGTTGGCCTTCCAGACGTGCCATACCGGCAGGGTTACCGAACACAGTGCTCGCATCATCGGCAGAAGAAGAGCGACCTGCGAAACCGGTACCCATCCCGCTCACGCTCTGTTCGTTGAGCGCAAAGCCGCTGGCGAACAGTTGGGAGGATGCCATGGCAACGGCGAGGCTAAGTGTGGTCTTGAGCATTACTTTTTTCATTATTAGAACTCCGTGTGATCACCGCTGCGGAAAGTATCAATAAATTTCAGATCGCGCTATAGGCTGTAATGCTGGAGATAGAGCGGTTTTGTAGGACAATCCGACCAAAATTGCCGTTTTTTGCCGAATCTTGCAATTTGCCCGGTCAGCAAGCTGCCTGTTTCATTGGGATTACACAGGTTTGCCAGGCGTGGGTGAAATCTCGCAGGCGGCCCTGGGGGTGGAATATTTCTTTCCAGATACGCGCCATGGCCAGTACATCGCCGGGCGCGGGCAGGGCGGGACGATGTTGTTCCACCAACAGCCAGGCGATCGCCGTGGCGTAGCGCAGGTTTACCGTCAACTCCAACTGGGGCGCGCTGAGGAACGCATGTTGGCTGGCCAGCCCACGCACCAGGCTGGCGCGTTCCGGGTCCAAGGCCAGGTAGCCATCCCAGAGGGCGCGGTGGCGGGGTTCGGTGATGCTGTAGAGGCCATGGCCGCGACGGTCATGCAGCGCCGAGCCCAGTTCGGATTGGCTGGCGGCAATGCCCAGCAGCAGGGATTCGGCTGTTGGGCTGTGACGGCCGAGGTACATCAGCGTCGGCCGGATCACATAACGACACAATTCACTGGCGGCAATACCCATACGAGCCTCAGTCCTTGCAAAGAGTGGACGAGCCTGAGAAGGGGAGCTTGGCAGCGGTGAATCGGATCTCAGGCCCGTCGTAAGCGGATCATGCCGCTTGAGTTGAAGTGTAGTGTCATATTCACGATGTAAAGGACTGTTTTTAAAACATCTTCTGCAACCGGTTATAACGTTTATATCGATTTGTACTTAGCGCCACGGGTTCAAGGCCAAATTCCAGGCAATAAAAAACCCTGTTATTCAAACAGGGTTTTTTGAGGTTTCAGCGACGCGGGTCGATCAGGCAGTCAGTGCCTGACGGGTACGATCGATCACGGCCTGCAGCGGTTCTGCGCTGGAGTATTGATCGGGGTACAGGCGTTCGCTGTGACGAGCGATGCCGTGTTCGTTGACCAGGGTGAAGCTGAAGCAGCCTTTGCGAGCGGCCATGATCAGGCAGTTCATTGGGGCAAAAGCGTTGGTGAGGGTGCGAATGGCATCCTGAGTGTGGATTTGAGCGTTCATATTATTGGTGTTCCTACAAATGACACGGATAAGAACCGTGCAACGTTAAAACGTTCCAGTAACGCTGATCACCATTGATCAAACGAAGAACCCGACTGGAACAAAGCAGCCAGTTTGAAGCGCTATTAAATTTGGCGCGCTTGGGCTGGCAGGTAGGTACTTAGGAGGGCAGGCAACACAACAGGGGCAAAGGTTCTGGGCCCAGGGTGGAGATCCTGATCAATTTGCAGGTTGGTTCGGTCAGAGTATTGGAACTTCGCGCCACCCTTTGCTTGTTCAAAGGCAGTGTCGTCGCAAGGAATACCTGGAAACCATCGAGGTGGTCGATCCCATGTGGTTCAGGGGACGTGTTCGACCAGAATTGACTTTCAGCTTGGTACTAACGCCGCGGATAGTAACGGATTGAAACAGGGAAGGGAAGGCCGATTGCAAAAAAACTTCGATCAGCCGCCGAGCAACTCGCGATAGACCAGCACGGTCATGGACGCGGCCAGTGCGCACCCCAGCCCGTAGGCGGCGAGCGTCAGCCGCAAGGACTGGCCGGTCTCGATCATGCGGATCACCTCGCGCATGTCATTGATCCTTCCGTCACTGAGTTCAATGCACAGGATCACGGCGGTAAAGGCGGCTGACAGCAAGATAGCAATGGCGAACAGTGCGCCGTCCGGAGAGGGGAGCGCGGCATTGATTCCCAGGGAGATCGCGCAGATGGCCAGTAGCAGCCCGGCGAATAACAGAATTCCTTTCATCGGCCCTACTGGTTTGCATTGTCGGTGGCGCAGTGTGGCGAACCGAGGCAGATTTGAAAAGCCCTTGGGTTTGCCTGCTCAGTAACATGTTTAACCGGTGTTGAATCAAAAAACGCCGACGATATAACCAGCCGATAAGGACTTGTGCACATTCAAGGCCAAGGGTGTAACCCTGCTGTCACTGGTGTGCAAGTGCGCCCATTTGCCTGTAATCAAAATTTAAGTCAATGAAAAATCTCGCTTTTTTTTATTGGTGAAAAAATCGTCAGTTTGACTGCGGCCCCCGTTCCATGGGGCTTTGCGCCTGTTCCAGGGGGGTTGTCCACTGAGTTATCCACAGCTTCTGTGGATTGTCCCGAGCGCTTGCTCTAGGACGGGCGTGCACGGTTTTTTCAGCTTTACCTGTACGAAAAAAAGAGTAGAGTGGCGCGCCTTCCGTTCTGCCCCACAGTGCTTTATGAAGTTTCGCTCAGTATCACATTCTGTTACCGACACGCCCCAAACTGTTACCGCACCCAAGCGTTTTTCCTTGAAGGTCGCTTTGTGGCTGCTCGACAGCCCGCGCCTTGGGCAGAGCACCAATATCAAGCATCTTGCCGGACGCTTGCTCAAGCAGCCCGCCCGCGAAGGCGTGGTGGCCGCTCAGAGCCGTCTTGGCCAACTGATGTGCCGCGAGTGCGGAAATGCCCGTGACCGGCGCATCGGCCACGATTTGTTGCGTTCGGCTGCTCGCGCCGGCGACCGTCGCGCCCAGCGCGAACTGGGCCAGGTCGAAGACTGAGCTGTCCTCCGGCCTTAGGCTTGGTTACCCTTGATCTTTTTCGGTGATGGCAGAAATGGCTATGGTGTTTGACTGGACCAGTATCGCCTTGGGTCTTGTGGGCGCAGCCGTGCCGCTACTGGCGCTGTGCTGGCAACTCCAGCGGCGCCTGACCGCACGCACCACCGGCTGGGAGCTGCTGGAGGAGCGCCTGGCGACCGCACAACTGGCCCAGGAAGGGCTCGCCGCTCAACTGGACGCCAGCCGCGATGAGATCAGTGACCTGAGCCAGGCCAATGCTGCCAAGCAAGCCGACTTGGCGGCGCTGCGCCGTGAAGTCGAGCTGTTGCAGATCGACCGCGATAACGCCCGCGATGCCGCGCACGCCTGGAACCTCGATCGTAGCGCCAAGGAAGCCGAACTGCGTCGCCTCGACGCCTTGGCCGCGGCCCTGAGCGCCGAATTGCGCGAGCAGCAAGAGAGTCATCAGCAACGCCTCACCGACCTGCAAGGCTCACGAGACGAACTGCGTGCGCAATTTGCCGAGTTGGCCGGCAAGATCTTCGACGAGCGTGAGCAACGCTTTGCCGAAACCAGCCAGGAACGCCTCGGTCAACTGCTGGACCCGCTCAAGGAACGTATCCAGTCCTTCGAGAAACGTGTCGAAGAAAGCTATCAGAACGAAGCCCGTGAGCGCTTTTCCCTGGCCAAAGAGCTTGAGCGCCTGCAGCAATTGAACCTGCGCCTGTCGGACGAAGCCACCAACCTGACCCGTGCCCTCAAGGGCCAGAAAACCCAGGGCAACTGGGGTGAGCTGATTCTTGAACGGGTGCTGGAGCATGCGGGCCTGGAGAAGGGCCGTGAGTACCAGACCCAGGTCAGCCTCAAAGGCCCGGATGGCGAGCGTTTCCAGCCCGATGTGCTGATCATGTTGCCGGGCGACAAGCAGGTGGTGGTCGACTCCAAGGTCAGCTTGACCGCCTATCAACAGTACGTTGCGGCGGATGACGAGGTGATTGGCCAGGCCGCCTTGAAGCAACACGTGCTGTCCCTGCGCAATCATGTCAAAGGCTTGGCCGGCAAGGATTACAAGCGCCTTGAAGGTTTGCACAGCCTGGATTTCGTGCTGCTGTTCGTACCGATCGAGGCTGCCTTTTCTGCGGCATTGCAGGCCGAGCCCAACCTGTTCCAGGAAGCCTTCGACCGCCATATCGTAATCGTCAGCCCCACGACCTTGCTCGCCACCCTGCGCGTGATCGACAGCTTGTGGAAGCAGGAGCGCCAGAGCCAGAACGCGCGGGAAATTGCCGAGCGTGCCGGTTGGCTGTATGACAAGTTCGTGCTGTTTATCCAGGACCTGGACGAAGTGGGCAACCGGCTGCAACAGTTGGACAAGGCCTACAGCGCGGCGCGCAACAAGCTGACGGATGGGCGTGGGAATCTGGTCAGCCGTACCGAGCAATTAAGGTTGCTCGGGGCCCGCGCCAGTAAGAGCTTGCCGGCAGATCTGCTGGAGCGGGCAATGACCGATTCGGACGGCGTGGCGCATCTCCCTGAATAAACACGGATCGAAATTGTGGGAGCGGGCTTGCTCTAATGCCAGTCAGTTAAGCGGTCATCGCCTTCTGTAGGAGCCAGGGGGACGCCTAGTTCTTGCTCGCGAAAAACGTCAACGATAACGCGTGCTTGCTGAATGAGCGCGGCGCCTTTGAGTTTTTCGCGAGCACGCTCGCTCCTACAATAGCGATCGAATACAGCCCCGTTACAGGGGCAAATGCCTGCTCAATAGCGCCCGCAACGCCGCCGGCTTCACCGGTTTGGCCAAGTAATCCAACCCCGCCCCATGCACCTCGGCCACCATCTCCGGTCGCCCATCGGCACTGATCACCACACCGGGAATCGGCTCGGCCAATTGCGCACGCAGCCAGCCCATCAACTCGGTGCCGGTTTCGCCGTGGTCCAAGTGGTAATCCACCAACGCCAGTTGCGGGCGTATACCGTCGGCCAGCAACGCCGCGCATTCGGCCTGGTTGGCGGCTGTCCAGACTTCACAGCCCCAGCGCGTGAGCAGGCTGCGCATGCCGATCAGGATGCTGTCTTCGTTATCCACGCACAGCACCCGTGCGCCACTCAAGGGCAGGCCGGTTTCTGCCGGCGCCTTGGGCTGCGCGCTGGCCTGGTTACGGGCCAGCGGCACGCACACGCTGAAGACGCTGCCGTTGCCCGGCCAGGAGCGCACGCTCAGGCGATGGCCCAGCACGCGGCACAGGCCGTCGGCAATCGCCAGGCCCAGGCCCAGGCCTTTTTCGGCACGGGTCTGGTGGCTGTCCAGGCGCTTGAACTCTTCGAAGATCACCTTTTGTTTATCCGGCGCAATGCCAGGGCCGCGGTCCCAGACCTCCAGGCAGAGTTCGCCCTTGCGGCGACGTACGCCTAGCAGTACCGGGCCGTCGGCATAACGGAAGGCATTGGTCAGAAAGTTCTGCAAAATCCGCCGCAGCAGCTTGATGTCGCTGTCCACTCGCAAACGGCTGCCGCGCCAGCGAAAGCGCAAGTGTTGCTCCTGGGCCAACGCCTTGAATTCTGCGCCCAGGGTGTCGAACAACTCGTTAAGGACAAAGGGCTGGCGTTGTGGATTGATCTTGCCGTTTTCCAGGCGCGAAATATCCAGCAAATCACTGATCAAGTCTTCAGCCGAGCGCAGTGAGCTGTCCAGATGCTGCACCAACTGCCGTGCCTCGCCGGACAGGCCATCGGTCTGGTGGGAGAGGGCGGCAGAAAACAACCGCGCAGCGTTCAGCGGTTGCATCAGGTCATGGCTCACGGCCGCCAGGAACCGCGTCTTCGACTGGCTGGCGGATTCGGCCACGCCTTTGGCATCGGTGAGGGCCACGTTCAGTTGTGACAGTTCATGTGTGCGCTCGGTCACCCGCTGCTCCAGGCCCTCGTTGGCTTCGGTCAGTGCTTGTTCGGCTTCGCGGAAGGCGGTGATGTCGGTGAAGCTCATGACAAAGCCGCCACCGGGCATCGGGTTGCCGATCAACTCGATCACCCGGCCATTGGGGAACAGGCGCTCGGAGGTGTGCGCACGCCCCTGGCGCATCCAGTGCAGGCGACGCGCCACGTGCACTTGCGCTTCGCCAGGGCCACACAGGCCGCGCTCGGCGTTGTAGCGAATGATGTCTGCAATTGGCCGGCCCACGCTGATCAAGCCGTCCGGGTAGTTGAACAGTTCCAGGTAACGCCGGTTCCAGGCCACCAGCTTGAGCGACTGGTCCACCACGCTGATGCCCTGGGTGATGTTCTCGATGGCGCCCTGCAGCAGGGCGCGGTTGAACTGCAGCACTTCCGAGGCTTCGTCGGCGATACGGACCACGTCCTCCAGCTGCATTTCCCGCCCTTCGATTGCCGCTTTCACCACCGCCCGCGTCGAGGAGGCCCCGAGTACGCCGGCCAGCAAGCGTTCGGTGTGGGCGATCCAATCGTTATCGGCATTCTGGTTGGGGTTGAAGCCTTTGCCTTGGCGGTAGGCGAAGCGAATAAAGCTCTGCTGGGCCCGTTCTTCCCCGACGAAGCGTGCCGCGAGGCTGAGCAGGTCGCTGATCTGCACCGACAGCATGGAGCGCGCACTCGCACGCTGGCTGATTTCCTGGCCGATAAAACGGCCTGCCTGCCAGTGCTCCGAAACCCGTGTGCGCGACAGCATCGACACCCACACGAAGAGGGTGAAGTTACCGGCCAGGGAGAACACGGTGCCCAAGGTCAGCGACGTGACCGACAGCCCGAACGGGTGGGAATGCATCCAGGTCAGGCCGGGGAAAAGGTTGAGCGACCAGCCCAGACTTTTCGCCGTCACTGGCAAGACCAAGGTGTAGAACCACAGGAAGGTACCGGCGGCCAAACCGGCAAACACCCCACGCCGGTTGGCCTGCTTCCAATAGAGTGCGCCGAGCATCGCCGGGGCCAGTTGGGTCACGGCGGCAAAGGCGATCTGGCCGATGGTCGCCAGGCTGGCGGTGGAGCCCAGCAGGCGATAGCTCACGTACGCCAGCAGCAGGATGATCACAATGCTCACCCGGCGCACCGACAGCATCCAGTGGCGGAACACTTCGAATGGCCGTTCGGCGCTGGAACGCCGCAACAGCCAGGGCAGCAGCATGTCGTTGGAGACCATGGTCGACAAGGCGATGCTCGCCACGATCACCATGCCGGTGGCCGCCGACGCACCGCCAATAAATGCCAGCACCGCGAGCGCCGGGTGCGCCTCGGCCATCGGCAGGCTGATCACATAGGAGTCCGGCAGCACTGAGCTTGGCAACAGCATCTTGCCGCCCAGGGCGATGGGCACCACAAACAGTGCCGCGAGGATCAAATAAGCCGGAAATACCCACTTGGCCAGGCGCAAATCCTGGGGGTCGATGTTCTCCACCACCGTCACATGAAATTGTCGTGGCAGGCAGATGATCGCCATCATGGCGACGCCGGTCTGCACCACCATCGATGGCCAGTTGATGGTCTCTTTCCAGTATTCCTCCAGGCGCGGGGCGAGCATGGCCTGGCTGAACAGGTCGCCGAAACCGTCGTACAAGCCGTAGGTGACAAACGCACCCACGGCCAGAAAAGCGAACAGCTTGACCAGCGACTCAAAGGCAATCGCCAGCACCATGCCGCGGTGGTGTTCAGTGGCGTCGAGGTTGCGTGTGCCGAACACGATGGTAAACAGCGCCAGCACCAGTGACACGATCAAGGCCGTGTCCTGGGCGCGGGTGCCGGTGGTGTCGGGGCCGGCGCCGATCAGCAGGTTCACGCCCAGCACAATGCCTTTGAGCTGCAGCGCGATATAGGGCAGCACGCCGACCAGGCAAATAAGTGCCACCACCACCGCCAGGGACTGGGACTTGCCGTAGCGGGCGGCGATAAAGTCGGCGATGGAGGTGATGTTTTCCTGCTTGCTGATCAGGATCATCTTCTGCAGCACCCAGGGGGCCAGCACCAGCAACAGCACGGGCCCCAGGTAGATCGGCAAGAATGCCCACAGTTGTTCGGCCGCTTGGCCCACGGCGCCGAAGAAGGTCCAACTGGTGCAGTACACCGCCAGCGACAGGCTATACACCCAGGCACGCACGCGCGGCGGCAGCGGCGCATGGCGGCGGTCACCGTAAAAGGCGATGGCAAACATGGTGGCCATATAGGCCAGGGCAACGGCGGCGATCAGCCCGCTGGACAGCGTCATGGTAACTCCGAGCATAAGAACACCCGGGCATTCCAGGCCCGGTTGGACAGTCTCGCATGATGCCTGGTGTTAGTCAGTGTCGACCAAGGTCGTGTGGGATCGAATGTCGCAGGCGGCGTTCAGCGTGGCGGCAGGGTTTTCTGGCGCAGGATGTAGATCGTCACCAGCACCGCACTGGTCAGCATAAAGCCCCGCGCCCATGGCAGTGGCACCAGGTAGCAGGAAATCGAGATGCTCAGCCACATCAAGCCGATGGCGTAGACCTTGCCTTTGAGCGGGATGCCATTACCGTCCAGGTAATCGCGCACCCAAGGCCCCAGACGCGGGTGTTCCACCAGCCAGTGGTAGAAGCGCGGGGAGCTGCGAGCGAAGCAGGCGGCGGCGAGTAGCAGGAAGGGTGTGGTCGGCAATACCGGCAGGAAAATGCCGATCACTCCCAACGCTACGCTTAGCCAGCCGATGGCCAGCAGCGCATAGCGCAGGAGCAGTGGACGGTTGCCCATGGGTTCCACGGGCAAGCGACTCAGTGGTGACGTGGCTTGAGGATCGCCGGTTTTTCGTCAGGCGCGTTGCACAGCAGATACAGCGCGGTCAGGGCTTCCGGGATCTGCACGATCATGTCGTCCATCAGGTTGGCGTCGGCGGCGATGTCGGAGAACTCTGCTTCCTCTTCGAACAGGCCCGAACCGACCATGATCGGCAGCAGCATTTCGCTGACTTCTTCTTCGGCGGTTTCGAACCAGGCGGCTTCGCGCAGGAACACGCCTTCCATGAAACCGATGCACCAGCCGCGCAGGTCGGAGTCATCCGGATCGTCGCCCAGGTCCAGCTCGCACGGCAGCTCGAACTCTTCGTCGGAGGCCAGTTGGCGGGCGATGTGCGCCTTGAGGGCGACCAGGGTGGATTCGATTTCTGCGCGCTGGGCGTCGTCGCTGTAGTGAGGCTCTTCAGCGAACAGCGCATCGATCCATTCACGGTCCGGGACGGGGTCGGAGCAGATCGACAGGGCGGTCAGGTAGCCGTGGGCGGCCACGTAGTCCAGCGCCTCGTCATGCAGCTCATCGGCGTCGAGGAAGGCTTGCAGGCGGGTTAGTTGCTCAGCGAAGGACATTGAAGGGCTACCTTGGGAATAAACGATGCTGAATTCTAGGCTTTCTTGAGCGCCCAGGCCAGCCGCACGGCATATTTGCCCGGTTTTAGCCTGGTGCGTCTATTCGTCAGTGGCGCCCTTTGGTGGATAACGCTCGGGTATACTGCCGCGTTTTGTGATGCCCCTGCAGGCCCAGCGCCAATCCGGGAAAACTTCGCTTACGGATTATTTTTCGTGAGCGCGGTTTTTTTCGGCCAGCCTGTATAGAGGGATTTCGGCACCATTTTGGAGTTTTACATGCTCGAGCAGGCTCAACGCGTCCTCAAGGACATCTTCGGCTACGACAGTTTTCGTGGCCGCCAGGGTGCGATCATTGAGCGCGTGGCCAGTGGCGGCGATGCCCTGGTACTGATGCCTACCGGTGGCGGCAAGTCGCTGTGCTTCCAGGTGCCGGCGCTGTTGCGCAATGGCCTGGCCGTGGTGGTGTCGCCGCTGATTGCGCTGATGGACGATCAGGTCGCCACCCTTGAAGAACTCGGAGTCGCGGCCGCGTCGTTGAACTCCACCCTCAGCGCCGAGCAGCAGCGCGACCTGGCTGCTCGCATCAAGCGTGGCGAGGTGAAAATGCTTTACCTGGCGCCGGAGCGCCTGGTGCAGCCACGCATGCTGGCCTTTTTGCAGAGCCTTGAGATCGCCCTGTTCGCCATCGACGAAGCCCACTGCGTGTCGCAATGGGGTCACGATTTCCGCCGCGAATACCTGCAGCTTGGCCAATTGGCCGAACTGTTTCCCGATGTGCCGCGCATTGCGCTGACCGCCACCGCCGACAAGCGTACCCGCGAAGAGATCGTCGAGCGCCTGCATTTGCAGAACGCCGAGCGCTTCCTGTCGAGTTTTGACCGGCCCAATATTTTCTACCGCATCGTGCCCAAGGAGCAGCCACGCAAGCAGTTGCTGGCGTTCCTGTCCGAGCGGCGTAGTGACGCGGGCATCGTGTACTGCCTGTCGCGCAAGAAAGTCGACGAAGTCGCCGCGTTCCTCTGTGAGCAAGGTTACCCGGCGCTGCCTTACCACGCCGGCCTGCCCAATGAAACGCGATCAGCGCACCAAAAACGCTTCCTCAACGAGGAAGGCCTGATCATGGTGGCAACCATCGCCTTTGGCATGGGCATCGACAAATCCAACGTGCGTTTCGTGGCGCACATGGACCTGCCCAAGTCCCTCGAGGCCTATTACCAGGAAACCGGGCGTGCTGGCCGCGATGGCCTGCCGGCGGATGCCTGGATGGTCTACGGCCTGCAAGACGTGGTGATGCTCAAGCAGATGCTGCAGAACTCCGAGGGCGACGAGCGCCACAAGCGCCTGGAGCAGCATAAGCTCGACGCCATGCTCTCGTTGTGCGAAGAGACCCGCTGCCGTCGCCAGACCCTGCTGGCGTATTTCGACGAAGACATGCCTGAACCCTGCGGCCACTGCGATAACTGCATCGACGGCGTACAAACCTGGGACGCCACCGAGCCGGCGCGCCAGGCGTTGTCGACGATCTATCGCACCGGTCAGCGTTATGGTGTGGGCCATCTGGTGGACGTACTGCTGGGCAAGGACAACGAAAAAATCCGCAGCTTCGGCCACGAGAAACTCTCGGTGTACGGGGTCGGCAAAGCCCGCGCCGAAGGGGAGTGGCGTTCGCTGTTTCGCCAGATGGTTGCCCGTGGTCTGGTCGACATCGATATCGAAGGCTACGGCGGGCTACGCCTGAATGACAGTTGCCGGCCGTTGCTCAAGGGCGAAGTGAGCCTGGAACTGCGCCGCGACCTCAAGCCGCAGACCACCGCCAAAAGCAGCAGCGCCAGCCAGGCCAGCCAATTGGTGCGGGGCGAGGAGCGCGAACAATGGGAAGCCTTGCGCACCCTGCGGCGCAAACTGGCGCAGGAGCACAGCGTGCCCCCCTACGTTATCTTCCCCGACTCCACCTTGCTGGAGATGCTGCGCGAGCAGCCCACCACCATGGCCGAGATGGCCCGGGTCAGCGGTGTGGGCGCGCGCAAACTGGAGCGCTACGGCCAGGCCTTCCTGGAAGTGCTCGGCGGCCAGGCCGAAGCGCCGAAGGAAATCGCCGATATTCGCCACGAACTGATCAGCCTGGCCCGTGCCGGCATGACCCCGATCCAGATCGCCGGCCAGCTGCAATGCTCGGAAAAAAACGTGTACACCTTGCTCGCCGAAGCCATCGGCAAGCAGCAATTGTCCCTGGAGCAGGCCCTTGATTTGCCTGAGGATTTGCTCGGTGAAATCCAGGACGCTTTTCTCGATGGAGAAGGCGAATTGCCAGCTGTCACGGAGATTGCGCCGTTATTTACCGGGCGTGTTCCGGAAGGCGTTTTGTACTGCGTGCGTGCCGCTTTGCAGTCGGAATTCGAAATTTAGTGTGCCAATTACGACAATGTAACGAATCAGTACATAGCGGGCCTTGCCTACTGACAGGGCTCATGCTTAGCTGACTAATAATTAGCCATACTTTATTTTCAGTCTTAAACATGAGTTTTTTATGCCGTTAACCGATCAACACCGTTTTGGCATGCAGTTGGCGCAAATGTCCCGAGGTTGGCGCGCCGAACTGGATCGCCGGCTGGCGGGGCTGGGCTTGTCCCAGGCGCGCTGGCTCGTGCTGTTGCACCTGGCTCGTTTTGTCGAAGCACCCACCCAGCGTGAATTGGCCCAAAGTGTCGGCGTGGAAGGGCCCACCCTGGCCCGTCTGCTCGATAGCCTGGAAGGCCAGGGCCTGGTGCAACGCCAAGCCGTGGTGGAAGACCGTCGTGCCAAACGCATCCTGCTGTGCGATACCGCCCAACCGCTGATCGACCAGATCGAAACCATCGCCACGGCGTTGCGCCATGAGTTGTTCGTGGGTGTGAATGAGGAAGACCTGCGGGTGTGCATGCGGGTGCATGAGCACATCCTGGCGAACCTGGAAAAGTCCTGAACTGAATAATGTGGGAGCTGGCTTGCCTGCGATAACGGACATTCAGTCAAGGGATTAGCTGACTGACGCACCGCTATCGCAGGCAAGCCAGCTCCCACATTGGGTTTAGTGT
Source organism: Pseudomonas sp. AL10 (assembly GCF_029960685.1). Classification (NCBI taxonomy): domain Bacteria; kingdom Pseudomonadati; phylum Pseudomonadota; class Gammaproteobacteria; order Pseudomonadales; family Pseudomonadaceae; genus Pseudomonas; species Pseudomonas sp. AL10. The sequence continues at coordinate 298,093 of NZ_JASBQZ010000003.1, forward strand.
TCGGCTTCTTAGAACGTCTGGCCCAGGTTCAAGTACACCGCCTTCTGGTTATCATCATTGAACCCATAGCTGAAATTCAGCGGCCCCAATGGCGTATCAAACCCCAGGAAAATACTCGCGGCATTGATATAGCCGCTGTCGAACTCGTTATCGTTGTTCCACGCCCGGCCCCGTTCCAGGGATGCGCCCAGGTACAACGGGAAGTCCAGCGGCAGGTACGAGCGCGGGGTGAGCCTGCGGAAGTACACTGCGCGCATCAGGCTGATGTTCTGCCCTGAAATCGCATCTTGGCGGAAGCCCGACAATTGCCGTGCGCCCCCCAGCAGGAAGCTGGAAATCACCACATCCGAATCATCCAGGGTGCGCCCATAGCGGCCGCCCAGTATCAGGGTGTCCGGGCCGTGGCTCATGGCCTTGTCCAGCTTGAATTCCCACTGGCGGTAGCGCTGGTCGGAGCCCAGGCCGGGTTCGAACTCGCGAAAGGCCAGGCTGATGTCTTCGCCGCTGTGGGGGAAGTACACGTTGTCCAGGGAATCGAAGGAGTATTTGAGCTCATAGAAGCCTTCGCTGAAGTTCACACTCGGTAGATCGCGGTCGCCAATGCGCACGTCCGCCTTGCCCCAGGCTTCGCCCACGCCGAAGCGGATCTCGCCGCTGTTGCCGATCTGTCGGCCCACGTTCAAACCAAAGCCGTAGCGTTCCAGGCGGTATTCGGAGATGGGGTCGTTGTCCAGGATCAGCTCGACGTTCTGTGCCTCGGCCTTGATGTAGGGGGCCACAAAGTAGCGTGAGCCGGTGTCCATGGGTTGGTAGAACTCGCTGTACAGCTCCTGCCGATCACCAATCTGCACCCGCGTCAGCCATTCCGCGCCGAGGCGGTTGATGCCGTTCACGCGGTAACTGGCGCCGAGGTTGAAGGCGCTGTCGCCGCGCATGTCGTCCGAGAGGTTCAAGCCCAGGCGCAGGTAGTCGGTGCCGCTGCGCTTGCCGCGTGCACTGATCACCAGGGTGTTGTCCTGGCCTTTTTTTACCACTCGGTATTGCACCTGCTCGAAGTAATCCAGGCCGTACAGGGTGCCCATGTCTGATTGCAGGCGGCCCAGGTTCAACGGTTCTCCCAGCCCCTGGCGAATGTAGTAGCGGATAACGTCGTCGCTGACCTTGGAGTCGTTCTCCACCTGGATTGCGGTGATCACCGGGGTGCGTTCGCCCGGCGTGCGCGCAGCTATCAGGTCGGCGTCGATGGGTTCGGCAGGGCGTAGGTGTGCCAGGCGTACGTCGAGGGCACGGGTGGCGCGGTAGCCGGCATCGATCATGTCCTTGGCGCGGCCAAAGTCGGTGACGCCATAAGCGGCCAGCGGCGGTTGGATCAACACGTCCTTGGGGTACAGGGCCTTGAGTTGTTCCTCGGAGTTACGCCGGGTCATCAGGGTGATGGACTGGTTGAGCACGTCCACCACGGTGGCCAGTTGCTTGCGCGAGCGCAGCGGGGTGCCGATGTCGACCACAATCGCGATATCAACGCCCATCTCCCGCGCCACATCCAACGGGATGTTGTCGGTCATACCGCCGTCCACCAGCAGGCGGCCGTCCAGTTCCACCGGGGCGAACACCGCGGGGATCGACATGCTGGCGCGTATCACCTGGGGCAGGTGGCCTTTGCTGAACACCACTTTTTCGCCGGTGGTGATGTCGGTAGCCACGGCGCGAAAGGGGATCGGCAGCTTGTCGAAGTTACGTGTGTTGCTGCTGTGGGCGAACATGCTCTCCAGCAGCAACGCCAGGTTCTGGCCCTGGATCACACCCAGCGGCAGGCCGAGGCTGCCATCGTCGCGGAAACTGAGTTTTTGTTTGACCAGGAAATCCCGGTCATCCTGTTTGCGCCGAAACGGTACGTCTTCACGCGGTGGCGCGTCGGACAGGGCCTGCTGCCAGTCGATACCCAGCGCCAACTTCTCCAGTTCGTCGATCTTGTAGCCCGACGCGTACAACCCGCCAATCACCGCGCCCATGCTGGTGCCGGCAATCGCATCAATATGAATACCTTGCTCCTCAAGCGCCTTGAGGACGCCGATGTGCGCCAGGCCACGGGCGGCACCGCCGGACAGCACCAAGCCGATTTTCGGGCGGGGGGCTTCTACAGCGTCGGCAAGTAGGGGGACAAGGCACAGGAACAGGCAAGACAGCAGGCGGCGCATCATCAATCTCGTGGCTGGGCGACAAAGGCCGCTATTATAGCCACCCGATTCGCTGAGCCTGTTACGCCAGGAGCCGCTTAATGATGTCTGCATGCAAACCCGAGATCGTGATCACCTATTGCACCCAGTGCCAGTGGTTGCTGCGCGCCGCGTGGCTGGCCCAGGAGTTACTCAGCACCTTTGCCGATGACCTGGGGCGCGTGGCGCTGGAACCGGCCACTGGCGGCGCGTTTCGCATCACCTGTGATGGCGTGCAGATTTGGGAGCGCAAGGCCGATGGCGGTTTTCCCGAGGCCAAGGTGCTCAAGCAGCGAGTGCGCGACCAGATCGACCCGCAGCGCGACCTCGGGCATAACGACCGTACCGTCTGAAGTCAGGCCGGCGCCGGTTGCTTGGCCTGGCTGGCGCTGCCCATCAGGCCGGAAAGCACGATGGCGACGATGATCAAGGCGCCGCCCAGCAGCATGCGCAGGGTCGGGGTTTCGGCAAACAACAGCCAGGCCACGGTGATGCCGTAGACCGGTTCCATCGCAAACACCACCGACGCGGTGCGCGCCTTGATCACCGCAAGGCTGGCAACAAACAGGCTGTGGGCCAAGCCGGTACAAAACACCCCCAGCAGCCCGATCCACAGCCAATCTATCCCTCGCACATCTGCCAGCCCCGGCGCGGCCACGGGCAGCAGGAGCGCGGCGACCACGACGTTCTGGCACAGCGCGGCCTGTACCGCAGGAATGCGCCCTGAACTGGCGCGATTGTTCAGCGACAACAACGAGAACAACAGCCCCGAGGCGATGCCCCATAGCAGCCCGCCCGTGGCCTCGCTGGCGAGATTGAAATCCGGGGTCACAAGCACCAGGCCAACGGTGACCAGCACCACCAGCAGCACTTCATTGGCGCGAATGCGCTCGCGGAAGATCAGCCCTTCAAGAATCACGGTAAAGGCCGGAAAGGCGGTGAACCCCAGGGTCGCCACGGCCACGCCGGCGACTTTGACGGCAATAAAGAACGTCACCCAATGGGCGGCCAACAACACACCGCTGACCAGCAGGCGACGCCAGTCGCGCATCTGCAGTTTCTTCCAAGGAGCGTTGCTGGCAAAGCGGGCGAATACCGCCAGCGCCAGCACGGCAAACGCCGCCCGGCCAAATACGATGATGGCGGGGGAGGCGGCTGCGAGTTTGCCGAATACGCCGGTAAGGCCAAACATCAATGCGCCGATATGTAGGGCGCCGAGGGCTGAGCGGGGAGTCATTGCGATCCTTGATCCAACAGGGGGTGACAGCCTCGCAGTCTAGAGGGTTGGAGGATGGGCGTCTGTCGCGGGCCGGGTGATTTTTAGCGCAAGACTCTTGCTAGCCCGCCCGACGCAACGCCCCGGGCGAGGCGCCAAACGCCCGTAGCATGGCCGCGCAAAATGCACTTTGCGAAGCGTAGCCGACGCGCTCGGCAATCTCGCCGATGGGCAGGGATGTTTCGCGTAAAAGCGTGAGGGCCATATGCAGGCGACGACTGCGTAGATAGTCCATCGGCGTCTGCCCGCATTCAGCCATAAACCGTGCGTGCAGGCGTGTCACGGACAAATCGGCAATTCGTGCCAGGTCGGCCACCTGCAGCGGGCGCGCCGCATGGCGCTCGATATGGGCATTGAACGCGGCGTAAGGCAAGCGCCGGCCGGGCAGCGGTTGGGCCTGGGGATGGTTGAGGCTGGCCAATAACAACACGGCGCCTTGCTGGACGATCAGCGGGTCGTGCACCGGGCTGTGTGCCAGCCACTGCACCAGTTGGTGTTGCCGGGCATCCAGCGCCAGGCGCGCGGGTTGGTCGAGCAAGCGGCGGCTGGCGTCGGCATGTTCGCCCAAGGATTGCACCACCCAGTGCTCAGTCGGCACATCCAGCACCAGGCAGCGGCTGCCGTCGCGGCTGATGCAGGCGTGGTGGGCGCAGAAGGGCAGCACCATCACGCTGCTTTCGCGCACCTGGCTGCCACGGCCATCGACTTCAAGGTCCAGGTGCCCGGACAGGCCGAACACCAACTGCGCATGGTCATGGCTGTGGGCAATGGGCGCTTCGAGGTAGTGGCGTAGCGTGAGGGTCGGGCTCATCGCGGTCTCCAGGGCGGCAAGCCGTCAGTCTACAACGCTTGGCGGGCCGCGGGCGCTGTCATCAGACTGACGCACGCTTGTCATGGACTATTAATCGCCAAGGCGCAAGCTCGCCAAAACAGCGTCGAGGGATGCCCATGACCCGTGCCGAGTTCACCAAGCCCAGCCGCAAGCAACGGGTGCGAACCCTGTGGATTTCCGACGTGCACCTGGGCACCCGGGATTGCCAGGCCGAACACCTGTCGCACTTTCTCAAGGGCTACCACGCCGACAAGGTCTACCTGGTCGGTGACATCATCGACGGTTGGAAAATGCGCGGCGGCATGTATTGGCCTCAAGCCCATACCAACGTGATCCGCCGCCTGCTGACCATGGCCAAGCGTGGCACCGAGGTCATCTATGTCACCGGCAACCATGACGAGTTCCTGCGTCGCTATTCCAAGCTGATCCTGGGCAATATCCAGTTGGTCGATGAAGCCGTGCACGTCACCGCCGATGGTCGCCACTTGCTGGTGATTCATGGCGACCAGTTTGATGTAATCACGCGCTATCACCGCTGGCTCGCCTTCCTTGGCGATTCGGCCTACGAATTCACCCTGACGCTGAACCGCTGGCTGAACCACTGGCGTGCGCGGTACGGCTACGGTTATTGGTCGCTGTCGGCGTACCTGAAACACAAGGTCAAGACGGCAGTGAGTTTTATCAGCGATTTCGAAGAGGCGATTGCCCACGAAGTGACCAAGCGTGAATTGCACGGGGTGGTGTGCGGGCATATTCACCATGCCGAGATTCGCAAGGTGGGCGAGGTGGATTACCTCAACTGCGGGGATTGGGTGGAGTCGTGCACGGCCTTGATCGAGCACTGGGATGGGCATATCGAGTTGTATCGGTTGGCGGATGCGCAGGCCAAAGAGGCACTGCTAAAGGCCGAAATGGTCGCTGGCTGAAGCCCTGCGTGCTTATAAAAGTGGGCGCTGGCTAGGTATCGCACACGGATTCAGCGTCCGGCATCAATCCCCTGTGGGAGCGGGCTTGCCCGCGATGGCGGTGGGCCAGGCAATTAATCTGCAACTGAACCACCGCCATCGCAGGCAAGCCAGCTCCCACACGTAATCCTGTTGCTTCAGTTGGAAACGTCGGCGATGGCTTGAGCCAGCAACGTCAAGCGCGTCGCATCAACCCCAGCCACGTTAGCCCGTCCCGAACTGACCATATACACACTGTGCTTCTCGCGCAGTTGCTTGACCTGCTCGGCACTCAAGCCGGTATAGGAAAACATCCCACGCTGCGCGCCGATATGCGCAAAGCGCTCGGCCAGCCCATGGGGCGCAAGCGCTTCCACCAACCCGGAACGCAACTGGGCGATCCGCGAACGCATGGCCTCGACTTCCTCGCTCCACTGCTTTTTCAGCTGCGCATCACCGAGGATGGTCGCCACCACGGCGGCGCCGTGATCCGGCGGTGTCGACCACAGGTTGCGAGCGATATTCGCCAGTTGGCTGCGTACATCGGTGAGCTTTTCGGCATCCGCCGCACAGACGATCAATGCACCTACGCGGTCGCGGTACAGGCCGAAGTTCTTCGAGCACGAACTGGTAATCAGCACTTCCGGCAGCTCGGCGGCAAACAGGCGCACCGCCCAGGCGTCTTGCTCCAGGCCGTCGCCAAAGCCCTGGTAGGCAAAGTCGATCAGTGGCAGCAACTGGCGTTCACGCACGATCTGCAAGACCTGGCGCCAGTCATCCTGGGACAGGTCAAAGCCGGTCGGGTTATGGCAGCACGCGTGCAGTAATACCACGTCGCCCTTGGGCACGCTGGACAGGGTCGCCAGCATCGCCGTCAGGTCCAGGCGGTTGTCGCTGCCCACGTAAGGGTAATGACTGACCTTGAGCCCGGCCTTGGCAAAAATGGTTTCGTGTATCGGCCAGGTCGGGTTGCTCAGCCACACGCCACGGCCCGGCAGGCTGTGGGCGATAAAGTCGGCACTCAGGCGCAGGGCGCCGGTGCCGCCGGGGGTTTGCGTGGCGCCAGCGCGGCGGTCACGCAGCAAGGCCGAGTCGGCGCCGAGCACCAGTTCGCTGATCAGGCTGCCGAAGGCTGTATCGCCATGGCCACCGATATAGGTCTTGGTCACTTGGGTGTCGACCAGGCGCTGTTCCGCCAGCTTCACCGAGTGAGGAATCGGCGTCAGGCCTTGGTCGTCCTTATAGACACCTACGCCCAGGTCGAACTTGTTCGGGTTGGCATCCTGGGCATACAGGTCCATCAGCCCGAGGATCGGGTCGCCGGGCACGCGACCAATGGCATCGAAATGCATTACTTGCGGCCCTCGGCGGTCTTGGCCACTTCGTCGGTGCGCGCGGCCATGATGAAGTCGTTACGGTGCAGGCCCTTGATGGAGTGGCTCCACCAGGTCACGGTGACTTTGCCCCACTCGGTGAGCAGGCCTGGGTGATGGCCTTCGGCTTCGGAGATTTCACCCATGGCGTTGGTGAAGGCCAGGGCGAATTTGAAGTTCTTGAACAGGAAAACCTTTTCCAACTGCATCACGCCGTCGCGCACTTCGATGTTCCAGTCAGGGATCTGCTTGATCAGTACCGGCAGTTCTTCATCGCTGACTTGCGGGGCATCGGCGCGGCAGGCTTCGCAGTGGGCTTGGTTCAAGGTGGTCATGGAAGGTGTCCTGAATTCGAATGATTGAAGGTCAGTGGCGTTACCCTAAAGCAACGCGGGGCCAGGGAACAGACTCACCTGGCCTTAAAACGTGAGGTTCACGCGGCTTTGGGCTTGGGTGGGAATTTCGGTGCGTGCAGACCCAGCTGCATACCGCGCTCGACCATGCCCATGATGTCTTCCTGCGCCACGTCGAACAGGCGCTTGAGTTCGGGCAAGACGAAGTACAGCGGTTGCAGGATGTCGATGCGATAGGGGGTGCGCATCGCTTCCAGCGGGTCGAAGGCCTGGTGCTCGGGCTCGTCCGACAGGCAATACACACTTTCTTTAGGCGACGACAGAATGCCGCCACCGTAGATACGCCGGCCCTGAGGCGTGTCCACCAGGCCGAACTCGATGGTCATCCAGTACAGGCGCGCCAGGTACACCCGTTGCTCCTTGGTGGCCGCCAGGCCGAGCTTGCCGTAAGTGTGGGTAAATTCAGCGAACCAGGGGTTGGTCAGCAGCGGGCAGTGGCCAAAGATCTCGTGGAAAATATCCGGCTCTTGCAGGTAGTCCAGTTCTTCACGGGTGCGAATAAAAGTCGCCACCGGGAACTGCTTGCTGGCCAGTAATTCAAAAAAGGTCTGGAAGGGGATCAGCGCCGGCACGCGGGCGACTTGCCAGCCGGTGGTGTCGGCCAGCACCTTGTTGATCTCGCCCAGTTGGGGAATGCGGTCCAGGGGCAGGCCGAGCTTGTCGATGCCGTCCAAGTATTCCTGGCAGGCGCGGCCCTCGATCACTTTCAATTGGCGAGTGATCAGGGTGTTCCACACCGCATGTTCTTCTGGCGGGTAGTGGATAAAACCTTGCGCATCGGGCTCGCGGGCCACGTAGTGCGTCTGCTTCATACGGCTCTCCTGCTAGGCATTCGTTCTTGTTATGTCCTGGGATGCCTCTATTGATAACCGGATAGGCGCAGGATTCCATCAGCCTTTAATGGACGCATGTAGGAAAAATCACCGACAATCGTAAAGTATTCGTTACGATAGTCCGACTTGTCACAGCTATGGGCTGGGAATGGCTGCCGTACTGTCACATAATCTTGACGACTATCTGCGCCCAGCGACAAAAAGACGCGGCGCCTACTCCCTTTTCGAGTCTTTCCATGCGTATCAAAGTGCACTGCCAGAACCGCATCGGCATCCTGCGGGACATCCTCAACCTGCTGGTGGAGTACGGCGTCAACGTCGCCAAGGGCGAAGTCGGCGGTGAGCATGGCAACGCCATCTACCTGTTCTGCCCTAACCTTGTGAACATGCAGTTCCAGGCGTTGCGACCGCAGTTCGAGGCGATTGCCGGGGTGTTTGGCGTCAAGCGGGTAGGGCTGATGCCCAGCGAGCGTCGGCATATGGAACTCAATGCGTTGCTCGGCGCCCTGGAATTTCCAGTGCTGTCCATTGATATGGGCGGCTCCATCGTGGCCGCCAACCGTGCGGCGGCGCAGTTGCTTGGCGTACGGGTAGATGAAGTGCCCGGGATTCCCCTGTCGCGGTATGCCGAGGACTTCGACCTGCCGGAACTGGTGCGCGCCAGCAAATCGCGAATCAATGGCCTGCGGGTCAAGGTCAAGGGCGACGTATTTCTGGCGGACATCGCGCCCCTGCAATCCTCCGAGCACGACGACAGCGAAGCCATGGCCGGCGCCGTGCTCACCCTGCACCGCGCCGACCGTGTCGGTGAGCGTATCTATAACGTGCGCAAGCAAGAGCTGCGCGGTTTCGACAGCATCTTCCAAAGCTCCAAGGTCATGGCCGCAGTGGTGCGCGAAGCACGGCGCATGGCGCCGCTGGATGCGCCGCTATTAATAGAAGGCGAAACCGGCACCGGCAAGGAGCTGTTGGCCCGGGCCTGCCACTTGGCCAGCCCGCGGGGGCAGTCGCCGTTGATGGCGCTCAACTGCGCGGGGTTGCCCGAGTCGATGGCCGAGACTGAACTGTTTGGCTATGGCCCCGGCGCATTTGAAGGGGCGCGGGCGGAAGGTAAATTGGGCCTGCTTGAGCTGACGGCGGGCGGTACCTTGTTTCTCGATGGCGTGGGGGAAATGAGCGCGCGCTTGCAGGTCAAGCTGCTGCGCTTTCTGCAGGACGGTTGTTTTCGCCGGGTGGGCAGTGATGAAGAGGTGTACCTGGACGTGCGGGTGATCTGCGCGACCCAGGTGGACTTGTCGGAACTCTGCGCCCGGGGTGAGTTTCGTCAGGACCTTTATCACCGGCTGAATGTGCTGTCGCTGCATATCCCGCCGTTGCGCGAATGCCTGGATGGCCTCGCGCCGTTGGTCGAGCACTTTCTCGACCAGGCCAGTCGGCAGATCGGTTGCCCACTGCCCAAGCTGGCCCCTGCGGCCATGGACAAACTCAGCCACTACCACTGGCCGGGCAACGTGAGGCAACTGGAAAACGTGCTGTTCCAGGCGGTGTCGTTGTGTGAGGGCGGTACGGTCAAGGTTGAGCATATTCGTCTGCCGGACTATGGCGTGCGTCAGCCGCTGGGTGATTTTTCTCTGGAGGGTAGCCTGGAGGATATCGTCGGGCGCTTTGAGAAGGCGGTGTTGGAAAGCCTGTATGCCGAACACCCCAGTAGTCGCCAGTTGGGCAAGCGCCTGGGGGTGTCGCACACCACCATTGCCAACAAGCTGCGTGATTACGAAGTGCTCAAGGCTGATCGCAGTTAAAACGGTGGGAGCTTGCTCCTGTGACGGCCGGCGCTGATCTAACTGACGCACCGCGATCCAAATGTGGGAGCTGGCTTGCCTGCGAAGACGGCCTAACAGTTAACACAGTTGGATCGGGTACATATCCGATATTTAGGTAGCGGCCACTTAGGGTTCCGCCCTGACGGCGGCTCACTTTTGAACAGCGCAAAAGTAAGCAAAACGCTCTTGCCCCACCACTCGGCACCTCGCCTAGGCTCGGTGTGCCCGTAATCCGCCAGTGATTTGGGGGGCCGCCGCCACGCGCCATCCATGGCGCGGGGCGGCTAAACCGGCATCCCTGCCGGTTTACCCCCCAAATCCCTGTCGAATTCCGGCCAGCGTGGTTTAACGGGGCGCTTGAGATCAAAAGCAGATCAAGATCAAGAGCGGCTCGCTTCGCATCGTGGGTACCGTCTGCTGCTACAGCCCACTGTCAGTTGGCATGTCAGTGCCTGTTCCACCGCTATCGCAGGCAAGCCAGCTCCCACATTAGTTGGGTATTGGCCACGGAATCAGCGCCCGGCATCAATCCTCTGTGGGAGCGGGCTTGCTCGCGAATACGGTAGGTCATTCAACATATCAGTGACTGATCCACCGCATTCGCGAGCAAGCCCGCTCCCACATTTGAGCTCTGTCGTTTTTCAGGCCGGTGTTTGCCGCAGGCGGCAGTAGTCCGCCGTTTTTTCGACTGTTTCTGCCCTGCCTATTTCAGCTATCTCCACGAAACCCCCGCCGCGCCTGGACTTTGGCCTCTTTTGAAAAGTTGGTTCGCAAATTGCTTAAGCCTCCTCAGTACAGCGGTGGGCGGCAAGCGTCCGTCAGAAAGAGGATAGAGCGTGGACAAGTACCTTTATGTGGCAATGACCGGCGCCAGCCAGAATGCACTGGCGCAGAAGGCCCATGCCAACAATCTGGCGAACATTTCCACCAACGGCTTTCAGCGCGACCTGGAGCAGGCGCGTTCGATGCCGGTGTTCGGTGACAGCTTTCCGGCGCGGGCGTTTGCCATGACCGAGCGGCCGGCCACTGACTTTTCTCCGGGCGCGATGATTGAAACCGGCCGCGACCTCGACGTGGCCGTCAGCGGCGACGGCTGGATGGCCGTGCAAACCCCCGATGGCGGCGAAGCCTACGTGCGCAGCGCCAGCATGAACGTGGATGCCCTGGGCGTGCTGCGTGCCGGCAACGGTATGCCGATCATGGGCAACGGTGGCCCGATTGCCGTGCCGCCCCAGCAGAAAATCGAAGTGGGTTCGGACGGCACCATCAGCATCCGTGCCATGGGCGAAGGCCCGCGGGTGATGGCGGAAGTGGACCGTATCAAGATGGTCCAGCCTGACCTCAAGAACATGACCAAAGGCCTGGACGGCACCATCCACACCAAGGATGGCCAGCCGGCCCAGGCCGACGCGAACGTGCGGCTGACCTCGGGTTTCCTGCAGGCAAGCAACGTCAATGCCGTGGAAGAAATGACCGCGGTGCTGGCGCTGGCCAAGCAGTTCGAGCTGCACATCAAGATGATGAACAGCGCTAAAGAAGACGACCAGGCCATGACGCGCGTCATGCAGATGAGCTGATTCAAGCCCACTAATTAATTTGCAACGCAGCGCCAACCATCCGGCGCACGAAGGAGAACAGCATGCTTCCGGCTCTATGGGTTGCCAAGACAGGCCTGTCCGCCCAGGACACCAACCTGACGACCATTTCCAACAACCTGGCAAACGTGTCGACCACGGGCTTTAAACGTGACCGCGCCGAGTTCCAGGACTTGCTCTATCAGATCAAGAAGCAACCGGGCGCCCAATCGACCCAGGACAGCGAACTGCCGTCGGGCCTGCAACTGGGTACCGGTGTGCAGATCGTCGGCACCCAGAAAAACTTCAGCGCCGGTAACCTGCAGCAAACCGGCCAGCCCCTGGACATGGCGATCAATGGCCGCGGCTTTTTCCAGGTACTGCAACCGGATGGCACCACCTCTTACACCCGTGACGGCACCTTCCACCTGGACTCTAACGGCCAGATCGTGACCGCCAACGGTTTCGCCCTGGAGCCTGCTGTCGTGGTGCCGCCCGACGCCAAGACCTTCACCGTCGGCAACGACGGCACCGTGTCCATCACCGTCGCGGGCAACCCGGCCTCCCAAGTGATCGGCAACCTGCAAACCGCCGACTTCATCAACCCGGCCGGCCTGCAGGCGATGGGCAACAACCTGTTCCTGGAAACCGCCTCCAGTGGCGCGCCGCAAATCGGCACCCCTGGCTTGAACGGCTTCGGCACCACGCTGCAAAGCACCCTGGAAACCTCCAACGTCAGCACCGTTGAGGAGATGGTCAACATGATCACCACCCAGCGCGCCTACGAGATGAACTCCAAGGTGATTTCCACCGCCGACCAGATGCTTTCGTTCGTCACGCAGAATCTGTAATCAGTCTATGGGGCGCCCTTGAGGGTGCCTGCAACACCGTGAGGTTAGGGTCATGAATCGCTATGTTTGTGTGTTGGCATTGAGTGGGATCGCCGTGCTTGCGGGCTGTGTCGCCCCCTCGCCAAAGCCCAATGACCCGTACTACGCGCCGGTGTTGCCACGCACGCCGCTGCCGGCGGCGGCCAACAATGGCTCGATCTACCAGGCTGGTTTCGAGCAGAACCTGTACAGCGACCGCAAGGCGTTCCGGGTCGGTGACATCATCACCATTACCCTGAATGAGAAGACCCAGGCCAGCAAGAACGCCAACTCGCAGATCGGCAAGAACAGCAAGACCAGCATCGGCCTGACCTCGCTGTTCGGCGGCGGCCTGAACACCAACAACCCGCTGGGCAGTGGTGACCTGAGCCTGGACGCCGGCTACAGCGGCGACCGTGCCACCAACGGCAAGAGCGCGGCAGGGCAGGGCAACAGCCTGACCGGTTCGATCACCGTGACCGTCGCCGACGTATTGCCCAACGGCATCATTGCCGTGCGCGGTGAAAAGTGGATGACCCTCAACACCGGCGACGAGCTGGTGCGCATCGCCGGCATGGTCCGCGCCGATGACATCTCCACCGACAACACCGTGCCGTCGACGCGCATTGCCGATGCACGCATTACCTACTCGGGCACCGGTTCATTTGCCGATGCGAGCCAGCCGGGCTGGTTCGACCGCTTCTTCCTCAGCCCGCTGTTCCCTTTCTAGGTGGCCATTTTGAAGTTCAAACAGCTGATGGCGATGGCGCTTTTGTTGGCCTTGAGCGCTGTGGCCCAGGCCGAGCGCTTGAAGGACATCGCCAGTATTTCCGGCGTGCGCTCCAACCAGTTGATCGGCTATGGCCTGGTGGTGGGGCTCAACGGCACGGGTGACCAGACCACCCAAACGCCGTTCACCCTGCAAACCTTCAACAACATGCTCTCGCAGTTTGGCATCAAGGTACCGCCTGGCTCGGGCAACGTGCAGTTGAAGAACGTCGCAGCAGTGTCGATCAGCGCCGATCTGCCCGCGTTCGCCAAGCCGGGGCAGGTGGTGGACATCACCGTGTCGTCCATGGGTAACTCCAAGAGCCTGCGCGGCGGCACCTTGCTGATGACGCCGCTCAAAGGTATCGACGGCAACGTCTACGCCATCGCCCAAGGCAACCTGGTGGTCGGCGGTTTTGACGCCGAAGGCCGCGACGGTTCGAAGATCACCGTCAACGTGCCGTCGGCTGGGCGTATCCCTGGTGGCGCCACGGTTGAACGCACCGTGCCGAGTGGCTTCAACCAGGGCAACAGCCTGACCTTGAACCTCAACCGCTCCGACTTCACCACCGCCAAGCGCGTGGTCGACAAGATCAATGACATGCTCGGCCCTGGCGTGGCCCAGGCCATCGACGGCGGCTCGGTTCGTGTCACTGCGCCTTTGGACCCAAGCCAGCGTGTGGACTACCTGTCGATCCTGGAAAACCTTGAGGTCGACCCCGGCCAGGCCGTGGCCAAAGTCATCATCAACTCGCGCACCGGCACCATCGTGATCGGCCAGAACGTCAAGGTCTCGCCAGCGGCGGTGACCCACGGCAGCCTGACGGTGACCATCACCGAAGACCCGATCGTCAGCCAGCCGGGGCCGTTGTCCGGTGGCCAGACTGCCGTGGTCCCGCGTTCGCGCGTCAATGCCCAGCAAGAAGCCAAGCCGATGTTCAAGTTCGGCCCCGGCACCACCCTGGATGAGATTGTCCGCGCGGTGAACCAGGTGGGCGCTGCGCCCGGCGACTTGATGGCGATCCTCGAAGCTTTGAAGCAGGCCGGCGCGTTGCAAGCCGACCTGATCGTGATCTGAGGCCATGGCCATGGATATGCGCAAGAGCGGTATCAGCAGCACGGCGGACTCGGGGTCTTACTCCGACCTCAACCGGCTTAACCAGCTCAAGGTGGGTGACGACAAAAACAGCGAAGGCAACCTGCGCAAAGTAGCGCAGGAATTCGAGTCGCTGTTTTTGAACGAGATGCTCAAGTCCATGCGTTCGGCCACCGACGCCCTGGGCAAGGACAACCCGCTGAACACCCCGGCCGCCAAGCAGTACCAGGAAATGTACGACCAGCAACTGGCGGTGTCGATGTCCCGCGAAGGCGGCGGTATCGGCCTGGCCGATGTGCTGATGCGCCAGATGCAGAAGAACAAACCGGTGGAGGCCCAGGCCGCCACCTTGCAAGGCCCGGCGGCGGATGCGCCGGTGAAGAAAGTCGATGTGCCGACTGAGATTGCCGCCGGTACCCAGGCTGAAGGCCCGTTGGGCCGCTCCAATGGCCAGCGGCCTTTGTGGGCATATCGCGTGGCTGTGCCTGAGGGGGCCAGTACCCATGCCAACGACATGGAACTGATGAACCAGCGCCGTATCGCCTTGCCCAGCAAGCTGGCCGACCGTCTGCTGGCGGGCATCGTGCCGAACGCTCCGGTTGAAGCCAAAGCCGCGCCCCTGCGTAACAGCGCTGCCGACGACACGGTCATCAACAGCAGTGCGCGTAGCTTTGCCGTGCCGAGCGGGCGCATGCAAGTGTATGGCCGCGCCATTGCCCAGCCACCGCTGGCGCCAGCGAAGAAAGCCTTCAGCTCCCAGGATGAGTTTGTCGCCACCATGCTGCCGATGGCCAAGGCCGCCGCCGCACGTATCGGTATCGACCCCAAGTACCTGGTGGCCCAGGCCGCGCTGGAAACCGGCTGGGGCAAATCGGTGATGCGCGCCGAGGACGGCAGCAGCAGCCACAACCTGTTCGGCATCAAGGCCGGCCAGAGCTGGCAGGGCGGTCAGGCCCGGGCGATCACCAGCGAGTTTCGCGATGGTGCGATGGTCAAGGAAACGGCGCAGTTCCGTTCCTACAGCTCCTACCAGGACAGCTTCCACGACCTCGTGACCCTGCTGCAAAGCCATGATCGCTATAAAGAAGTTGTGAAATCAGCCGACAACCCGGAACAGTTTGTACGCGAGTTGCAAAAAGCCGGTTATGCAACCGACCCGGATTACGCCAGCAAGATTTCGCAGATCGCAAAAAACATGAACAGTTACCAGAACTACGCTGCCGCTGGCGCAACCACACATTTATAAGGTCTGAACCATGAGTTTGCTCAGTATCGGGATGTCAGGGCTCAATGCCGCTCAAGGATCGTTGTCGGTCTTGAGTAATAACATCGCCAACGTGAATACCCCGGGGTACTCGCGTCAGCAGACCACGCAAAATACCAACGCGTCGAACCCGTTCGGCGGCGTGTACATCGGCAGCGGCACCACCCTGGCCGATGTGCGCCGGGTGTACAACGAGTACCTGGACACCGCTTACCAGAACAGCACGGCGCTCAATAACGACGCCAAGGCGTACCTGGACCAGGTGGGGGCCGTCGACAAAGTGCTGTCGGACAAAACCACCGGCCTGTCCTCGGTGCTCAGTTCGTTCTTCGCCACCCTGCAAACCGCCGCGTCCAACCCCAGCGACCTGTCGGCCCGCCAACTGCTGGTGACCAACGCCCAGACCCTGAGCAGCCGTTTCAACGCGATCTCCACGCAGTTGACTCAGCAGAAAGAGACGATCAACAACCAACTGAGCAGCATGAGTGACCAGGTCAACCAATTGACCGCCTCGATTGCCTCCCTCAACCAGCAGATCTCCCAGGCCCAAGGCAGCTCCAACAGCGCCCCGGCCAACCTGCTGGACTCGCGTAACGAGGCAGTACGTTCGCTCAATGAGTTGATTGGCGTGACGGCCACCGAGAAAAACGGCCAATTCAGCGTGACCACCGGCAGCGGCCAGTCTCTGGTAGAGGGCGGGATCTCCAACAAGATTTCCGCCGCGCCAAGCAAAACCGATAACAGCCAATACACCATCCAGCTGGACATGAACGGCACCACCCTGGACCTGGGCTCGGTGATCAGCGGCGGCAGCATCGGCGGCCTGTTGCGCTATCGCAGCGATGCCCTGATGCCGGCCATCAATGAACTGGGCCGTATCGCCATCGCCACGGCAGACACGCTCAACAACCAACTGGGCCAGGGCCTGGACCTCAACGGTGACTTTGGCGTTTCGCTGTTCAAAGACATCAACAGCGCCGCCGCCATTGCCTCGCGCAGCCAGGGTGCCTCGGGCAACAGTGCCGGCGCGGGCAACCTGAACGTGACGATCAAGGACAGCAGTCAGTTGTCCACGTTTGACTACACCGTGACCTTCAGCGACAAGACCGATCCTAACAAGATCACGGTGTTGCGTTCGGACGGCAAGGCCATGGGCACCTTCGACATGAGCTCAACACCGCCGCCGACCCTGGATGGCTTCACCCTGGCGCTGGACGGCAAGGGCACCATGGCATTTGGCGACAGTTTCAAAGTCAGCCCCACCGCCACGGGCGCCAGCGGTATTGGCGTGGCGCTCACCGATGCGAACAAACTGGCGTTCGCCGGCCCGTTGGCAGGTACCAGCAGCAAGACCAACAGTGGCACGGGCACCTTTACCCAGCCGGCCTTGACAGTGCCTTTGGATATCCATGGCGGCACTGACACTGCCCAGTTGCGCGCCGGTATTGAAAACTCGATGCCGGTGAAGATGGTGTTCGGCAAGCCCGCCGCCGACGGCACGCAGTCCTATACCATCAACGATTCCAAGGGCAACCCGATTGGCACTGGCTCGATCATTCCGGGGCAGGGCAACAAGATCACCGTGGACGTGCCGATGCGCGACGCCAGCGGTGCCGCCATTCCCGGCAAGAGCTTCAAGTTCGACACCACCGTCAACGGCTCGCCGGCAGACGGCGACAGCACCACCTTTGCCTTCAACAGTGGCGGCAAGTCCGACGGCCGCAATGCCCAGGAACTGCTGAACCTGCAAACCAAGGCCACCGTCGGCATGGGCGATGGCAACGCGGGCACCAGCCTGGTGGGTGCCAACAGCAAGCTGGTCTCGACCGTGGGGGCCAAGGCCAGCCAGGCCGGGGTCGACACCGCCGCCACCGGCGCGTTGCTCAGCGCCAACAAGGAAGCACGCAACTCGGTATCCGGGGTCAACCTGGATGATGAAGCGGGCGACATGATCAAGTTCCAGCAGTACTACACCGCGTCGTCGCAGATCATCAAGGCTGCGCAGGAAACCTTCACCACACTGATGAATGCTCTTTAAGGGAGGCTGGGACGATGCGTATTTCTACACAGCAGTATTTTGAGACCAGCTCTGCGAGCTATCAGAATAACTACTCCAGCGTGGTCAAGGCGCAGGACCAGGCCAGTTCCGGCGTGCGCGTACAAACCGCTGCGGATGACCCTGTCGCGGCAGCACGGTTGTTGATGTTGCAGCAACAGAAAGACATGTTGGGGCAGTTCAACGGCAACATCGATACGCTGAAAAGCTCGCTGAACAATCAGGAAAGCGTGTTGGAGAATATTGGTGTCGCTCTGCAGACGGCCAGTGAGTTGGCGCTGAAAGCAGGCAACGTCGGTATCAGTGATGCTGACCGCAAGGCGATTGCTGATTCCATCGGTTCGATTCAAGATCAGGTGCTGGGCCTGCTCAACTCGAAAGACGCTAGTGGCAACTATTTGTTTTCGGGAAGCAAGACCGATACTGCGCCTTACTCGCGTAACAACGATGGGACCTATAGCTACCAGGGTGATGACACGCCATTGAGCCTTAAAGTGGCGCAGGACCTGTCGATATCGATGGGGGATACTGCGAAGACCATGCTTGAGGGGTCGGCGAACACCGGGCGTACCCAGACAACACGTGTCCTCGTACCTCCTGAGGTGGATGATGGCAAAGTCGCTGTCTCAGCGGGCTTGATCGCTTCTGGAGCCAGTTATAGCAGTAGCTTCTCCGACGGACAGCCTTATAAGCTGACGTTTATCAGCAGTACCCAGTACAGTGTGAGCGACAACACCGGCAAGGACATCACCTCGGAGATTCCAGGCAATGGAGTATTTGACGCGTCCAAAGAGGGTGCTTCAAGCATTAGCCTGCGCGGGGTCAAGTTCGACATCAGCTTGAATCTGGGCAAAGACACGCTGGGCCAAGATGTGCTGCCCGGCGCGCCGTCGGACGCTATCGTCAAAGACCGCGAGTTCAGCCTATCGGTCAAACCGGACACTTTCAGTGTTTCGCGTACCCCGAGCAACCCGACCACGGCGCAACTGAGCGGCGGCACAGTAAGTGACTCGGCGGCTTACGCCAGCACGTTTCCTAACTCGGGCGTTATCGTTAAATTTGGTGCGGCCGGTGCTTATGATGTTTATGCGCAGCCTTACACGGCAGAGAGTAAGTCCATTGCCAACGGTACGCTGGCTCCCGGTGCAACCTCGATCACTGCCGTAGGTGTGACGTTTGACGTCACTGCTGCGCCTGCACCGGCAAGCGGCGATCAGTTTTCGATTGGATCTACCAGCAACAAGAACGAAAACGTCCTCGATACCCTCAGTCATCTGCGCAAAGTGCTTGAAACGCCTTCTGATGGTAATCCGATAGCACAAAAAGAACTCAAGGATGTTGTGGCCAGGTCTATCGGTAACTTGACTAACGCCAAAGGTCAGATTGCGCAGGTGCGTGGCGCTGGAGCTGCCCGTTTAAATGCGCTGGAAATCCAGACGCAGGAGAACACCAGCCTGGGCATTGCTAACACGTCGACCATGAGCTCCCTTGGCAACGTTGATATGGCGGAAGCAGCGATCAATCTGACATTGCAGCAAACCATGTTGCAGGCTTCGCAACTGGCCTTTGTGAAAATCTCGCAGTTGAGCCTGTTCAACAAGATGTAATCGGCGTTTCGTCAAGCGGCCCACTCTGGAAACAGGGCGGGCCGTTGTCGTTTCTGGGGCTTAATTGTTGAAACGTTTTGCATAAACCACGCAAAATTGAGTGACCTGTGAGTCATAAAGCGCATCTTCACTGTATCGTGTGAAAAGGATAAGTCGTCACAGGGCCTTCATCGGGCGGCTTTCAGCGAGTTTTTCATGGGGTTATCCCCTTTATTGTCAGCACCCCCGGCGCAGCCCGAGGGGTGTTCTCCAGCTATTTAGTATTGGGAAGCCACAATGATTGGCATAAAAAGCATCGCCAGTTACGTGCCGGCAGACGGGATCGATAACTACACCCAGGGTGCCAAATTCGCCAAGGATGAAGAATTCATCATCGGCAAGATCGGTTCGGCGTTCCTGCCGCGCAAGGAAGCTGCACAGGAGACGTCCGACCTGTGCGTCGAAGCCGTCAACGCATTGTTCGCCAATAACCCGGATTTAAAGCGCGAGTCCATCGACGCGCTGATCGTCGTCACCCAGAACGGCGATGAAGAGGGTTTGCCCCACACCGCCGCCATTGTCCAGGACAAACTGGGCCTGCCGACTCACGTGGCCGCCTTCGATATTTCCCTGGGCTGCTCCGGCTACGTCTACGGTATCTACGCGATGAAAGGCTTCATGGAAGCCGCCGGCCTGAAAAACGGCCTGCTGATCACCGCCGACCCGTATTCCAAAATCGTCGACCCGGAAGACCGCAACACCACCATGCTGTTCGGTGATGCCGCCACCGCCACCTGGATGGGCGAGGACGCGCCATGGCTGCTGGGCAAATCCAAGTTCGGTACCGACGGTTCCGGCGCACCGCACCTGAAGGTCAGCGATGGTGTGTTCTTCATGAACGGCCGCCAGGTGTTCAACTTCGCCTTGCTCAAGGTGCCAGCGCACTTGCACGAGCTGCTCAATGAGTCGGACCTCAAGGCGGATGACATCGATGCGTTCTGCATCCACCAGGGCAGCGCGGCCATCGTCGACGCCGTGGCGCGCCGCTTTGAAGAAGCGCCGGTGGACAAGTTCATCAAGGACATGGTCGAGACCGGCAATACCGTGTCGTCGAGTATCCCGCTGCTGCTGGAAAAGCACGTGATGGACGCCACCTGGAAGCGCGTGGCAATCAGCGGCTTTGGCGTGGGCCTGTCGTGGGGCTCGGCGATTCTTTATCGTCCGTGATGCTTTAGCCGCTGCACAAAAAAACGCCGATGATCCCACGATCATCGGCGTTTTTTTGCCCCCCCTGTAGGAGCGAGCTTGCTCGCGAAGAACCTGAGAGCGCCGCGTGCATCCTGAATGCCCGCGTCATCGTTAACGTTCTTCGCGAGCAAGCTCGCTCCTACAAGGGGGTATGTCTTGAAGGCGAAGTTTTGGCGCCAGTAACCGGTGATTACTGGCGTTTCACGCCTCTATAAGGCCTTGAAATACAAGGGCTGGCACAGGGCTACTAAAAAAACTCAAAAAAATCCTCAAGCAACCGGCTACCACGACGATAACTATTACGTAGGTTCTCTAGGCCACACCCGGCGGTTGCCAGGGCCGGAAGCCGCAGTAAACAACCCCACGAGGATTTCGTCATGGCTTTAACAGTAAACACCAACATCACTTCCCTGTCCGTTCAGAAAAACCTGAACAAAGCCGGTGATGCTCTGAGCACCTCGATGACCCGCCTGTCTTCCGGCCTGAAAATCAACAGCGCTAAAGATGACGCCGCCGGCATGCAGATCGCCAACCGTCTGACCTCTCAGGTCAAGGGTATGACCGTCGCAATCGCCAACGCCAACAACGGCACTTCCATCGCCCAGACTGCTGAAGGCGCGATGCAAGAATCGACCAACATTCTACAACGTCTGCGTGAACTGGCCCTGCAGTCCGCGAACGGTGATAAAAGCGACGCTGACCGTGCTTCCTTGCAACAAGAATTCACCGCCAAATCCGGTGAACTGACCCGTATCGCCCAAACCACCACTTTCGGTGGTCGCAACCTGCTGGACGGTTCGTTCCAGAACGTTGCTTTCCAGATCGGTTCTGACGCCAACCAGACTATTTCGTTTGGTATGAGCGACTTGAGCGCCGCCGGCCTGAAAGGTACTTTCAGCGAAGCCAAGGTTGATGGCCTGACTACTACTTTGTCGGCTTCTGTAACTGCCAATGCTGTTGATCTGCCTGGCGGTACTCCAGCGAAAAGCACTACTTCTCCATTCGTGCAGACAGGTGCTGCTTTCGCAGCTCCCGCTGCCGACACTACCTTCAAGGTTAATGGTCAAGACGTAACATTTACCACTGCTGATACCGCTGCTACTGCCGCCACTAAGTTGAGTGCTGTTTCCGGTGTTTCGGCGACCGTTACCGGTGGTGCGCTGGTATTGACATCCAGCTCTGCAATTACCATTGGTGCAGGCGCAGTTGGTGGTTTGGCCACGGCTACCGCTTCGGGTGGCGTTACCTCTATCACTCCTGCTGTAGGCGGTAAGCTTGACGCTGCAGCGGAAATCAACGTAAACGGCAAGAACATTGCTCTGGCTGTTGGCGATGATCTGGCTGCGATTGCTACTAAGATCAACGCTGCAACCGCAGACGTAGCAGGTCCACCTGTTGTTCCAGGTACTGGTGTCAAGGCTGCTGTATCGGCTGAGGGCCGCCTGGAGCTGACTTCGGCTGACGGCAAAGCCATCAAACTGGGTAACGGCACTGGTGCCGCTGCCAACGGCGGTGCGGGCGCGCTGGCCAAGCTGGGTCTGTCTGCTGGTACTACCGAAGCCAAACTGGGTGCTGCAACCTCCGTTAGCCTGAACGGTACCGAAGTGAAGTTCACTGCTGGTTCGACCATGGCCGACATCGTATCGTCCATCAACAGCGCCAGCACCGGTGTGACTGCCAGCAAAAACGCTGACAATACCCTGAGCCTGTTCTCCACCAAAGACATCACCGTTGCCGACGGCAGCGCAGGTACTGGCCTGTCGACCCTGGGTCTGACTGCTGCCGCCGCAGCGCCTACTGCTGCAGTTAAAATGGACACCACCGTTGCTGACCTGAGCATCCTGAATGCCGCCAGCGCTCAGCAAACCATCCAGGCTCTGGAAGGTGCGATCCAACAGGTAGACAGCCAGCGTTCCCAGCTCGGTGCGGTTCAGAACCGTTTCGACAGCACCGTGGCCAACCTGCAAAGCATCTCGGAAAACTCCACCGCAGCTCGTAGCCGCGTACAGGACGCCGACTTCGCTTCCGAAGCCGCTGAACTGACCAAGCAGCAAACTCTGCAACAAGCATCCACCGCGATCCTGTCCCAGGCTAACCAACTGGGCTCCGCTGTACTGAAGCTGCTTCAGTAACATCGGTTAGCGGTTAGATAACGGAAGGGTGCGTCTAACGTGCCCTTCCGTTTTTTCAGTTTTGAGGTGATGACATGGATATGAGCATTAAGCTGAGCGCGTCTTACCCTGCTGGCACGACCCAGGCCAATGCCGCCATTGCGGCCAGGCCTCTTCCTGTAACCGAGACTGATTCGGCATCCGGCGTGGAGCCGCAGCGCGTAGCGCTGGAAAAAGCGGTAACTGATATTCGCGAATTTGTTCAGGCTTCCCAGCGAAATCTGGACTTTTCCATCGACGACACTACCGGTCGCGTAGTTGTCAAAGTGATTGCCACTGACAGCGGTGAAGTGATCAGACAAATTCCATCCGAGACTGCGTTGAAGCTGGCGCAGAATCTGAGCGATGCCAGCAGCCTGTTGTTCGATAGCAAGGCTTGAGTTGGCACGAAACATGTTTCTGATTGCTGCTTAGGCCATAGCGCGCCAAGAAAGCGGCAGCCACAGGACAGGAGAAGCAGACATGGCAAGTTCAACGATTACCGGGCCGGGCTCGGGCTACGATACTCAAGGTATCGTGAAAGCACTGGTCGGCGCTGAAAAGGCACCCAAGCAGTCCCAGATCACCAAGCAACAAACGGTCACGACGACTCAGTTGTCGGCTGTGGGCTCGGTTAAAAGTGCGCTGGAAGCTTATCGGGCGGCAATCACCAAGTTGAATAGCGCCGCTTCGTTTAACGGTCTGGCTGCAACCACGTCTGATGACAAGACCGTCAAGGCCACCCTCGGTGATGGGGCCTCTAGTGGTAAGTACGTCTTGAAAGTGGACAACTTGGCGACCTCTTCAAAAGTGACCAGTAAAGCGTTCACTGGCGCGGCTGCGGTGGCTAACCCAGGTGAAGAAAACCAGACCCTGACCATTAATCAGTCAGGCAAGAGCTACAACGTCGTCATTACTGGCGGTTCGACGCTGCAACAAGTGCGTGAGTCCATCAATACCCAGCTTTCTGCCCAAGGCATAAGCGCCAACGTGCTGAGCGACGCCAACGGCGCACGGCTAGTCATTGGTTCCACCAACAGTGGTGTGGGCACGGATATTACTCTAAGCGGCGACTCAGATCTTGCGGTTGGTTACGACAAAGGCCCGGCCGCAGTAAACGCCAAATACTCCATTGATGGCATTGCCATGGAGTCCACCAGTAATACGGTGAAGTCTGCGATCAGCGGTGTGACTCTGGAGCTTGTTGCGCCGACCGACAAGGACAAGACGACTACCATCAACGTGGCTAGCAATACTGCCACCTTAAAAACCTCCGTGCAGTCGTTCGTCACCTCCTACAACGCCTTGATGACTGCCATCAATGCTCAGACAAAAGTCACGGCCACAGGGGACCAAGCGACGACCACTGCCGGTGCGCTGACCGGTGACGCATCGATGCGTGACCTTGTTTCCAGTCTGCGCGGAGAGTTGGTCAATGGTTCGGGTAATGGCTCGATCAGCAGCCTGTCGCAAATGGGGATCACCACCGACCAAAAAACCGGCTTGCTTTCGCTGGATGACAAGCAATGGGACGCGGCGGTGGCGAAGAACCCGACCGATATCGCCAAGCTTTTTACCAGTTCCGATGGCTTGATTGCGCGCATGAACAAAGCTACCGACAGTTATGTGGGTACGACGGGTACACTAGCCTCGCGGGTCAAGGATCTGAATACCAAATTCACTGATCTAACTACCCAACAAGCTGACCTGGATCGGCGCATGGAAGCTCTGCAGTTGTCTCTTAGCGCCAAGTACACGGCCATGGACACTCTGATCGCCAAGATCAACGCCAGCAGCTCCAGCATCATGACAACCCTCAATTCGCTGAACAACCCGAAGTCGAACTGATCGTGAGGCGCGCGCGCCCTACAACGATCTGCGACCGTCGGAGTGTCATTAAAGTTTTTGGCGTCATGGTCGAAAAGCTGGTTAGAGAAAACCTATTCGCTCTTGGCGTTTAACGAGGTAGCAACATGAATCCGATGAAAGCCCTTCGTCAGTACCAGAAGGTCAATTCCCATGCTCAGGTATCTGAGGCCAGCCCTCATCGTCTGATCCAGATGCTGCTTGAGGGTGGCCTTGATCGCTTGGCGCAGGCTAAGGGTGCCATGTCTCGTGGTGACACCGCGCAAAAGTGTGTGCTGATTACCAAGGCAATCGACATCATCACTGGGTTGCGCCAAGGCCTGGACGAAGAGAAAGCGGAAGATCCAGCGGCCATCCAGCAATTGGACAGCCTTTACGAATATATGAATACGCGCCTGGTGCAAGCCAATGCGAGAAATGACGCAGACGCTATCGACGAAGTCGCCCGTCTGCTGATCACCGTCAAGACCGGCTGGGATGCCATCGCTCCACAATAAGGCCGATTGCCTTGAGGTACACATCATGAGCCACGCACTGCAACGCATCGACGAAACCCGCGAAGCCCTGATCGGCGCGCTGGCCGAGCGCAACTGGGAAGCTGTCGGCGAGTTGGACCTGGGGTGTCGAGCGGTGATTGATGAGGTGCTCAGCGAGGCGCCGGTAGATGAGGATGCACTGCGCGAAAAGCTGGAAAGCCTGCTGGTGGTGTATCGGCAGTTGCTGGAGGTGACGACCGGCGAGCGCCAGGCGATTTTCGAAGAGATGTCGCAGATCAACCAAGCGAAAAATGCGTCAAAGGTTTACCATCTGTTCGGTTGAACGGGCGCAGTTAATCCGAACGGCGCGTCATATATTTGACTGTGCCAACATTTTTGACTTAACTAGTGCTGTTTTCAGATTTCAGACGTCTAGAAGGTAAGAAATCTTACAGACGTCTAGATTGCCCTCATTCCGGGGCAGGAAGTTTTACTAGGGAAGTTGCTATTGCATGTGGCGTGAAACCAAAATTCTGCTGATCGATGACGATAGCGTCCGCCGCCGCGATTTAGCGGTGATTTTAAATTTTCTCGGTGAAGAAAATTTACCCTGCGGCAGCCACGATTGGCAGCAGGCGGTCAGCTCGTTGTCGTCGAGCCGTGAAGTCATTTGCGTATTGATCGGGACGGTAAACGCTCCTGGCGCAGTTCTGGGCCTGTTAAAGACACTGTCTACCTGGGATGAGTTCCTTCCGGTGTTGCTGATGGGCGATATTTCTTCCGTGGACCTGCCGGAAGACCAGCGCCGCCGCGTGCTTTCCAACCTGGAAATGCCGCCCAGCTACAGCAAATTGCTCGATTCCCTGCACCGCGCCCAGGTCTATCGCGAGATGTACGACCAGGCCCGCGAGCGCGGCCGTCACCGTGAACCCAACCTGTTTCGCAGCCTCGTCGGCACCAGCCGTGCCATCCAGCACGTGCGCCAGATGATGCAGCAAGTGGCCGACACCGACGCCAGCGTGCTGATCCTCGGCGAGTCGGGCACCGGCAAGGAAGTGGTCGCGCGCAACCTGCACTATCACTCCAAGCGCCGCGACGGGCCCTTCGTGCCGGTCAACTGCGGGGCGATCCCGGCAGAGCTGCTGGAAAGCGAATTGTTCGGCCACGAGAAGGGCGCCTTTACCGGGGCGATCACCAGCCGTGCCGGGCGCTTTGAGCTGGCCAATGGCGGCACCCTGTTCCTCGACGAAATCGGCGACATGCCGCTGCCGATGCAGGTCAAGCTGCTGCGCGTATTGCAGGAGCGCACCTTCGAGCGCGTGGGCAGCAACAAGACCCAGAGCGTGGACGTGCGCATCATTGCAGCCACCCACAAGAACCTCGAAAGCATGATCGAGGTCGGCAGCTTCCGCGAAGATCTGTACTACCGCCTCAACGTATTCCCTATCGAGATGGCCCCGCTGCGTGAGCGCGTGGAAGACATCCCGTTGCTGATGAACGAACTGATCTCGCGCATGGAGCACGAAAAGCGTGGCTCCATTCGCTTCAACTCCGCGGCAATCATGTCCCTGTGCCGCCACGGCTGGCCGGGCAACGTCCGCGAACTGGCCAACCTGGTGGAGCGCATGGCGATCATGCATCCGTACGGGGTGATCGGCGTGGTCGAGTTGCCGAAGAAATTCCGCTACGTCGACGACGAAGACGAGCAGATGGACAGCCTGCGCAGCGACATGGAAGAGCGCGTGGCGATCAACGGGCATACCCCGGACTTCGGCGCCACCGCGATGTTGCCGCCCGAAGGCCTGGACCTCAAGGACTACCTCGGCAACCTGGAACAAGGGTTGATCCAGCAGGCCCTGGACGATGCCCATGGCATCGTGGCCCGCGCCGCCGAGCGCCTGCGCATCCGTCGTACCACCCTGGTGGAGAAGATGCGCAAGTACGGTATGAGCCGCAAAGAAGGTGATGAACAGGCGGATGATTGACGCCTTTTTTTCAACTACTTGATTTATAGCTAGATTTTTTTCGGCACGGGTATTGCTACAGCCCTCGCAACGTTCCGTTTAACTGACGGTCAGCCAAGCGAGAGAGCATCATGCCCCACGCCGCCCAACTATCTTCGGCCCCTGCCATCCAGGGGCTGGTTTCGCCTGTAGAACCGCCAACCCGCCAGGGCCTGGAGCACGCGTTCTCGCAGTTCAACCAGATGTCGAGCCAGCTGACCGACTCCTACAGCCTGCTTGAGGCTCGGGTTTCCGAGCTTAAAGGCGAACTGGCGGTGGTCAGCGCCCAGCGTATGCAAGAGCTGGCCGAGAAAGAGCGTCTGGCCAACCGCCTGCAAAACCTGCTCGACCTATTGCCCGGTGGCGTGATCGTCATCGACGACCAGGGCCGTGTGCGCGAAGCCAACCCGGCCGCCTGCGACCTGCTCGGCCTGCCGCTGGAAGGCGAGCTGTGGCGTGAAGTCATCACCCGCTGTTTTGCCCCCCGTGAAGACGACGGCCACGAAGTCTCTCTCAAGGACGGGCGCCGGCTGTCCATCGCCACCCGTTCCCTGGACGCCGAGCCTGGCCAGCTCGTGCTGCTCAATGACCTGACAGAAACCCGGCACCTGCAAGATCAGTTGGCCCGCCATGAGCGGCTGTCGTCCTTGGGCCGGATGGTCGCTTCCTTGGCGCATCAGATTCGTACGCCATTATCGGCGGCATTGATCTACGCCAGCCATTTGACTGACGAGCAATTACCGGCGGCCACCCACCAACGCTTTGCCGGGCGCCTCAAGGAGCGCTTGCATGAGTTGGAACACCAAGTGCGCGACATGCTGGTGTTTGCCCGCGGCGAACTTCCGCTGACCGATCGCGTTACCCCTGCCGGCTTGATGCAGTCGCTGCAAGCGGCAGCGGCGACCCATGTGCAAGAGGCCAACCTGCGTTGGCAATGCGACAGCCACCAGGGCGAATTGCTGTGCAACCGTGACACCCTGGTGGGCGCGCTGCTCAACCTGATCGAGAACGCCACCCAGGCCAGTGGCCCAGGTGCGCGATTGAAGGTGCACCTGTACACCCGCGAGCAAACCCTGCGCCTGTGCGTCAGCGACAGCGGCAGCGGTATTGCCCCGCAGGTGCTGCAGCGCCTGGGCGAGCCGTTTTTTACCACCAAGACCAACGGCACTGGCCTGGGCCTGACCGTGGTCAAGGCCGTGGCCCGTGCCCATCAGGGACAATTGCAGCTGCGTTCCCGCGTGGGGCGTGGCACCTGTGCATTGATGAGCTTGCCGCTGTTTACCAGTGCGGCAAGCGCGGAGTAAGAGGATGAAAACTATCAAGGTTTTATTGGTGGAAGACGATCGCGCCCTGCGTGAAGCATTGGCTGACACGCTGCTGCTAGCGGGCCATGACTACCGTGCGGTCGGCTCTGCCGAGGAAGCCTTGGAGGCGGTCGAACAGGAAACCTTCAGCCTGGTGGTCAGCGACGTCAACATGCCCGGCATGGACGGCCACCAGTTGCTCGGCCTGCTGCGGGTGCGTCAGCCGCAACTGCCGGTGCTGCTGATGACCGCCCATGGCGCGGTGGAGCGGGCGGTGGATGCCATGCGTCAAGGCGCAGCCGATTACCTGGTCAAGCCGTTCGAACCCAGGGCGTTGATCGAGCTGGTGGCCCGGCATGCCCTCGGCGTGATGCCCGCAGCCGACGGCGATGGCCCGATTGCCTTTGAACCGGCCAGCGCGCAATTGCTGGAACTGGCAGCGCGGGTAGCGCGCAGTGATTCCACCGTGCTGATTTCCGGCGAGTCTGGCACCGGTAAAGAAGTGCTGGCGCGGTATATCCACCAGCAATCGGGCCGTGCCAAGCAACCGTTCATCGCGATCAACTGTGCGGCGATCCCCGACAACATGCTCGAAGCTACCTTGTTCGGCCATGAAAAGGGCTCGTTCACCGGCGCCATCGCGGCCCAGGCCGGCAAGTTCGAACAGGCCGACGGCGGCACCATCCTGCTCGACGAAATCTCGGAAATGCCCCTGGGCCTACAAGCCAAGTTGCTGCGCGTATTGCAGGAGCGTGAAGTAGAGCGCGTGGGTGCACGCAAGCCGATCCAGCTGGATATCCGCGTGGTCGCCACCACCAACCGCGACCTCGCGGGCGAAGTAGCGGCGGGGCGCTTTCGTGAAGACCTGTTCTACCGGCTGTCGGTGTTCCCGCTGGCCTGGCGCCCATTGCGCGAGCGCCCGGCGGATATCATCCCCTTGGCCGAGCGCCTGCTGAACAACCACGTCAAAAAAATGAAGCATGCCCAGGCGCGTTTATCACCCGAGGCCCAGGCGTGCCTGGTCAGTTATCCATGGCCGGGCAACGTGCGCGAGCTGGACAATGCGATCCAGCGTGCGTTGATTTTGCAGCAGGGCGGTTTGATCCAGCCGCAAGACTTTTGCCTGGCCATGGGCAATGGCGCTGCGCCGCTGCCGAGCCTGGCCCCGGCTCCCGTGGTCGCCGAGGCAGAATCGGCCGGAGCCCTGGGCGATGACCTGCGCCGCCGTGAATTCCAGATGATCATCGACACCCTGCGCGCCGAGCGCGGCCGCCGCAAAGAAGCGGCCGAGCGCCTGGGCATCAGCCCGCGCACCTTGCGCTACAAGCTGGCGCAGATGCGCGATGCCGGGATGGACGTGGAAGCCTATCTTTTCGCCACCTGACCTCGCGCCAATCCCGTGTGTAGGAGCGAGCTTGCTCGCGAAGAGTCCATAGGCGCCGCGGGCATGCTGGAAGCGCGCGTTATCGTTGACGTTTTTCGCGAGCAAGCTCGCTCCTACAAAAAAACGTGCGGGAAGAAGGGCGCAAAAAACTTGCGGTAACAAGTTCGACAAGCTTTGTCGCCTTTTCTTACGAGTTGCTCCAGAGCTGGCACCCTTGTTGCTACCACCCCTGGTAACCGCTGCGTAGTGTCAAAAAATTGCGGGTCGTCGGAGAGAGAAGGTCATGAGCCAGGGTATTGAGTTCAATCGGTTGATGTTGGATATGCGCGCCATGCAAATGGATGCCATGGCTCAACCGAAATCCGTCGCGCCAGCGCCGGAATTGGGCCAAAGCAATTTTGCCGACATGCTCGGTCAGGCAATCAATAAAGTCAGCGATACCCAGCAGGCGTCCAGCCAGTTGGCGACGGCCTTCGAGATCGGTAAAAGCGGCGTGGACCTCACCGATGTGATGGTCGCTTCGCAGAAGGCCAGCGTGTCCTTCCAAGCCTTGACCCAAGTGCGTAACAAGCTGGTTCAGGCGTATCAAGACATCATGCAGATGCCGGTTTAAGGACGAGATTTAAGTCATGGCTGAAGCAGTCTCCGACAACCTCCCCGCCAAGGCCGACGGCAAGCCGCCGTTGTTTGGCCTGTCGTTCCTGGAAAACCTCTCGGAAATGACCATGCTGCGTCAGGTGGGCCTGATGGTGGGCCTGGCAGCCAGCGTGGCGATTGGTTTTGCCGTGGTGCTGTGGTCGCAGCAACCCGATTACCGCCCCCTGTACGGCAGCCTGTCGGGCATGGATTCCAAGCAGATCATGGAAACCCTCGCCGCCGCCGACATCGCCTACACCGTGGAGCCCAACTCCGGCGCCTTGCTGGTCAAGGCCGATGATGTGGCCCGCGCACGGATGAAGCTGGCCGCCGCTGGCGTGGCGCCGTCCGACAGCAATATCGGTTTTGAAATCCTCGACAAAGACCAGGGCCTGGGCACCAGCCAGTTCATGGAAGCCACCCGTTATCGTCGTGGTCTGGAAGGCGAACTGGCGCGCACCATTTCCAGCCTGAATAACGTCAAGGCTGCCCGTGTGCACCTGGCGATTCCGAAAAGCTCGGTGTTCGTGCGTGACGAACGCAAGCCCAGCGCCTCGGTCTTGGTCGAGTTGTTTGCTGGCCGCTCCCTGGAGCCTGGTCAGGTACTGGCGATCGTCAACCTGGTGGCCACCAGTGTTCCCGAATTGAGCAAGTCGCAAATCACCGTGGTGGACCAGAAGGGCAACCTGCTGTCCGACATGGCCGAA
This sequence comes from Pseudomonas sp. AL10, assembly GCF_029960685.1. Lineage (NCBI taxonomy): Bacteria > Pseudomonadati > Pseudomonadota > Gammaproteobacteria > Pseudomonadales > Pseudomonadaceae > Pseudomonas > Pseudomonas sp. AL10. Next base: position 328,790 of record NZ_JASBQZ010000003.1, read on the forward strand.
AACTCCGCGCTGACCCAGGCCGGCAAGCAATTCGACTACAGCCGCCGCATGGAAAGCATGCTCACCCAGCGCGTGCATAACATCCTGCAACCGGTACTGGGCAACGACCGCTACAAGGCTGAAGTGTCGGCCGATGTGGATTTCAGCGCCGTCGAGTCCACTTCCGAGCAGTTCAACCCCGACCAACCGGCCCTGCGCAGCGAGCAGTCCACCAGCGAACAACGCACTGCCAGCAATGGCCCCCAAGGTGTGCCGGGCGCCCTGAGCAACCAGCCGCCTGCGCCGGCCTCGGCACCGCAGACCACCGGTGGCGCCGCCGCTACCGCTGGCGCGATCCAGCCTGGCCAGCCGTTGCTGGACGCCAACGGCCAGCAGATCATGGACCCGGCCACCGGCCAGCCGATGCTTGCGCCATACCCTGCGGACAAGCGTAACCAGTCCACCAAGAACTTCGAACTCGACCGTTCCATCAGCCACACCAAGCAGCAGCAGGGCAAGATCAATCGCCTGTCGGTGTCGGTGGTGGTCGATGACCAGGTCAAGGTCAACCCAGCGGACGGCGCGGTGACCCGTGCGCCGTGGACGGCTGACGAACTGGCCCGTTTCACCCGCCTGGTGCAGGACGCCGTTGGCTTCGACGCCAGCCGTGGCGACAGTGTCAGCGTGATCAACATGCCGTTCTCCGCCGAGCGCGGTGAAGTCATCGCTGACCCGGCGTTCTACACCCAGCCGTGGTTCTGGGACATCGTCAAGCAAGTACTGGGCGTGTTGTTTATCCTGGTGCTGGTGTTTGGCGTATTGCGCCCGGTGCTCAACAACATCACCGGTGGCGGCAAGAAGCAACTGGCACTGGCCGGTGGCGACGTCGAGTTGGGTGGCATGGGCGGCCTGGACGGCGAACTGGCCAACGACCGGGTCAGCCTCGGCGGCCCGCAAAGCATCCTGTTGCCAAGCCCGAGCGAAGGCTATGACGCTCAGTTGAACGCAATCAAGAGTCTGGTGGCAGAAGACCCGGGCCGTGTGGCCCAGGTCGTGAAAGAGTGGATTAACGCAGATGAATGATCGAGCCGCTGTGGCCAAGCTGTCCCGGGTCGACAAAGCCGCCGTGCTGCTGCTGTCCCTGGGTGAAACCGACGCGGCCCAAGTGCTGCGCCACATGGGCCCCAAAGAGGTCCAGCGTGTCGGCGTGGCCATGGCGCAGATGCGCAATGTGCACCGCGAGCAAGTCGAGCAGGTGATGAGCGAGTTCGTCGAGATCGTCGGCGACCAGACCAGCCTGGGCGTCGGCTCCGACAGCTACATTCGCAAGATGCTCACCTCGGCCCTGGGCGAAGACAAGGCTAACGGCCTGATCGACCGCATCCTGCTGGGTGGCAACACCAGCGGCCTGGACAGCCTCAAGTGGATGGAACCGCGGGCAGTGGCCGACGTGATCCGCTACGAGCACCCACAGATCCAGGCGATCGTGGTGGCCTACCTGGACCCGGACCAGGCCGGCGAAGTGCTCGGCCACTTCGACCATAAAGTGCGCCTGGACATCATCCTGCGCGTGTCGTCGCTCAACACCGTGCAGCCGGCGGCGCTCAAAGAACTCAACACCATTCTGGAGAAGCAGTTCTCCGGCAATTCCAACGCCTCGCGCACCACCCTGGGTGGTATCAAGCGCGCGGCCGACATCATGAACTTCCTCGACAGCTCGGTGGAAGGCCAGTTGATGGACTCGATCCGCGAGATCGACGACACCCTGTCCGGCCAGATCGAAGACCTGATGTTCGTGTTCAACAACCTGGCCGATGTCGACGACCGTGGCATCCAGGCGCTGCTGCGCGAAGTGTCCTCGGACGTTCTGGTGCTGGCGCTCAAGGGCTCGGACGAAAACGTCAAAGAAAAGATCTTCAAGAACATGTCCAAGCGCGCCTCGGAGCTGTTGCGCGACGACCTGGAAGCCAAGGGCCCGGTGCGCGTCAGCGACGTGGAAACCGCCCAGAAGGAAATCCTCACCATTGCCCGCCGTATGGCCGAAGCCGGAGAAATCGTTCTCGGCGGGAAGGGCGGCGAAGAAATGATCTAAGGCGCCTTGCATGTCGAATAAAGATGAGGCGCCTAGCGATCTGATTCGCGCGCGGGATGTCGGCGGCTTTGACATCTGGTCGCTGCCCAGCTTCGACCCCCATGTGCCGGAGCCCGAGCCTGAACCGGTGGAGGAACCACCGGCGGAAATGGAAGAAGTGCCGCTGGATGAAGTCCAGCCACTGACCCTCGAAGAGTTGGAAACTATCCGCCAGGAGGCCTATAACGAAGGCTTTGCGGCGGGGGAAAAAGACGGCTTTCGCAGCACCACCCTCAAGGTTCGCCAGGAAGCCGAGGCGGCGCTGGCCACCAAGCTGGGTAGCCTGGAGCGCCTGATGGGTAACCTGTTCGACCCTATCGCCGAACAGGACTCACAGCTGGAAAAATCCATGGTCGGCCTGGTGCAGCACATCGCGCGCCAAGTGATCCAGCGCGAACTGGTGCTCGACTCCAGCCAGATCGAAGCGGTGATGCGTGAAGCCCTCAAGCTGCTGCCCCTGGGCGTCGGCAATGTGCGGCTGTACATCAACCCCCAGGATTTCGAACAGGTCAAAGCCCTGCGCGAGCGCCATGAAGAAACCTGGCGCATCGTCGAAGACGCTTCGTTGCAGCCCGGCGGTTGCCGCGTCGAGACCGAACACAGCCGCATCGATGCGACGGTGGAAACCCGCATCAGCCAGATCATGGCCAAGTTGTTCGATCAACTGCATGAACAAGCCCTGCACCCCGCCGAGCCGGATCTGAGCGTTGACCTGGACGCCACCGATGCGCCTTGATCGCACCAGCTTCGCCAAGCGCCTGGGCAGCTACGCCGAGGCCACCGAGTTGCCCGGCCAGCCGATCCTCGAAGGGCGCCTGTTGCGCATGGTCGGCCTGACCCTCGAAGCCGAGGGCCTGCGCGCCGCCATGGGCAGCCGCTGCCTGGTGATCAACGACGACAGCTACCACCCGGTGCAGGTCGAAGCCGAGGTGATGGGCTTTTCGGGCAGCAAGATCTTCCTGATGCCGGTCGGCAGCCTCGCCGGCATTGCCCCTGGCGCCCGCGTGGTGCCGCTGGCCGACACTGGCCGCCTGCCCATGGGCATGAGCATGCTGGGCCGCGTACTCGATGGTGCCGGTCGTGCGCTGGACGGCAAGGGCGGCATGAAGGCCGAAGACTGGGTGCCGATGGACGGCCCCACCATCAACCCGCTCAAACGCAACCCCATCAGCGTGCCGCTGGACGTGGGCATTCGCAGCATCAACGGTTTATTGACGGTCGGTCGCGGCCAGCGCCTGGGCCTGTTCGCCGGTACCGGCGTGGGTAAGTCGGTGTTGCTGGGCATGATGACGCGCTTTACCGAGGCCGACATCATCGTGGTGGGGCTGATCGGCGAGCGGGGCCGCGAAGTGAAGGAGTTCATCGAGCACAGCCTCGGTGAGGAAGGGCTCAAGCGTTCCGTTGTCGTCGCTTCTCCGGCAGACGATGCACCGCTGATGCGATTGCGCGCGGCGATGTACTGCACGCGCATCGCCGAATATTTTCGCGACAAGGGCAAGAACGTCCTGTTGCTGATGGACTCGCTCACGCGTTTCGCCCAGGCCCAGCGCGAGATCGCCCTGGCCATCGGTGAACCGCCCGCGACCAAAGGTTACCCGCCGTCGGTATTTGCCAAGTTGCCCAAGCTGGTGGAGCGTGCCGGTAATGCCGAAGCCGGCGGTGGCTCGATCACCGCGTTCTATACCGTGTTGTCTGAAGGCGACGACCAACAGGACCCGATTGCCGACTCGGCCCGGGGCGTGCTCGACGGCCACATCGTGCTGTCGCGGCGCCTGGCGGAAGAGGGGCATTACCCAGCCATCGATATCGAAGCGTCCATCAGCCGGGTGATGCCGGCGGTGGTCACGCCGGAGCATATGGCTCGTGCCCAGCAGTTCAAGCAGCTGTGGTCGCGCTACCAGCAAAGCCGTGACCTGATCAGCGTCGGCGCCTATGTGGCCGGTGGCGACCGCGACACCGACCTGGCCATCGCCTTGCAGCCGCAACTGGTGACCTACCTGCGCCAGGGTCTCAACGACAAGATCACCATGGGCGAGAGCCAGTCGCACTTGCAGTCCATCTTCGCCCCGGCGCCGGGCGGCTAAGCCATGGCCAACAGCCGCGCCGCGCGCCTGGCCCCAGTGGTGGACATGGCCGAAAAGGCCGAGAAAGCCGCCGTACAGCGCCTTGGCTACTTCCAGGGCCAGGTGCGTTTGGCCCAAAGCAAGCTGGGCGACCTGGAGCGCTTTCGTGGCGAGTACCAGCAACAGTGGATCGAGCGCGGCAGCCAGGGTGTGTCCGGCCAGTGGCTGATGGGATACCAGGGCTTTCTCAATCAGCTTGAAACCGCCGTTGGTCAGCAACGCCAGAGCCTGGCCTGGCACGAGGCCAACCTCGACAAAGCCCGCGAGGCCTGGCAACAGGCGTTTGCCCGGGTCGAGGGGCTGCGCAAACTGGTGCAGCGCTACATCGACGAAGCGCGCGCCATCGAAGACAAGCGCGAGCAAAAGCTGCTCGATGAATTGTCCCAACGCCTTCCCCGCCCAGAACAGTTCTAATCGGCACTACAAACCCAGTGTGGGAGCTGGCTTGCCTGCGAAAGCGGTGGTTCAGTTAGAGATTCCGTGGCTGACACGCCGCCATCGCAGGCAAGCCAGCTCCCACAGTTGATTCACTGTGTTGCTCAGATGCTCTTCAGCTGCTACACCTTGTGTCTAGTGCAATGACAAGGAAGCAGTCACATGTCAGTCGAGTCAGAAGTATCCCTGGATGGGAAGAAGTTGACGATCGCAATCAGGGGCCGGTTCGATTTCGGCAGCCACCAGGCGTTTCGGGAGGCCTACGAGCGTTTCTACAAGGTCCCCGAGATCTATATCGTCGATCTCAAGGAGGCCACCTACATGGACAGTTCAGCCCTCGGCATGCTGCTGTTGCTACGTGATCATGCCGGCGGCGATGACGCCGAGGTCCGCGTGACGAACAGCAACTCCGACGTTCGCAAGATCCTCGCCATCTCCAACTTCGACAAGCTGTTCGACATCAGTTGAGCGCCCTGGCCCCGGTCCTGGAAGCGCTGACCATCCTGATCGCCGAAGACAGCGCCGCCGACCGCCTGTTGCTGGCGAGCATCATCCGCCGCCAGGGCCATCAGGTGCTGACTGTCAGCAATGGCGCCGAAGCGATTGAGGTGTTTGCCCGTGAGCGCCCGCAACTGGTGTTGATGGACGCGCTGATGCCGGTGATGGACGGCTTTGAAGCCGCGCGGCAGATCAAGCAATTGGCGGGGGAGGCGCTGGTGCCGATCATCTTCCTCACCTCGCTGCGCGAAAGCGAAGCCCTGGCCCAGTGCCTGGACGCCGGTGGCGATGACTTTTTGCCCAAGCCCTATAACCCCTTGATCCTGGCGGCGAAGATCAACGCCATGGACCGCCTGCGCCGCCTGCAGGCCACGGTTTTGCAACAGCGTGACCTGATCGCCAAGCATCACGAACACCTGATGCATGAACAGCGGGCGGCCAAGGCGGTGTTCGACAAGGTCGCCCATTCCGGTTGTATCAACGCCGCGCCGAATATTCGCTACCTGCAATCGCCTTATGCGCTGTTCAACGGTGACTTGTTGCTGGCGGCCTACACGCCATCGGGTGACATGCACGTGCTGCTCGGGGATTTCACCGGCCATGGCTTGCCGGCCGCCATCGGCGCCATGCCCCTGGCCGAAGTGTTCTACGGCATGACCGCCAAGGGCTACGGCCTCACGCAGACCCTGCGGGAAATGAACGCCAAGCTCAAGCGCATCCTGCCGGTGGACATGTTCTGCTGCGCCACCTTGCTGTGCCTGAGCGCCCAGCGGCGGGCGGTGGAAGTGTGGAACGGCGGCATGCCCGAAGGCTATGTGCATGAAGTCGCCACCGGCAGGCGCACGCCGTTGATGTCGCGGCACCTGCCCTTGGGGGTGTTGTCGGCAGAGGCGTTCGATGACAGTACCGAGGTCTGGCCCATGGCGTTGGGCGACCGGGTGTTTTTGCTCTCCGATGGTGTGCTGGACACCGCTGACGCCAACGATCAACTGTTCGGCGCCGAGCGCTTGCAGCAGGTGTTCGCCGCCAACCGCGAGCCTGACCGCCTGTTCGAGGACATCGAGCAGGCCCTGGCGGCCTTTCGCGGCCAGGCGCGCGATGACGTCAGCATGGTCGAGATCACGTTGCAGGCAGGCCAGCCCTTGCGGGCGGCCGAGCCGATGTATGCTGACAGCGGCCAGTCGTGCCCGCTGGATTGGTCGGTGAGTTTCGAATTTCGCGCCCAGACCCTCAGAACCTACAACCCGCTGCCGTACCTGCTGCAACTGCTGCTGGAGATCCACGGCCTGCGTGAGCAGAGTGGGGCGCTTTACAGCGTGATGGCCGAGTTGTATTCCAACGCGCTGGAGCATGGCGTGCTGGGCCTGGACTCACGGCTCAAGCGCGATGCCCAGGGGTTTGCGCAGTATTATCGCCAGCGCCATGAGCGGCTGGCGCAGTTGGACAGCGGTTACGTGCGCGTGCATGTGCAGGTGGTACCCACCGACAAGGGCGGCAAATTGACCTTGCGCGTCGAAGACAGCGGGCAGGGTTTTGATGTGGAACAGGAGCTGGCCCGCCCCGTGGACATCGACCGTCTGTCTGGTCGGGGTCTTAGCCTGGTGCGTCAACTGAGCAGCGCTGTAGGCTGGTCCGATGGCGGGCGCAGTGTCTGCGTGGAGTTTTGTTGGGAGGCTCTGGCATAATCCGCCGATTCTTGATCAAGGAGCGAGCAAGTGGCTGAGATTCATTTGGACCCCGACGTGTTGTCGGACTTGCAGGAAGTCATGGAGAGCGAGTACCCGACGTTGCTCGACACCTTTATCGAGGACTCGCAAGAGCGCGTCGCAGCACTGCGCAAGGCTGGAGGCGACGCCAAAACGTTGGGGCGGATTGCCCACAGTTTCAAAGGCAGCAGCGGCAATCTAGGGGCGGTGCGTTTGGCCCAATTGTGTGAGTTGCTGGAGGCCGAGGCCGTCGAGGCGGCCTCGGATCTAAGTGCACTGGTTGATCAGATTGATCATGAGTTCGCGCTGGTCAAGCCACTGTATGAATGTAGGAGCGAGCTTGCTCGCGAAAAACGTCAACGATAACGCGTACTTCCTGGATGAATGCGGCGCCTGTGAGTTTTTCGCGAGCAAACTCGCTCCTACATTGAATCGGATATGTCCAGGCATTTTGTAAACCTGGCCCGACTCTTGCTCTACCTCCATAGACTGCATCCCCGACCCCCATGCAGTGGAGACCCTTACTTATGCCAGTCGCCCCCCATTCGCTCCTTCAGGCTGCCACCGCGGCCAAGCCTCAAGCGCCGGCCGCCACGCCTGCGGTAGCGCCTGCGGCCCCGCGGGACAAGGGCGCTGGCTTCGCTCAAGTGTTTGCCAAGCAAGCTGCCAAACCGCAGGCCAAGAGCGACGACGCGCCAGCCAAACCCGTGCGCGACAAAGCGGCTGAAGCCAGCGATAAACCTGCCGCCAGCGCGCCAGCGGTTGCCGATAGCGGCAATCCCTTGCCTGCCAAGCCGGCCAAGAGCGACGACCACGCTGACAGTGAAGGCGAGCCACCGGCCGACCCGTCCCTGGCGCAGCAACCGGTGGCCGACCCGGCGCTGGTTGCCACCGTAACGCCGGTGGCGGTCCCTGTGCCCGTACAAGCGCCTGCCGTCGCTGCCGAAGATGACCAGGCCCTGCCGCTCATCGCGGTGACCGAGGAGCCCAAGCAGCCGGCCTTCGACCCCGAGGCTGACCCGCTGGATTCGATGCCGGCCGTGCGCCTGGCGATGGAGCAGGGCGGTCACGTCTCGGCCAGCAGCCAGGCGCCGCAGAAAGCCGCGCCCACCACCCAGGACCAACCGACCGCTGCGCAGAACTTTGCCGCTGGCCTAGCCAACATGGTTGACCAGCAAGCCACCAAGGACAGCACCGACCAAGGCGGTGACAAGGCCTTCGGCGCGCTGATCGATGACGGCCTCAAGGACCTCAAGAACGCCAGCAGCGACACCCGTGTGGACGACTTCGCCAACCGCCTGGCGGCGCTCACCCAGGCGGCCACACCGAAAACCGCGAATGCCTTGCCGCCCGTCACCAATGCGCCCCTGGCCATGCACCAGAGCGGCTGGACCGAAGAGGTGGTCAACCGCGTGATGTACCTGTCCAGCGCCAACCTCAAGTCGGCCGAGATCCAGTTGCAGCCCGCTGAGCTGGGGCGCCTGGATATCAAGGTCAACATGACGGCGGATCAGCAAGCCCAGGTCAACTTCATGAGCGGCCATGCGGTGGTGCGTGAAGCGCTGGAGAGCCAGTCGGGGCGTTTGCGGGAGATGTTTGCCCAGCAGGGCATGGGGCAGGTGGATGTGAATGTCTCCGACCAATCGCGGGGGCAGGACCAGCAACAACAGCAGGGCCAGGCGCGGGGCGTCAGTGGCAGCGGCAGGCGTGCTGACAGCGGCGACGCCGGTGGCCCTGTGGACGTGGCCGAAGTGGCGGCGCCAGTGAGTCAGAGCGTGATTGGCTCCAGCGCGGTCGACTACTACGCCTGACTTCCTGTTCAAACCCGGTCAGTGTGGGAGCTGGCTGATCGTTCCCACGCTCTGCGTGGGAATGCCACCCCGGACGCTCCGCGTCCCGAAGTCGGCGATGTTTTCGACCGTTGCGCACGGTGACGCGTAGCGTCACAGGATGCATTCCCACGCAGAGCGTGGGAACGATCATCTTCCTGCGCCTGCCAGCCAACTCTGGCATAACACTTGCTCTTGCCTTGCCATAGATCTACGAATCCCCGAATAGTGACGGATTATTGGCATGGCGAAGAGCGACGACGCAGCAACTCCCCCCGCAGGCAAAGGCAAGCTCAAGCTGATCCTGTTGATTGTGCTGGGCCTGCTCCTGGCCATCGGCGCCTCGGTGGGCGGCACCTGGTACATCATGCACAGCAGTGCGAGCAAACCGGCGCCCGCCGCCGAAGCTGCCACCAACGTCAAGCAACCGGCAATCTTCGAGCAGATGCTTCCGGCCTTTGTCGCCAACTACAACCAGAATGGTCGCCAACGCTATCTGCAGGTGAGCATCACCTTGCTGGCGCGCAACCAGGCGGACCTCGATGCCCTCAAGGTGCATATGCCGGTGATCCGCAACAACCTGGTGATGCTGTTCTCCGGGCAGAGCTTCGACAGCCTGGCCACGCCCGTCGGCCAGGAAATGCTGCGCCAGAAGGTCACTGCCAGCGTGCAGGAAGTGGCCCAGAAAGAACTCGGCAAAGTCGTGGTCGAGCAGGCGCTCTTCACTAACTTCGTATTGCAGTAGGATCACGACATGGCCGTGCAAGACCTGCTGTCCCAGGATGAAATCGACGCGCTGTTGCATGGCGTGGACGATGGTCTGGTACAGACCGAAATGGCTGCCGAACCCGGCAGCGTCAAAAGTTATGACCTGACCAGCCAGGATCGCATCGTACGGGGGCGCATGCCGACCCTGGAGATGATCAACGAACGCTTTGCCCGCTACACCCGCATCAGCATGTTCAATATGCTGCGCCGCTCGGCGGACGTGGCCGTGGGCGGTGTGCAGGTGATGAAGTTCGGTGAATACGTGCACTCGCTGTACGTGCCCACGAGCCTCAACCTGGTCAAGATCAAGCCATTGCGCGGCACTGCGCTGTTTATCCTCGACGCCAAACTGGTGTTCAAGTTGGTGGACAACTTCTTCGGTGGCGACGGCCGTCACGCCAAGATCGAAGGGCGTGAATTCACCCCCACCGAACTGCGCGTGGTGCGCATGGTGCTGGAGCAGGCCTTCATCGACTTGAAGGAAGCCTGGCAGGCGATCATGGAAGTCAATTTCGAGTACATCAACTCGGAAGTGAACCCGGCCATGGCCAACATCGTCGGCCCCAGCGAAGCCATTGTGGTGTCGACCTTCCACATCGAACTCGATGGCGGTGGTGGCGACCTGCACGTGACCATGCCGTATTCGATGATCGAGCCGGTGCGCGAAATGCTCGACGCCGGTTTCCAGTCCGACCTCGACGACCAGGACGAACGCTGGGTCAAGGCCCTGCGCGAAGACCTGCTGGACGTCGACGTGCCGCTGAGCGCCACCGTGGCCCGCCGCCAGTTGCGCCTGCGGGATATTTTGCACATGGCGCCTGGGGACATCATCCCCGTCGACTTGCCGCAAGAGCTGATCATGCGCGCCAACGGCGTGCCGTCATTCAAGGTCAAGCTCGGTTCCCACAAGGGCAACCTGGCGCTGCAAGTGGTTGAGCCGATCAACCGCCGCTGATTCAACCCTAATTCATGATTGTTTGCTGCGCCGAGGACATGTAATGGCTACCGAACACGAAAACACTTCCGCCGAAGACCAGGCCCTGGCTGACGAGTGGGCTGCGGCCCTGGAAGAAACCGGCGATGTAGGCCAGGACGACATCGACGCGCTGCTGGCCGCCGACGCCGCCACCGCGCCGGCCGGCAACCGCCTGGCCATGGAAGAATTCGGCAGCGTGCCGAAGAACAACGACCCGGTGAGCCTCGACGGCCCGAACCTGGATGTGATCCTCGACATCCCGGTGTCGATTTCCATGGAAGTGGGCAGCACCGAAATCAACATCCGCAACCTGTTGCAGCTCAACCAGGGCTCTGTGATCGAGCTGGACCGCCTGGCCGGCGAGCCGTTGGACGTGCTGGTCAACGGCACCCTGATTGCCCATGGCGAGGTGGTGGTGGTCAACGAGAAGTTCGGCATCCGCCTGACCGACGTGATCAGCCCGAGCGAACGCATCAAGAAGTTGCGCTGAGATGAAGTACTCGATGGCGGGACTGTTGCTGGCGCTGCCATTGAGCGCCCTGGCGGCGGAGCCGGTGGCGCAGGTGGCTACGGCGCCAGCGGTCGGCAGCGTCGGCGGGCAGTTGACGCAACTGGTGCTGGGCCTGTTGCTGGTGATCGGCCTGATCTTCCTGCTGGCCTGGTTGATGCGCCGCGTGCAGCGCATCGGCCCGGGCAACGGCCAGGTGATCGAACTGGTGGGCTCGCGTGCCCTCGGCCCGCGTGACCGGCTGGTGCTGGTGCAGGTGGGCGAGGAGCAGATCCTGCTCGGCATCACCCCCGGCCGCATCACCCCGCTGCATGTACTCAAGACCCCGGTGGACGCGGTCAAGACCGAAGCCGCCACGCCAGAATTCGCCCAGCGCCTGATGGAGTTGCTGGGCAAGGATCAGAAGGATAAGAAGTAATGCGCGTTTTGTTGACGCTCATGCTGTTGCTGGCCGCGCCGATGGCCCTGGGCGCCGACCCGTTGTCGATCCCGGCGATCACCCTGGGCACCAATGCGGCGGGCGCGCAGGAATATTCGGTCAGCCTGCAGATCCTGCTGATCATGACGGCGCTGAGTTTTATCCCGGCGTTCGTCATGCTGATGACCAGCTTTACGCGGATCATCATCGTCTTCTCGATCCTGCGCCAGGCCCTGGGCCTGCAGCAGACGCCGTCGAACCAGATCCTCACCGGCATGGCGCTGTTTTTGACGCTGTTCATCATGGCGCCGGTGTTCGACAAGGTGAACCAGCAAGCCCTGCAACCTTATCTGGCAGAAAAGCTCACGGCCCAGGATGCCATCGACAAGGCTCAGGGCCCGATCAAGGACTTCATGCTGTCGCAAACCCGCTCCAGCGACCTTGAGCTGTTCATGCGCCTGTCCAAGCGCACCGACATCTCCACCCCGGACCAGGCACCGCTGACCATCCTGGTGCCGGCGTTCGTCACCTCTGAACTGAAGACCGCGTTCCAGATCGGCTTCATGATCTTCATCCCGTTCCTGATCATCGACCTGGTGGTGGCGAGCGTGTTGATGGCCATGGGTATGATGATGCTGTCGCCTTTGATCATCTCGTTGCCGTTCAAGATCATGCTGTTTGTGCTGGTGGACGGCTGGGCGCTGATCATTGGCACCCTGGCCGGCAGTTTCGGAGGGGTATAGCGCTATGACGCCAGAAGTCGCCGTCGACCTGTTCCGTGAAGCGCTGTGGCTGACCACCCTGATGGTTGCCGTGCTGGTGGTGCCGAGCCTGTTGGTCGGCCTGCTGGTGGCGATGTTCCAGGCGGCCACCCAGATCAACGAACAAACCTTAAGCTTCCTGCCGCGCCTGCTGGTAATGCTGGTGACCCTGATTGTCGCCGGCCCATGGCTGGTGCAAACCTTCATGGAATACATCCTGCAGTTGTATGGCAGTATTCCGCAGTTGATCGGCTGAGCCGATGCAATCCTTGCTGGCCTTGACCGACACCCAGATCAGTACCTGGGTGGCCTCGTTCATCCTGCCGCTGTTTCGCGTCACGGCCATGCTGATGGCTATGCCGGTGTTCGGCACCACCCTGGTACCGCGTCGCGTGCGCCTGTATTTTGCGGTGGCGATCACCGTGGTGATCGTGCCTGGCCTGCCGCCGATGCCGCCAGTGAACGCCCTCGACCTGAGCGCCTTGCTGCTGATTGCCGAGCAGATCCTGATCGGCGCCATGCTGGGGTTTTCCCTCACGTTGTTCTTCCAGGCGTTTGTGATCGCCGGGCAAATCATCTCGATCCAGATGGGCATGGGCTTCGCGTCCATGGTCGACCCTACCAACGGGGTGTCAGCGGCGGTGATCGGGCAGTTTCTGACCATGCTGGTGACCTTGCTGTTTCTGGCCATGAACGGTCACCTGGTGGCGTTCGAAGTCTTGACCGAAAGCTTCACCACCTTGCCGGTGGGCTCGGGGTTGGTGGTCAACCATTTCTGGGAGCTGGTGGGGCGCCTCGGTTGGGTGCTGGGCGCAGCGCTGTTGCTGGTGCTGCCGGCGATCACGGCGCTGCTGGTGGTCAATATCGCGTTTGGCGTGATGACCCGTGCGGCGCCGCAACTGAACATCTTCTCGATTGGCTTCCCCTTGACCCTGGTGTTGGGCATGGGGATTTTCTGGGTCGGCCTGGCTGACATTCTCAATCAGTATCAACCGCTTGCGAGCGAAGCCTTGCAGTTCTTACGTGATCTGGCACGGGCGCGCTGAGCCATGGCCGAGAGCGAGAGTGGTCAGGACAAAACAGAAGACCCCACGGAGAAACGTAAAAAGGACTCCAGGGAAAAGGGCGAGATCGCGCGCTCCAAAGAGCTCAACACCTTCGCCACCATGATCGCTGGCGCCGGCGCCTTGCTGATCTACGGCGGTGGCCTGGCGCTGGACCTGCTGGAGATGATGAAACATAACTTCAGCCTGCCGCGCGAAGTGTTGCTCAACCCCGACGCCATGGCCCAGTACCTGCTGCACTCGGGCAAGATCGCGTTGCTGGCGGTGCAGCCGATTCTGATCACCTTGTTGCTCGCCGCGCTGATCGGCCCGGTGGCTCTGGGCGGCTGGCTGTTTGCTGCGGGCAGCATGGCGCCCAAGTTCAGCCGCATGAACCCCGGGGCGGGGCTCAAGCGCATGTTTTCGGTCAAGGCCCTGGTGGAATTGCTCAAGGCCCTGGCCAAGTTTTTCCTGATTCTGTTCGTGGCCCTGGCGGTGTTGTCGTCCGACATCGACGACTTGTTGCGTATCGCCCATGAGCCGCTGGAGTCGGCGATCATCCACAGCGTGCAGGTGGTGGGCTGGAGCGCGCTGTGGATGGCGCTCGGGCTGATCCTGATCGCCGCCGTGGATGCGCCGATCCAGCTGTGGGAAAGCCACAAGAAACTGCTGATGACCAAGCAGGAAGTGCGCGACGAGCACAAGGACCAGGAAGGCCGGCCCGAGGTCAAGCAACGCATCCGCCAACTGCAGCGGGAAATGTCTCAGCGCAAGATGATGGCCTCGGTGCCCGACGCCGACGTGGTCATCACCAACCCGACCCACTACGCCGTGGCCCTCAAGTACGACCCCGAGAAAGGCGGCGCGCCGATGCTGCTGGCCAAGGGCAGCGACTTTACCGCGTTGAAAATCCGCGAAATCGCGGTGGCCAACGACATTCTGTTATTGGAGTCGCCAGCATTGGCGCGTTCGATTTTCTACTCCACCGATCTGGACCAGGAAATCCCGGCCGGCCTGTACCTGGCGGTGGCGCAGGTGTTGGCCTACGTGTACCAGATCCGCCAATACCGCGCCGGCAAGGGCAAGCGGCCTGATCCGCTCAAAGACCTGCCGATCCCGCCAGACCTGCGCCGCGATTCCTGACCGCTGCTGCCCACTGTAGGAGCGAGCTTGCTCGCGAAAAACTCCCCGTCGCCGCGTTCATCCTGACTCCCTGCGTTATCGTTACCCACCTTCGCGAGCAAGCTCGCTCCTACAACCTGTCAACTTTGACAGTAGCCAATACGCCGCCTTCACTGTTTGATACAGCGATGAGACGTGCAGCCCTGCACGACTCGGGAGGCGGTGATGGATAGGGGTACGGTCAGGTGGTTTGATGCGGTCAAAGGCATCGGCTTTATTGCCCGGGATCGCGATGGCAACCCGGTTGCCGTCCAATCGGCAGGCACGCAATGCAGTGATCTGCCACCCACCCCTGCCAAGCCGCGAAAACCCCGCAAGCGCAAAAATACATCGGATGCATGAATCGTCTGTTGCGCCACCGCTAGCACCTATCGGCAGCTCGCGTCTACCTGTCAACTCTGACAGTAGCCAAAGGATGTTTCCCGTTGTTCTATGACTGAACCAAACACTGCACGTATGTAGTTAACGAGAGGCAGGGAGAGCGGGATTGAAGGTGGCTACAGGGACTGTCAAATCCTATGACTGGATCAGGGGCGATTGGCTGATCGAATTGGATGAAGGGACTGAAGAGGTCTTCATCAATCGCAAGGATTGGCGTTGCACGGCGCTGTCGGTGGGTAAGCAACTGAGGTTTCAAATGGTCCATCGGCCCAAGGGCATCTATGCGTTGCCCGTCAGGGTGCATCACCGGGGTGGGTTGGGTTCTGAGTAAATGTAAGGAGAGCGGCAATGGCAATGGGTACTGTGAAATGGTTTAACGCGGATAAGGGGTATGGTTTTATTACACCGGATGATGGGAGTGCAGACGTGTTTGCCCATCACTCGGCTATTCAGACGAACGGGTACAAGAGCCTGGATGAGAACCAAAAAGTAGAGTTTGAAATCACACAAGGTCCAAAAGGCCGACAGGCTGCGAATATACGGCCAGTTTAAAAAACGAATCATGTGTGGGAGCTGGCTTGCCTGCGATGGCTGACTCACAGCCAATATCCCGGTGCCTGACACACCACAATCGCAGGCAAGCCAGCTACCACCCTTGTCCCGTATTATCCGCTGCTTGCTTTGCCCGCCATTGCTGCGCCAAGGTGCAAGCGATCAGCCAGTAACTGCGCCAGTTCGATCAACTGCGCAACGCCGAGCAATTCCTCTCGTTTCGAACCTTCCAGGTCCAAGGCCAGGTCACAGCTCAAGGCATTGGCCGAAGCGAGCGTTTCGCTGAGGTTGACCAGCAGGTCTTCGCTGCTGATGCCGTCGGCTACGGTAAACAGCCGGATGGGGGGATTTGGGGCGTGTTTGATCACTGTGAAGCTCCTTTTACTGAAAGGGAGAGGGTGCTTTTGCTCCTAGGTAATCCGGGCCGCGACGCCCGTCCGCTGCGTTTGCAGCGGTGTACGGAGACTAGAGAGCGAGTTTCCTAGGGGCAACCCCAAATCCTTGTCAGAAATTTCCTCAGCAATACCGGTTGCACACAAATCCAAATGTGGGAGCTGGCTTGCCTGCGATGACTGACTCACAGCCAATATCTGCGTGACTGACACACCGCCATCGCAGGCAAGCCAGCTCCCACACTTGAATGAGTTACCACCCGACGATCACCACAGAACCAAAGTTGGAAGGCTTCTTGCAACCCCGCCTCCAAGTCGCCCTCCAGCGTCAAAACTTTGCTTCAAGGACCCGAGGAATACCGGTGGTAGATCGCTCTCAAATGCTCAACACGGCCCGTGGCACCCTGACTGACTTGTCGCGGGGCAATCTGGGTGTGCCGTTGTTGTTGCTGGTGATGCTGGCAATGATGATGTTGCCGATGCCGCCGTTCCTGCTCGACGTGTTCTTTACCTTCAACATTGCCCTGTCCGTCGTAGTCCTGCTGGTGTGCGTGTACGCCCTGCGGCCGCTGGATTTTGCGGTATTCCCGACGATTCTGCTGGTGGCGACCCTGTTGCGCCTGGCATTGAACGTGGCTTCCACGCGGGTGGTGATGCTCCACGGCCAGGACGGCCACGCGGCCGCCGGTAAGGTGATCCAGGCGTTCGGTGAGGTGGTGATCGGCGGTAACTACGTGGTTGGTATCGTGGTGTTTGCGATCCTGATGATTATCAACTTCGTGGTGGTGACCAAGGGCGCTGGGCGGATTTCCGAGGTGAGCGCGCGGTTTACCCTCGACGCCATGCCCGGCAAGCAGATGGCCATCGACGCCGACCTCAACGCCGGCCTGATCGACCAGAACCAGGCCAAGTCGCGCCGGGCCGAAGTTGCCCAGGAAGCCGAGTTCTACGGCTCCATGGACGGTGCCAGCAAGTTTGTGCGCGGTGACGCCATCGCCGGCCTGTTGATCCTGTTCATCAACCTGATCGGCGGCGTGGCCGTCGGTATGTTCCAGCACGGCATGACATTCGGTGATGCCGGCAAGGTCTACGCCTTGCTGACCATCGGTGACGGTTTAGTGGCGCAATTGCCATCACTGTTGTTATCCACAGCGGCGGCCATCATGGTCACCCGTGCTTCGGGCTCCGAAGACATGGGCAAGCAGATCAGCCGGCAGATGTTCGCTTCGCCCAAGGCTCTGGCCGTGGCGGCGGGCATCATGGCGATCATGGGCATCGTGCCGGGCATGCCGCACTTCTCGTTCCTGAGCATGGCGGCCCTGGCGGGTGGCGCGGCCTACCTGTTCTGGAAGAAGCAGAACCAGGTCAAGGTCCAGGCCGAGCAGGAGATCGCGCGTCAACAGGAGCTGCTGCCATCTCCGGCCCGTGCCCAGGAAACCAAGGAGCTGGGCTGGGACGACGTCACGCCCATCGACATGATCGGCCTGGAAGTCGGCTACCGCCTGATCCCGCTGGTCGACCGCAACCAGGGCGGGCAATTGCTGGCGCGGATCAAGGGCGTGCGCAAGAAGCTGTCCCAGGACCTGGGCTTCCTGATGCCCACCGTGCATATTCGCGACAACCTCGACCTGGCCCCCAGCGCCTACCGCCTGACCCTGATGGGCGTGATCCTGGCCGAAGCCGAGATCTACCCAGACCGCGAACTGGCGATCAACCCGGGGCAAGTGTTCGGTACGCTCAACGGCATCACCGCCAAAGATCCGGCTTTCGGCCTGGAAGCGGTGTGGATCGAAGTGAGCCAGCGCAGCCAGGCGCAGTCTTTGGGTTACACCGTGGTGGATGCCAGCACCGTGGTCGCCACGCACCTCAACCAGATTCTCTACAAGCACTCCCACGAGTTGATCGGTCACGAGGAAGTCCAGCAATTGATGGGCTTGCTGGCCAAATCTTCGCCGAAACTGGCCGAAGAACTGGTGCCGGGCGTGTTGTCGCTGTCGCAGTTGCTCAAGGTGTTGCAAGCGCTGTTGGCCGAACAGGTGCCCGTGCGCGACATTCGCAGCATTGCCGAGGCCATCGCCAACAATGCCGCCAAGAGTCAAGATACTGCCGCTCTGGTGGCGGCGGTGCGTGTCGGCGTGTCCCGCGCAATCGTGCAAAGCATTGTAGGGACTGAGTCCGAGCTGCCTGTGATCACCTTGGAACCCAGGTTGGAACAAATATTGCTCAATAGTATTCAGAAGGCAGGGCAAGGCCAGGAAGAGGGCGTTTTACTGGAGCCAAGCATGGCTGAAAAGCTGCAGCGTTCGTTGATCGACGCCGCACAGCGCCAGGAAATGCAGGGCAACCCGGTGATCCTGCTGGTGGCCGGCCCGGTTCGCGCGATGTTGTCGCGGTTCGGACGCCTGGCTGTACCGAATTTGCACGTGTTGGCTTACCAGGAAATTCCTGACAATAAGCAAGTGACTATCGTCGCGACAGTTGGGCCCAATGGCTGAGGTAGTGGGTTATGCAAGTTAAGCGTTTTTTCGCCGCCGATATGCGTCAGGCCATGAAATTGGTCCGCGATGAGCTGGGCGCCGATGCCGCGATTATCGGTAACCGTCGGATTGCCGGCGGTGTCGAGCTGACGGCTGCCCTGGATTACACACCCCAGGCGCTGGCCCCGCGCGTACCGAACATGGAACTCGAAGACGAGCTGCGCAAGACCGCCTCGCGCATTGTGTCGGCCCAGGCTGAACTGAGCATGCGTGGCGACAGCGATGCCAGCACCAATCGCCAGTTGTTTGCCGGCCTGCCGCTGACCGCCGCCGAGCCGCTGGTTGAGCCCTCCTTTGTCGAACCGCCGCGTCCTGCAGCGCCTGCCCCGGCTGCCGCAGTTGACCAGCGTGTGATCGATTCGATGCGTTTTGAACTCAACGGCCTGCGTGAATTGCTCGAAGTGCAGCTGGGCTCGCTGGCCTGGACCCAACTGCAAGGCAGCAAGCCGCAGCAAGCCAACCTGTGGCGTCGCCTGCAGCGTATCGGCCTGTCCGGCCCGTTGTCCCGCGACCTGCTGGCCTTGACCGCTGAAGTCGAAGAGCCCCGCCAGGCCTGGCGCATGCTGCTGGCGCACTTGGCGCGCATGATCGCCACGCCGGAAATCGAACCCCTGGAAGAGGGCGGTGTGATCGCCATGGTCGGCCCCGCCGGCATGGGCAAGACCACCACCCTGGCCAAGCTGGCTGCCCGTTATGTGCTCAAGTACGGCGCGCAGAATATCGCGCTGGTGAGCATGGACAGTTACCGCATCGGCGCCCAGGAGCAGCTCAAGACCCTGGGTCGCATCCTCAACGTGCCGGTGACTCATGTCGACCCGGGCCAGTCCCTGGCCAATGCCCTCGACCCGCTGCTGCGCAAGCGCGTGGTGCTGATCGACACCGCCGGCCTGCAAGCCAGCGACCCGGCCCTGCGCATGCAACTCGAAAGCCTGGCCGGCCGTGGCATAAAATCGAAAAATTACCTGGTGCTTGCAACCACCAGCCAGAAACAGGTTCTTACCGCTGCCTATCATAGCTACAAGCGTTGCGGCCTGGCCGGCTGCATCCTCACCAAGCTCGACGAAACCGCGAGCCTGGGCGAGGTATTGAGCCTGGCCATCAGCCATGAATTACCGGTTGCCTACCTCACCGACGGGCCGCGGATCCCGGATGATCTGCATCTGCCGCGCCGTCATCAGTTGGTCAGCCGTGCCGTGAGTGTGCAAATGCAAGACGAGCCTAGCGAGGAAGCGATGGCCGATATGTTCGCCGACCTTTACCACCACCCGGCTAAACGGGTGGGTTGAGGCAGGATGAACACCGTGAAATGTACCTACATCGATGGTCTGCAAGCGATTCACGCGGCCAAGCCATGTAGCCTGCGTCTAAGCAAGACAAGGTAAAGAAATAAAATGGGCAGCATGCATCCCGTACAGGTGATCGCGGTGACCGGCGGCAAAGGTGGCGTCGGGAAAACTAACGTGTCAGTGAATTTGTCCCTGGCCCTGGCAGAGCTTGGCCGTCGCGTCATGCTGCTGGATGCTGACCTGGGCTTGGCGAACGTGGACGTTCTGCTGGGGCTGACACCCAAACATACCCTGGCCGATGTAATCGAGGGCCGCTGTGAGCTGCGCGATGTGCTGCTCCAGGGCCCCGGAGGCATCCGCATCGTGCCGGCGGCCTCGGGCACCCAGAGCATGGTGCACCTGAGCCCCGCGCAGCATGCCGGGTTGATCCAGGCGTTCAGCGACATCGGCGACAACCTCGACGTGCTGGTGATCGACACCGCCGCCGGCATTGGCGAATCCGTGGTCAGCTTTGTGCGCGCTGCGCAAGAAGTGCTGCTGGTGGTGTGCGACGAACCCACCTCGATCACCGATGCCTACGCGCTGATCAAACTGCTTAACCGTGACTACGGCATGAACCGCTTTCGCGTGCTGGCCAACATGGCCCAGAGCCCGCAGGAAGGGCGCAACCTGTTCGCCAAGTTGACCAAGGTCACGGATCGCTTCCTCGATGTGGCTTTACAATACGTCGGCGCAGTTCCCTATGACGAGTGTGTGCGCAAGGCCGTGCAAAAGCAGCGTGCGGTCTATGAAGCGTTCCCTCGTTCGAAATGTGCACTGGCGTTCAAGGCCATTGCCCAGAAGGTCGATACCTGGCCGTTGCCCGCCAACCCGCGGGGGCATCTGGAGTTTTTCGTCGAGCGTTTGGTGCATCAGACGAGCGCAGGACCGGTGCTATGACATCCAGCGGCTACAACCTTTACAAAAAGTCGGCACGTGACAGCCAGGGCGAATTGATCGAGCGCTATGCGCCGTTGGTCAAGCGCATTGCCTATCACCTGTTGGCGCGCCTGCCCGCGAGTGTGCAGGTCGAAGACTTGATCCAGGCCGGCATGATCGGCTTGCTTGAAGTGTCGACCAAATACGACGCCAGCAAGGGTGCCAGTTTCGAAACGTATGCGGGTATCCGTATCCGTGGCGCGATGCTCGATGAAGTCCGTAAAGGCGATTGGGCGCCGCGTTCGGTACACCGCAATACGCGCATGGTCAGTGATGCAATTCGTGCAATTGAAGCAAAAACCGGTCGTGACGCTAAAGATCATGAAGTTGCGGCCGAACTCCAATTGAGTCTCGACGATTACTACGGGATTTTGAACGATACCTTGGGCAGCCGCCTGTTCAGTTTCGACGACCTTTTACAGGACGGCGAACACGAAGGGCTGCACGAGGACGGCGCGAGCGCGCATACGGAGCCGTCGCGCGACCTGGAAGATGAACGTTTCCAGGGCGCGTTGGCCGATGCAATCGCCAATCTGCCGGAGCGTGAGCGGCTGGTGCTGGCGCTGTACTACGACGAAGAGCTGAACCTCAAGGAAATCGGTGAGGTCCTGGGGGTCAGCGAATCGCGTGTCAGCCAGTTGCATAGCCAGTGCGCAGCCCGCTTGCGGGGGCGATTGGCCGAGTGGCGCGCGCGCTGACAGGCAGTGTGGGGACACTGCAGACGCTACCGTGAAACCGCAGGGTTTTGCGGGTGAGTACCGTGGTGCCCTGGGCAGTCCTTTTTGTGTAACGCCTGTTGATTGAAATGGCGCGTCCAGGTGCTGGGCGCGTTTAAGACTGCTTGGAGGTCGAATTGGACAAGAACATGAAAATCCTCATCGTTGATGACTTCTCAACGATGCGGCGGATCATTAAAAACCTGTTGCGTGACCTTGGGTTCACCAACACGGTCGAGGCGGATGACGGCCTGACGGCCATTCCGATCCTCAACAGCGGGAGCATCGACTTTCTGGTGACCGACTGGAACATGCCGGGCATGACCGGTATCGACCTGCTGCGCCATGTGCGCGCCGATGAAAAACTGCGCAGCTTGCCTGTGCTGATGGTGACCGCCGAAGCCAAGCGTGAACAGATCATCGAAGCCGCCCAAGCCGGGGTCAACGGTTACGTGGTCAAGCCATTCACGGCACTGGCCTTGAAAGAGAAGATCGAGAAAATCTTCGAACGCATCCACGGCTAATGCCATCGCGGGGGAGCTATGGAGCATAACGAAACGTCACAGGGCGACTTTGAGTCGACCCTGAAAAAACATGCTCACCAGTTGGTCGACAGCCTGGAAAAAGGCCAGTTCGCCGATGCGGTGCAGTTGATCCATGAGCTTAACCAGACCCGTGACCGCGGCCTGTACCAGGAAGTGGGCAAGCTCACACGCGAGCTGCACAGCGCAATCGTCAATTTCCAGATTGACCCGCGCATGCCCCAGGCCGAAGAAATTTCCCAGATCACCGATGCCACTGAGCGCCTGTCCTATGTGGTCAGGCTGACTGAGGCGGCGGCCAACCGCACCATGGACCTGGTGGAAAACGCCACGCCCCTGGTCAATGGCATGGCCACCGAAGCCCAGGCCTTGAGCCAGGACTGGGGCCGCTTCATGCGCCGCGAAGTCGGTGCTGAAGAGTTTCGTGAATTGGCGCGTCGCGTCGACGGGTTCTTGTCGCGCAGCGAACAGGAAAACCGCACGGTGGCCAGCAACCTCAACGACATCCTGCTGGCCCAGGATTACCAGGACCTTACCGGCCAGGTGATCAAGCGCGTGACCCAGTTGGTCACCGAAGTGGAAAGCAACTTGCTCAAATTGGTGCTGATGGCCGGCCAGGTCGATCGTTTTGCCGGCATCGAACATGACCGCGAAGCGATCCTCTCGGAAAAAGATCCACAAAAACATCTCGCCAAGGGTGAAGGTCCGCAGATTCATGCCGATAAACGTGAAGACGTTGTGTCAGGTCAGGATGACGTAGATGACCTGTTATCCAGTTTAGGCTTCTAAGGAGCACCCACATGAGCTTCGGCGCCGATGAAGAAATCCTTCAGGATTTCCTTGTAGAGGCCGGCGAAATTCTAGAGCAACTGTCCGAACAACTGGTCGAGCTGGAAAGCCGACCGGATGATGCGAACCTGCTCAATGCAATTTTTCGCGGTTTTCACACTGTAAAAGGGGGCGCCGGCTTCCTCCAGCTCCATGAGCTGGTGGAGTGCTGTCACATCGCCGAGAACGTGTTCGACATCCTGCGCAAGGGTGAGCGTCACGTCGACTCGGAACTGATGGACGTGATTCTCGAAGCACTGGATGCGGTCAACGGCATGTTCAGCCAGGTGCGTGAACGTGCGCCTGTCACCGCCGCCACACCGGAACTGCTGGCCGCCCTGGCGCGCCTGGCCGAACCTGCCGACACCGCGGCTGCGCCGGTGGTCGAGGCCGCGCCTGAGCCGGTGGCGCAAGCCGAGCCGGACGTGACCGACAGCGAGTTCGAACAACTGCTCAACTCCCTCAGCGCGGTCAAGGCCGAAGCTGAATCGCCGGTGCAGCCTGCCGCGACGCCGAGCAGTGAAGACATTACCGACGCTGAGTTCGAGTCGTTGCTCGACCAGTTGCACGGCAAAGGCCAGTTCGCAGCAGATGCCGTGGCACCGCCTGCGGCAGCGCCAGAAGCACCCGCTGCCAACGCCAGCACCGACATTACCGACGACGAATTCGAGGCACTGCTCGACCAACTGCATGGCAAAGGCACCTTTGTGGCCGAAGCCCTGCCCGAGGTTGCAGCGACTGCCGCCGCCGCTGCGCCAGCGGCCAGTACCGCACCGGCCGGTGACGGGTTGATCTCCGACCACGAATTCGAAGCCCTGCTCGACGAGTTGCACGGCAAAGGCAAGTTCAGCGAAGTGGCCCCGGCCGCTGCCGCCCCGGTTGCAGCGCCAGCCGCTGCTACTGCGGCACCGGTTGCAGCCAAACCTGCGCCGGCTGCCAAGCCAGCACCCGCCGCCGCCCCTGCGCGTGCAGCGGCGCCGGCTGTTGCGGAAAAGCCCGCCAGCGAAGCCGAAACCACCGTGCGTGTGGATACCGCGCGCCTGGACGACATCATGAACATGGTGGGCGAACTGGTGCTGGTGCGTAACCGTCTGGTGCGCCTGGGCCTGAACAGCGGCGACGAAGCCATGCAGAAGGCCGTGTCGAACCTTGACGTGGTCACCGCCGACCTGCAAACCGCGGTGATGAAAACGCGGATGCAGCCGATCAAGAAAGTCTTCGGCCGTTTCCCACGCCTGGTTCGCGACCTGGCGCGCCAGCTCAAGAAAGAAATCAACCTGGAACTGGTGGGCGAAGAAACCGACCTCGACAAAAACCTTGTCGAGGCCCTGGCCGACCCGCTGGTCCACTTGGTGCGCAACGCGGTCGACCACGGCGTAGAAACCCCGGAAGAACGCGAAGCCGCCGGCAAGTCCCGCAACGGCAAAGTGATTTTGGCGGCGGAGCAAGAGGGCGACCACATCCTGCTGTCGATCACCGATGACGGCAAAGGCATGGACCCGACCATCTTGCGCAATATCGCGGTCAAGCGCGGTGTGATGGACAAGGACGCCGCCGACCGCCTGACCGACACCGAGTGCTACAACCTGATCTTCGCCCCGGGGTTTTCGACCAAGACCGAGATCTCCGACGTGTCCGGGCGTGGCGTGGGCATGGACGTGGTGAAGACCAAGATCAGCCAGCTCAACGGCTCGATCAATATCTACTCGACCAAGGGCCAGGGCTCCAAGATCGTCATCAAGGTGCCGTTGACTCTCGCGATCATGCCGACCCTGATGGTGATGCTGGGCAACCAGGCGTTCGCCTTCCCGCTGGTCAACGTCAACGAGATCTTCCACCTCGACCTGTCGCGCACCAACGTGGTGGACGGCCAGGAAGTGGTGATCGTGCGCGACAAAGCGTTGCCGCTGTTCTACCTCAAGCGTTGGCTGGTGGCCTCGGCTGCCCATGAAGAACAGCGCGAAGGCCATGTGGTAATTCTGTCCGTGGGCACCCAGCGCATCGGCTTTGTGGTCGACCAACTGGTGGGCCAGGAAGAAGTGGTGATCAAGCCTTTGGGCAAGATGCTGCAGGGCACCCCAGGCATGTCGGGCGCAACCATTACCGGTGACGGTCGCATCGCACTGATTCTCGATGTTCCGAGCATGCTCAAGCGTTACGCCGCACGGCGTATTTGATTCTGGTGGGGCAGGGCGGTCATGCCCGCCCCGCCTAACGGAGTGTTTATGGCAGTCAAGGTCCTGGTGGTGGACGATTCGGGTTTCTTCCGCCGCCGCGTCTCGGAAATTCTTTCCGCTGATCCAACGATCCAGGTGGTCGGCACGGCCACTAACGGCAAAGAGGCGATCGATCAAGCCATTGCCTTGAAGCCGGACGTGATCACCATGGACTACGAGATGCCGATGATGGATGGCATCACGGCCGTGCGCCACATCATGCAACGCTGCCCCACACCGGTATTGATGTTTTCCTCGCTGACTCACGAAGGCGCGCGGGTGACCCTCGACGCCTTGGACGCCGGCGCGGTGGATTTTTTGCCGAAGAATTTCGAAGACATCTCGCGCAACCCCGACAAGGTCAAGCAGATGCTGTGCGAGAAGGTGCACAGCATTTCCCGCAGTAACCGTCGCAGCCTGTTCAGCACACCCGCGCCAGCCCCTACGCCTGCGCCCGCCGCAGCGGCGCCGAGCTCATCGTTTGCGCGCCCGGCGCCTGCGCCCGTGGCCCGGCCTGCGGTAGCGCCGGTACGTGCCGCCGCAGCGCCGAGTGCGCATTCGCCGGCACCCAAGCGCAAGGCTTACAAGCTGGTCGCCATCGGCACCTCCACCGGTGGCCCGGTGGCCTTGCAGCGGGTGCTGACCCAACTGCCGGCTAACTTCCCGGCGCCGATTGTGCTGGTACAACACATGCCGGCGGCGTTCACCAAGGCGTTCGCCGAGCGCCTGGACAAGCTGTGCCGTATCACCGTCAAGGAAGCCGAGGATGGCGACATCCTGCGCCCTGGCCTGGCACTGCTGGCGCCGGGCGGCAAGCAGATGATGGTGGACGGGCGTGGCGCGATCAAAATCCTGCCGGGCGATGAGCGCCTGAACTACAAACCGTGCGTGGACATCACCTTCGGTTCGGCGGCCAAGTCCTACGGCGACAAAGTTCTGGCGGTGGTGCTCACCGGCATGGGCGCCGACGGCCGTGAAGGCGCGCGCCTGCTCAAGCAGGGCGGCAGCGCGATCTGGGCCCAGGACGAAGCCAGTTGTGTGATCTATGGCATGCCCATGGCCATCGTCAAGGCTGACCTGGCCGATGCGGTCTACAGCCTGGACGACATCGGCAAGCACCTGGTGGAGGCCTGCCTCTGATGGATGTCTTGAGCCTGATCGGGATCACCATGGCGTTTGTCGCCATCATTGGTGGCAACTACCTGGAAGGCGGCCACCTCGGCGCCTTGGCCAACGGCCCGGCAGCCCTGATCGTGATCGGTGGTACCGTGGGTGCGGCGTTGTTGCAGTCGCCCCTGAGCTCGTTCAAGCGTGCCATGCAGATTCTGGTGTGGATCATTTTTCCGCCACGGGTCGACCTGGCAGGCGGCATCGACCGCGTGGTCAATTGGAGCCTCACCGCCCGCAAGGAAGGCCTGCTGGGCCTGGAAGGCGTGGCGGATGCCGAGCCTGACAGCTACGCGCGCAAGGGCCTGCAACTGTTGGTCGATGGTGCCGAACCGGAAGCGATCCGCAGTATCCTCGAAGTGGATTTCTACACCCAGGAAAGCCGTGACATCAATGCGGCCAAAGTCTTTGAAAGCATGGGCGGCTACGCGCCGACCATCGGCATTATCGGTGCGGTGATGGGCCTGATCCACGTGATGGGCAACCTGGCCGACCCCTCGCAACTGGGCAGCGGCATTGCCGTGGCGTTTGTCGCGACCATCTACGGCGTGGCCAGTGCCAACCTGGTGTTGCTGCCGGTGGCCAGCAAGCTCAAGTCGATTGCCATGCGCCAGTCGCGTTATCGCGAAATGCTGCTTGAAGGCATCCTGTCGATTGCCGAGGGCGAAAACCCGCGCTCCATCGAATTGAAGCTTCAGGGCTTCATGGATTGATGCACATGAGCACCCGTACCCCCGTAGGAGCGAGCTTGCTCGCGAAGAACCCGAGAGCGCCGCGTGCATTCAGGATGCCCGCGTTTTCGTTAACGATCTTCGCGAGCAAGCTCGCTCCTACAGTGGGGTGGGTGTGTGGGGGGGAGTGTCTGTGAGCCGTCGCCGTCGCGAGCCTGAAGAACACGTCAATCATGAGCGCTGGCTGGTGTCCTACGCGGACTTCATCACCTTGCTGTTCGCGTTTTTTGTGGTGATGTACTCGATCTCGTCGATCAACGAAGGCAAGTACAAGATCATTTCCCAGGCGCTGGTGGGTGTATTCAACGATTCCGAGCGGGCGCTCAAGCCGATCCCCATCGGCGAAGAGCGGCCCAAGACCGTGACCCCGGCCAAGCCTCTGGTCAATGACAGTGATGAAACCGCCGCCGGCATCCAAGGCACCAGCGACCCGCTCAAAAGCATCGCCGACGATATCAGTGCTGCCTTTGGCGACTTGATCAGTTCCAACCAGATGACCGTGCGCGGCAATGAGCTGTGGGTGGAGATCGAATTGAACTCCAGCCTGTTGTTCGCCAGTGCCGATGCGTTGCCCAGTGACCAGGCATTCACCATCATCGACAAGGTCGCGGCAATCCTCAAACCGTTTGAAAACCCGATCCACGTGGAAGGCTTCACCGACAATTTCCCTATCAGCACTGCGCAGTATCCGACCAACTGGGAACTGTCCTCGGCCCGTGCGTCGAGCATCGTGCGCATGTTGGCCATGCAGGGCGTGAACCCCCAGCGCCTGGCGTCGGTGGGCTATGGTGAATTCCAGCCGGTGGCCAATAACGCCACGGTCGAAGGCCGCGCCCGTAACCGCCGGGTGGTGCTGGTGGTCTCGCGCAACCTGGATGTGCGTCGCAGCCTGACCGGAACCGGCACCGCCAATGCCACCCCGGATGCGGCGTTGAAGCGTGCTGGCACACAAACTGCACCGCCCGTTGTCAAGCCGCCGGTCCGACCGAGTAACGTCAATTCTCCGTCGCCGGCTCAATAACCGTATGCAATGTCTCGGTCGCGCCTGTGCCCGCCGGGAGGAACCAACCGAATGAGAGTCTGGGCAGTTGCCAATCAAAAGGGTGGAGTCGGCAAGACCACCACTTCCATCGCCTTGGCCGGTTTGCTGGCCGAAGCGGGCAAGCGTGTGGTCGTGGTCGACCTGGACCCCCACGGTTCCATGACCAGCTATTTCGGCTACGACCCGGATGCGCTGGAACATAGTTGCTATGACCTGTTTTTGCACAAGGGCAGCGTGCCGGCGGATCTGCCTGGGCAACTGCTGTTGCCCACCAGCAACGACAGTATTTCCCTGCTGCCGTCGAGCACCGCCCTGGCCACCCTGGAGCGCCAGTCGCCAGGCCAGAGCGGCCTGGGCCTGGTGATCGCCAAGACCCTGGCGCAGCTTTGGCAGGACTTCGATTACGCGATCATCGACAGCCCGCCGTTGCTCGGCGTGCTGATGGTCAACGCGTTGGCGGCCAGCCAGCAATTGGTGATCCCGGTGCAGACCGAGCACTTGGCGGTCAAGGGCCTGGAGCGCATGGTCAGCACCCTGGCGATGATCAACCGCTCGCGCAAGCAGGCGCTGCCGTTCAGCATCGTGCCGACCTTGTTCGACCGTCGCACTCAGGCGTCCCTCGGTACCTTGCGCGTGTTGCGCGATGCCTACCCGGACACCATCTGGAACGGCTACATCCCGGTGGACACGCGCCTGCGTGACGCCAGCCGTGCCGGGCTCACACCGTCGCAGTTCGACGGCAAGAGCCGTGGCGTGCTGGCCTACCGTGCGTTGCTCAAGCACCTGCTGTCGCAACAACTTGTGGCGCAGGTGGCGTGATGAACCGTCCTGTCCAATTCAAGACCCGGCCGCAACTCGCACTGGAATCCTACCTGGATGCCTTGCTGCAGGACGCGACGGCCGAGGAACTGCCAGAACCGATTCTGGTGCTTGAGCCTGCTGTTGAGCCCGACAGCCCGCTGGATGAATTCCAGCAGGCAGTGATGGAAGAGCAGGCGCGGGATGCGAAGGGGGTGGAGGCGCCCGTCGTGGTGCCGAGCGCTCCGGCAGTGGTGGCGCCCCCGGTGGTCGAACCGCTGGTGGACGTGCACCTGCCGCCCAGCATCACGCCGCCACCGGTGACGGGCGACGGTCGCCCTTCGTGGGCTGCCGAGCCGTTCGAGTGCCTGCTGTTCGACGTCGCCGGGTTGACCCTGGCGGTGCCGTTGGTGTGCCTGGGCTCGATCTATTCCCTGGAAGGCCAGGAGCTGACGCCGTTGTTCGGGCAGCCAGAGTGGTTCCTCGGCATCCTGCCCAGCCAGGCCGGCAACCTCAAGGTGCTGGACACGGCGCGCTGGGTGATGCCCGACCGCTACCGCGATGATTTTCGCCAGGGCCTGCAATACGTGATCTCCGTGCAGGGCTACGAGTGGGGGCTGGCAGTGCATCAAGTCAGCCGCTCGTTGCGCCTGGACCCCAATGAAATCAAATGGCGCAGCCACCGTGGCCAGCGGCCGTGGTTGGCGGGCACTGTGATCGAACACATGTGCGCGTTGCTGGATGTCGCCGAACTGGCCGAGTTGATCGCCAGCGGTGCGGTGAAGGCGATGCCACAGAACAAACGCAGTTGATTGAACAATAAGGGCCGTGCGGTTGCGCGGCCCACTTGCACACACGCCGTCGATAGCGGCATTTGAAGGGGTCAGATGAATGAACAAGTCAGCGTCCGCACAAGGTTTGGATGATCCGATCCTGCAATGGGTGACCTTCAAGCTGGACAACGAAACCTACGGCATTAACGTGATGCGCGTGCAGGAAGTGCTGCGCTACACCGAGATCGCCCCGGTTCCAGGCGCGCCAAGCTACGTGCTGGGCATCATCAACCTGCGCGGCAACGTGGTGACGGTGATCGACACCCGCCAGCGTTTCGGCCTGGACACGGTTGAAGTCAGCGACAACACCCGTATCGTGATCATCGAGGCCGACAAGCAAGTGGTCGGCATCCTGGTCGACAGCGTGGCCGAGGTGGTTTACCTGCGCCAATCGGAAGTGGAAACCGCACCGAACGTCGGTAACGAAGAGTCGGCCAAGTTCATCCAGGGCGTGTGCAACAAGAACGGCGAACTGCTGATTCTGGTTGAGCTGGACAAGATGATGAGCGAAGAAGAGTGGTCGGAACTGGAGAGCATCTGATTGTTCCTTGAGGCAGCGGTGATTGTCCTGGCCCTGTTATGGGCCGGGACCTTGGCGTTTGTGCTGCGCTATGTGCGCCAGCAGCGGGAGTTGGCCTTGCAACAGGCCGAGCGCGATGCGGTGCGTGACCGGCGCATTCTGGAACTGGTCAAGCGCGTTGATCATTACCAGCAAAGTGCGGTGCGGGTGGGGGATGAGGTGCATGAACTGCGTGCGATGCTTGCGCCGTTGCCGGACAGGTTGGTGCAGTTGGAGCAGCGTGATCCGTCGAACCTGTCGTTTGCCCAGGCGGCCAAGCTGGTTGGCATGGGGGCGACGGTGGATGAGCTGACCCAGTCGTGTGGGTTGACCCAGGCTGAGGCGCAGTTGATGAGCAAGTTGCACAAGAGCTGATTCTCGACGCGGCCTGGCCGCCGCAGCGATCCAACTGTGGGAGCTGGCTTGCGATGACGGCCTGCCAGCCGCCCCATATCTACCTGACACCCCACAATCCAACTGTGGGAGCTGGCTTGCCTGCGATGACGGCCTACCAGCCGACATCTATCTACCTGATACCCCACAATCCAACTGTGTGCGGGCTTGCTCGCGAAGGCGGCCTGAGATCAAAAGCAGATCAAGATCAAGAGCGGCTCGCTTCGCATCGTGGTTACCGTTGGGTGGCAGATTTGAGATGTTTGTCGATTGAGCTGCCGCCATCGCAGGCAAGCCAGCTCCCACAATTTTGATCTGTGTACTTCAATCAATTTTCTTCAGCCCACAGACTTTTCCTGTTCCTCAAAGGTCAACATCCTTCAAGCACCTAGACCCAGGAGATACCCTCAAATGACCGCCCCCAAAGCCCTGTTGATCCTTCACGGCAAACAAGCCCTCAACGAGGATGTGCGCGCTGCCGTGCTGGCGCGGCGGGAGCAGGGTGGGGAGTTGGCCGTGCGGGTGACGTGGGAGGGCGGCGATGCTCAGCGCCTGGTCAATGAAGCCTTGGCCGCGGGCTACACCCACATCATTGCCGGCGGTGGCGACGGCACCTTGCGCGATGTGGCTGAAGCCATGGCCCA
The DNA here is from genome assembly GCF_029960685.1 of Pseudomonas sp. AL10. Lineage (NCBI taxonomy): Bacteria > Pseudomonadati > Pseudomonadota > Gammaproteobacteria > Pseudomonadales > Pseudomonadaceae > Pseudomonas > Pseudomonas sp. AL10. Next base: position 359,742 of record NZ_JASBQZ010000003.1, read on the forward strand.
TGCCAACACTGATGCCAGCCTGGTGCTGATGCCGCTGGGCACCGCCAATGATTTCGCCAAGGCGGCCGGCGTGCCGTTGGAGCCGGCTGGTGCGTTGGCCTTGCTGGACGTGCAGCCCAGGGCCATCGACCTTGGCCAGGTGGGTGGGCAAATCTTCCTGAATATGGCCACCGGTGGTTTTGGCAGCCAGGTCACGGCCAATACCTCCGAAGATTTGAAGAAGGTTTTGGGCGGTGCCGCTTATCTGTTCACCGGTTTATCCCGCTTCAGTGAATTGAAAGCCGCCTACGGTGAATTGGAAGGCCCGGATTTCCATTGGAAAGGCGAGTTGCTCGCGCTGGGCATCGGTAACGGTCGCCAGGCCGGTGGCGGGCATGTGTTGTGCCCCGGTGCATTGGCTGATGACGGGCTGCTGGATGTCAGCATTCTGCCGGCGCCCCAGGAAGTGGTTGGCACGCTGCGTGAGTTGATGAACAACGGCTGGGGCCTGGACACCATGTTTGTGCGCGCACGCCTGCCGTGGGTGAAGATCAAGGTGGCGCAGGGCTTGTACATCAACCTCGACGGTGAGCCGCTGGAAGGCGACGACCTGCATTTCGAGGCACTGCCCCAGGCCCTGCGCGTGCACTTGCCGCTGGGCTCGCCGTTAGTCGTCCAGGCTGATGATCTGCTCACGCACGGCAAATAACACCAGACCCGCCACGTCAAAAATCTGCAAGCGCTTCATGATCTGCGAGCGGTGGGCTTCGACGGTCTTGATGCTCAGCCCCAGGCCGTGGGCAATTTCCCGGGTGGATTTGCCGCGCACGATCAAGCGCAAAATCTCCAGTTGCCGCGCCGTCAGGTTGTGGCTGTGGGCGACAGGCGCGTTGGGGACCTGGCTACGGATCAGCGCCTGGTTGATCACTGTGTGGGCGATGGCGGGGCTCAGGTAGCGTTCGTTGTTGCGCAGGGCCAGCAGGGCGTGTTCCAGCTCATTGGCGGTGGTGTCCTTGAGCAGGTAGCCGTGGGCGCCGGACTCCAGTGCGCGCATGATAAGGTCCGGCTCGGTGTGCATCGACAGAATCAGTACCTTGCACGTGGGGTAAAAACGCTTGAGTTGCTGCAAGGCATTCAGCCCGCCGGTGTGCTTCATCGACAGGTCGAGCAGCACGATATCCGGCTGCAAGGCACTGTATTGCTCCAGCAATTGCGCGCCATCGCTGGCTTCGCCGATGACGCTGTAGCCGGGAATATCCAGAATCAGCGCGCGCACGCCGGCGCGAATCAGTGCGTGGTCGTCTACCAGGAGTAAATTGCAGGTCACTCGAGAACCTTAGGGGCGCTAGCCCGTTCGAGAGCGCGGGGCGCCCAAGGGAAAAGTGCGTTGATGCGTGTACCTTTGCCGGGCTCGCTGCTGACGGAAAAGGAGCCTCCCAGCTGGTGTGTTCGTTCGCACATACCGGCCATGCCCCGTTGGCCTTCCCGGCCCGGATCGAGGGCAGGCAAGAACCCCTGGCCGTCATCGCAGATCATCAGCGACAAGCCTTCAGGCAGGCGTTGCAGACGCACCAGCAGGTTGCGCGCCTTTGCATGGCGAAGCATGTTGGTCACCGCTTCCTGAGTGACGCGAAAGGCCGCCACGGCCATTTCTTCGGGGATGCCGGTGAGCCGTTGCTGGCACTCCAGGCTCCAGCACACCTGGGTGTTTTCCAGGGCCTTGAGCAGGTGCGCGCGCAGGCTGGCTTCCAGGCCCAGGCTGGTCAGTTGGCGCGGGTTGAGGATGGCGGATACGTCACGTACCTTGGCCAGGGTTTCATTGAGGGTATTGCACAGCACCGAGCAATGGTTTTGCAGATCCTGGGGCAGGCGGCGCTGCAGCCATTCACTTTGCAGCTTGGCGGCTGTCAGTAACTGGCCGATGTCATCATGCAGTTCGCGGCTGAGCCGGTGACGTTCGTTCTCCTGAACTTGCAGCAGGCGGGCGGCCAGTTCCTGGGGCTCGAACTTGATAGCTCTGCGCGAGCGCCACTGTTGCAGGCCCACCACCATCAGCGTGGCGAGGTTGAGCAGCACGATCAGCAATGGCAGCGGCGCGCCCATCAGATAGGCCCACAGGCTGGCCAACAACGAGCACAGGCACAGCGAAAGGGCAAGGTGGCACGCGTGGCTGCGGGACAAGGACCTGACGATAAGTGACTTGAAACTGGCGTACATAGCGGATGGAGCCAATGAGGGTTCACTGCGGGGAGGCCGGTTGACCGGGCTCTGTTTGGAGTGCGCTGCCAAATCGTTTTTAAGCCTGTTGAAGTTAAATCACTTCGGGGGCGCATAGTAACACCCCTATTAGCGTTGGTCGTCTGATTGGGTTATGACCCACGCGAGTACTCTGGGCGGGCACCCCAGAGTTCAAAATGGAAAGTTGTATTAATGAAGTTGGTTTGTATCGTTATTGCATTGATAGCTAATTGATATTTATTGGGCGCGCCGATCATGCTGCGCAATGTATTGGTGGGCTTTTTGCGGGATCTGCAAGCTGACCGCCTCAATCAACGATGATTGCTCTTCTTCATCCAGACTAAGCTTGCCAGTACGGATATCGATCAGTTCCAGTTGCCAGGCCAGTAGCGTCAAGCAGTCATGCAAGGCATCCAGCGCCTGGTCATGCAATTGCACCGGGCTCACGGCATTGGCAATCAAGTATTGAATCTGCCGGGAAAACTCGCTAATGGCCTGCAATGCAAGGCAGTCTGCGCTCTCGGCGAGCTTGTTCAGGCTGGCTTTCATGCAGTCGATAGCGTCACTGTCGTTTCGAATCAAATGCAGGTGGTTCAAGCACTCTTCTGACCTGATCAGCAGCTTTTCAGCCTCGTGCAGGAACTCGGGAAGTGCAAGTTGCCACTCGTTACCGTCGTTCATCATGCAGGTCTCCGCAACGTAAGGTCGGGTGATGAGATGTCGCACCGGGTGAATGGCGTAAAACTAGCGCTGAAATACGGCTCGGACTTGTAGGTCGATTCTGATATTTCAGTAGGACATTTAGTGAAATGCTCACGAAAGTCGTATGTAGCCCCGGTTGTGCGGGATGACACGACTTCAGTTGCCGGTACGTGAGTGCCTGAAAGGCCCGTGGGCCAAGGGCTGGGGATGGCAAACAAAAGCCTGACTCCATTCATGCAATGAGAATGGCGTCACATTAATGGCTATTAGATATCGCGAATATCAGGTTGGGCCTGATTGCGCATAGGGGAATCCCCTATGTCGTGGAACTGCACGTCAATTCGACTGTCGCGCAAGGGGGGCTTGAAAGAGGCTCAAGGGCCCAAGCAGTAAAGCATGATGTCAGTGTGACATCAATGGGTTTGCATGGCATTTTATCGGGGTCAAGGTCCGGCGCTTGCCGCCGATAACGTGCTTATACAGCTGCACACCCTTTCAACGCGCCTGCGGCGTGTACACCAGGAGTTTTTAATGGCCGGCATTCTCGACACGGTAGATCAACGCACGCAATTGGTGGGTGAGAATCGCCTGGAAATTCTCATGTTCCGCCTCTTCGGACGGCAGTTGTTCGCGATCAACGTGTTCAAGGTGCAGGAAGTCCTGCAACTGCCCAAGCTGACCCTGATGCCCCAGCGCCACCCGTTCGTGTGCGGGGTGGTCAACCTGCGTGGCCAGACCCTGCCGGTGATCGACCTGTCCCAGGCCATCGGCATGCGCCCTTTGGTGCCGGGCCCCAACAGCACCATTATCGTCACCGAATATAATCGCTCGGTGCAGGCGTTCCTGGTGGGTGGCGTCGACCGCATCGTCAACATGAACTGGGAAGCCATCCTGCCGCCGCCGACCAGCGCCGGTCGCCAGCACTACCTCACCGCCATCAGCAAGGTCGATGAGCAACTGGTGGAAATCATCGACGTGGAAAAAGTCCTCGCCGAGATCGTGCCCTACAACGCCAAGGTCTCCCGGGACAAACTTGAAGACCCGGTGCTGGAGCGTGCCCGTGGCCGTGAAGTGCTACTGGTGGATGACTCCAACGTGGCCTTGTCGCAGTTGCGTGACACCCTGGGCCAGTTGGGCGTGAAGATGCACATTGCCAGCGACGGCCTCAAGGCACTGAATATGCTCAAGGCCTGGGCCGACAGCGGCCAGGTGATGACCGACAAACTGCTGATGATCTTTACCGACGCTGAAATGCCCGAGATGGATGGCTACCGCCTCACCACCGAGATCCGCAACGACCCACGTCTGCGCGGTCTGTACGTGGTGATGCACACCTCGCTGTCGGGCAGCTTCAACGACTCCATGGTCAAGAAGGTCGGCTGCGACAATTTCCTCTCCAAATTCCAGCCGGACAAGCTGGTGGACGTGGTGCGCCAGCGACTGATGTTGGACGAAATGCCCGCCTGACTTTAGGATGACACTTTGTTTCCTAGGAAGGCAGGCCCATGCTGCGTCTCAGCGCGTTGTACCGTTACCCCTTGAAGTCCGGCAAGGCCCAAGCCTTGCAGCAGATTGGCCTGGATAAACTCGGGTTGGACGGGGATCGACGCTGGATGCTGGTGGATGAAGCCAGCGGGCGGTTCCTGACGCAACGGGCGGTGGCGAAGATGAGCCAGCTCATCGCGTTGTGGAACAGCAGCGGGGGCCTGACTCTGAGTTCGCCGGGCTACGCGCCGCTGGACGTGGCAATGCCTGGCAGCGCCAGCGAACTGCGCGGTGTGACCATCTGGCGTGACACCCTGCGTGTGCCGGATGCTGGCGATGCGGCCGCAGCCTGGGTCAGCGAGTTCATTGGCAAGCCGACGCGCCTGGTGCAACTGCCCCTGGAACGTGCGCGCACCACCGAAGCCGGGTATGGCAAGGATGACGACAAGGTCGGCTTCGCTGACGGCTACCCGTTGCTGTTGATCGGCCAGGGCTCCCTCGACGACCTGTGTACGAAGATCGGCCGCCCGATGGAGATGCTGCGTTTTCGTCCCAACCTGGTGATCGAAGGCGCCGAGGCCTTCGCTGAAGATGGCTGGAAGCGCGTGCGCATTGGCGACGTGGAGTTTCGGGTGGTCAAGCCGTGCTCGCGGTGCATCCTCACCACCATCGACCCCCAGACCGGTGAGCGCAGCCCCGACCGCGAGCCCTTTGCGACGCTGGAAACCTACCGCAAGACCGAAAAGGGCGCGATGTTCGGCCAGAACCTGGTCAACGATGGCATTGGGCGCCTGGAAGTCGGCATGCCGGTAACGGTGTTGGAATAAAAAAGCCCGTCTCGTGGGAGACGGGCTTTTTTGTGTGTCGGGTAGTGCCTTAGCCGCGGTATTCACACAGGTAAGCGGTGTCCACCGCGACCTTCAACTGGAACTTGCTGTTGGCCGGGACGTGGAACTGGCTGCCGGCGGCGAACGTTTCCCAGTCGCTGCTCTCAGGCAGCTTCACGGTCAGGGCGCCGGAGACCACGTGCATGATTTCGCGTTGGGCGGTGCCGAATTCGTATTCACCCGGAGCCATCACGCCGATGGTCGCTGGCCCTTCTGCGGTGCCGAAAGCGATCGACTTGACGGTGCCGTCGAAGTACTCGTTGACTTTGAACATGGGTGAATCCTCGGAAAAAGGTCAAGGCTTACGCCAACCACTGTAGGCGCGAGCTTGCTCGCGAAAAACCTGAGAACACTGCGTTTAACCAGAGGCGCTGCGTTATCGTCGGCGATCTTCGCGAGCAAGCTCGCTCCTACAGAGCAGCAGGAAAATGGCTGGCCAGTATGCCCAAGGCTGCAAGCGCTGCCTAGACCGGCAAAATCAAGGGCAGCAGGCGCGCGGTATTGCGGGCATCCTCCAGGGCGCGATGCTGCTGGCCATGGAACTGCATCCCCGCCAATTGCAGCGCACCATTGAGCCCCAGCGGTTTGTCCAGGCGCCGGGCCTTGGCAAAGCGTTGCTTGAGGTTCACATGCGGGGTGTCGCCCAGGGCGCTGGCGAGGCCATGGCGCTGCCACTCCAGCTCAAGCTGCACGCGGTCATAATCCCCCCAACTGGCCCAGCCTTCCAGGCGTGGCTGATGTTGGCCCAGCCAGCGCTCGAACAGCGGCCACACCTCGGTGATCGGCGCGGCCATGTCGATATTGGCCTGGGTGATATGGGTGAGTTTGCGGCAAAAGGGCGTCAGCAAGGGCCGCCGCAAGGGCCGCACAAAGCGCTGGAAGTGGTCCAGTTCGCGGCCCTGGCGGTTGACCAGGCTGGCGCCGATCTCGATGACTTCCATCTCTGTCACGGGCCAGCCGCCGTCATCCGTTGTGGCTTCAAGGTCAATAATCAGCCAATGAGGCATGTGCAGGTTCCCGTACTCGTCCCTTCCTGATGGGGATAGAGCGTAGCCCGGCCCTGTAGTTCCGCCTAGGGGCGTTATTCGATCTCGAGCAAAACCTGGCGGTTGCGTACCTGATCGCCCGTCACGACCCGCAGTTCCTTGACCGTGCCATCGATACCGGCCTTCAACGGGTGCTCCATTTTCATCGCTTCGAGCACCAGCAAAAGCTGGCCTTTGCTGACGCTTTCACCGACGCACACCCGTATATCGACGATGGCGCCGTCCATGGGGGCCTGGACCGTGCCACTGCTGGCGTCGGCCGGGCGGCTGGCGACTTGCTGGGTGCGGTCGGTGACGGTCAGCCCTGGCAGCCACAGCCGGTTGCCGTCCAGGTGATAGGCGATGCGGCGGCGAACCCCCTTGATGACAAAGGTGGCGTGGCGACCGTCGGTGGTGAGTGGCAGGTCGTCAATGGTCACGCTATGCAGTTGGCCGTTGATTTCCAGGCGGTATGTCACCGGGGCACTCGCCGTGTTGCGCCAGCGCGCGAGGGGGTGTGAGTGCTGGTTGGCGCTGTGTTGATAAAACAGCCCGGCGGCCAGCGAGAGCTGTTCAGCGGTCGCTTTGTGCTGTGGGATGACGCTGAAGTGTTCGGCGATCAAGCCCGTGCTGAAGTCGCCGGCGATAAAGTCCGGGTGCTTGAGCAGGTCGATGAGCAAGCGCTGGTTGGTCGCCACGCCGAGTAACACCGTGTCTTCCACGGCCCGCAGCAATTTGCGCCGGGCTTCTTCGCGGCTGGCGCCGTGGGCGATGATCTTGCCCAGCATCGGGTCGTAGAACGGGCTGATGGTTTGGCCTTCACGCAAGCCATGGTCGATGCGCACGCCGGGGGCGGGTTCCCAGCGCAACACGTCACCGGTTTGCGGCAGGAAGCCCTGGGCCGGGTCTTCGGCGTACAGGCGCACTTCCATGGCGTGGCCGGTCAGGGTCACCTGTGATTGGGTAAGTGGCAGCGCTTGCCCGGCGGCGATCTGCAACTGCCAGTCCACCAGGTCGAGGCCGGTGATCATCTCGGTAACGGGATGTTCCACTTGCAGGCGCGTGTTCATTTCCAGGAAATAGAACTGGCCGTTGCGGTCGAGCAGAAACTCCACGGTGCCTGCGCCCACATAATTCACCGCCCGCCCGGCCTTGAGTGCGGCCTCGCCCATGGCCTGGCGCAGTTCGGGCGTCATCACGGGGCAGGGCGCTTCTTCGATGACTTTCTGGTGGCGGCGCTGGATCGAACAGTCGCGCTCGCCGAGGTAGATGAGGTTGCCATGGCTGTCGCCGAACAGTTGCACTTCCACGTGTCGCGGGTCGATCAGCGCCTGTTCGAGGATCAGTTCGTCGCTGCCGAATGCATTCATGGCTTCCGAGCGAGCGGTGCGCAGTTGCTCCAGCAGCTGTTCGCGCTGGTGCACCAGGCGCATGCCACGCCCACCGCCACCGGCGCTGGCTTTGATCATCAGCGGGAAGCCGATGCGTTCGGCTTCCTGTTGCAAGGTGGCGTCGTCCTGGGCACTGCCCTGGTAGCCGGCGATGCAGGGCACGCCGGCGTCGAGCATGGCGAGTTTGGACAGGCGTTTGCTGCCCATCAGTTCGATCGCCTCGACACTGGGGCCGATGAAGGTGAGCGTGGCCTGCTGGCAGGCGCGGGCGAAGTCGGGGTTTTCCGAGAGGAAGCCGTAGCCGGGGTGAATGGCATCGGCGCCGGTCAGTTGGGCGGCGGCGAGGATGGCCTGTGTGTTCAGGTAGGACTGGTGTACGGGCGCCGGGCCGATGTGTACGGCTTCGTCGGCCATCTGCACGTGCAGGGCATCGGTATCCGCGTCGCTGTAGACGGCCACGGTGCGGTAGCCCAGGGCCTGGGCAGTGCGCTGGATGCGGCAGGCGATTTCGCCGCGGTTGGCGATCAGGATCTTGCTGAATGCGGGCATTGGGTTATCCCTTGATGAATGTGGCGTGTGTTGGGGCCTCTTCGCAGGCAAGCCAGCTCCCACATTTGAAATGTGTTCCCCTGTGGGAGCTGGCTTGCCTGCTATGGCGTCATCGAGACCAACTCGGCTTTCGCTTCTGCACAAACGCCTGCGTCCCCTCAACCCCTTCCTCACTCCTCACCGCCTCGGCAAACCACTGCGCCCCGCGATCCAGCACGGTCTCAAGCGGCTCATCCAGGCTGGCCAGCAACAGCGCTTTAGTCCGTGCGTTCGCCCCCGGCGCACACTGCAACACCTGCCCCAATACCTCATCCACCCGCTGCGCCAATGCCTGCGAGTCGTGCTCGACAAAATGCACCACCCCCAGCCGCCCAGCCTCCACCCCATCAAACCGCGCCGCCGTCAGCGCCAGGCGCCGCGTGTGGGTAAGGCCAATACGCTTGACCACAAACGGCGCAATCTGCGCCGGCAGCAACCCGAGGCGGGTCTCGGGCAAGCCGAACTGCGCCTGGCCCGCTGCAATCGCAATATCACTTACGCACGCCAGCCCGAACCCACCGCCCAGTACCGCGCCTTGCAGCACCACGATCACCACCTGCGCCAGCGCCTCCACCTCTTGCAGCAAGCTCCCAAACGCGCGGTTCAACGCTTGCAGTTGATCCCCGGCGCCCACCAGATCCTTCACATCGGCCCCCGCGCAAAAATGCCCGCCTGCGCCGCTGATCACCACGGCGCGCACCTGGCTGTCCAACTGCGTCAGTACCGCACGCAGTTCATTGACCATTTCAAGGCTCATCGCATTGCGGCATTCAGGCCGGTTGAGGGTGACGTGCAGCACGCCGTTGTGGGCTTCGAGCAGCAAGGTGTTCATGGCTTTTTACCGGGCAGGGTGCCCATCAGTTTGCAGATGATGCCCAGCATGATTTCGTCGGCACCGCCGCCAATCGACACCAGGCGCACGTCGCGATAGGCGCGGGCTACCGGGTTGTCCCACATGAAGCCCATGCCGCCCCAATATTGCAGGCAACTGTCGCTGACCTCACGGCCCAGGCGCCCGGCCTTGAGCTTGGCCATGGAGGCCAGCCGCGTGACGTCCTGGCCCTTGATGTACTGCTCGGTGGCCTGGTAGACCAAGGCGCGCAGGCATTCGATTTCGGTGGCCAGTTCTGCCAGGCGAAAGTGGATCACCTGGTTATCAATGAGCGCTTTGCCGAAGGTCTGGCGCTCTTTGCAGTATTCGATGGTGCTGTCGATGCAGTGCTCCAGGCCCTTGATCATATTGGCCGCGCCGAACAGGCGTTCTTCCTGGAACTGCAACATCTGCATCATGAAGCCCGCGCCTTCATGGCCGATGCGGTTGCGTTGCGGCACGCGCACGCCGTCGAAAAACACCTGGGCGGTCTCGGAGCTGTGCATGCCGAGTTTTTCCAACGGCGGGCTGACGGCGATGCCGGGGCTGTTCATCGGCACCATGATCAGCGACTTGTTGATATGCGGTTTGTCGTCGGACGTGTTGGCCAGCAGGCAGATGAAGTCGGCGCTGGGCGAATTGGTGATCCACATCTTGCTGCCGTTGATCACATAGTCATCGCCATCCTTGCGCGCATGGGTCTTGAGCCCGGCCACATCGGAGCCGGCACCGGTTTCCGAGACGCCGATGCAGCCGACCTGTTCGCCGCTGATGGCCGGGCGCAGGAACTCCTCGCGCAGTTCATCGGAGCCGAAGCGCGCCAGGGCCGGGGTGCACATATCAGTCTGCACGCCGATGGACATGGGAATGCCGCCGCAACGGATGGTACCGAACTCTTCGGCGGCGACGATGGAATAGCTGTAGTCCAGGCCCATGCCGCCGAATTTTTCCGGTTTGGAAATGCCCAGCAGGCCGAGGTCGCCGGCTTTGCGGAAGATCTCGTGAATGGGAAAACGCCCGGCTTTTTCCCATTCATCCACGTGCGGGTTGATCTCGCGGTCGACGAAGGCGCGCACGGTGCGGCGCAGTTCCTGGTGTTCCTGGGTGAAGATCATTTTTATTGTTCTCCCGGTTGGGACGCGGAGCGTCCTGGTTGGCGTTACCACGCGGAGCGTGGGAACGATCACCCACGTGGAGCGTGGGAACGATCAGCGCGCTACGCCGAAGGTGTTGGGTTGCAGTTGCCGCCGTTCGGCTTCGTGACAGATATCCAGCAAAAAACCGAGCAAAGTGCGGGTGTCCCGTGGATCAATCAGCCCGTCGTCCCACAGGTTGGCGCTGGCGTAGAGGGCGGTGGACTGGCTGTCGAGTTTCTGCGCGGTGACCTGTTCGAGCATGTCGAGCACCTTGGGGTCGGGCACCAGGCCGTCCTTGAGTTGCTTGGCCTCGGTGACAATCCGCAGCACTTTGCCGGCCTGTGCGCCGCCCATCACCGCGGTGCGGCTGTTGGGCCAGGCGAAGATAAAGCGCGGATCCAGGCCGCGACCGCACATTGCGTAGTTGCCGGCACCGTAGGAACCACCGACCACGATGGTGAGTTTAGGCACACGGGCATTGGCCACCGCCTGGATCATCTTCGCGCCGTGCTTGATCACCCCTTGCTGTTCCGACTCGGTGCCCACCATAAAGCCGGTGGTGTTGTGCAAAAACAGCAGCGGCGTGCGGCTTTGGTCGCACAGCTGGATAAACTGCGCGGCCTTGCTCGCGCCCTTTGGGGTGATGGGGCCGTTATTGCCGATCACTCCCACGGCGCGCCCCTGGATATGCAGATGGGCGCAGACGGTGTGGGGGTCGAACTCGCCTTTGAATTCCAGCAGGTTGGAACCGTCGGCCAGGCGCGCCAGGATCTCGCGCACGTCATAGGGCTTTTTCGGGTCATCGGGGATCAGCCCCAACAGTTCCTCAATCGGGTACAGCGGTTCGCGATAGGCGCGTTGGGGCGCGTGCGGCAAGCGGTCATTCCAAGGCAGTAGGCCCACAATCTCACGCACGATGCGCACGCCATCGGCATCGTTCTGGGCCAGGTACTCAGCGGTGCCGGCGGTTTGCGCGTGCATCTGCGCGCCCCCCAGTTCTTCATCGGTGGCGACTTCGCCAGTGGCGGCCTTGAGCAACGGTGGCCCGGCGAGAAACAGCTTGGCCTTGCCGCGCACCACCACCACGTAATCCGACAAGCCGGGCTGATACGCACCGCCGGCCGTGGCCGAGCCGTGCACCACGGTGATCTGCGGCAAGCCCATGGCCGACATGCGCGCCTGGTTGGCAAAACTGCGCGCGCCTTCAACGAAAATCTCGGCGGCGTAGTTGAGGTTGGCGCCGCCGCTTTCGGCGAGGGTCACCACCGGCAATTTGTTCTCCATGGCGATCTGTTGCAGGCGCAGGGATTTCTTCAGCCCGGAGGGGGAAATGGTGCCGCCTTTGATCGCGCTGTTGTTGGCTACCACCAGCATGCGCACGCCGCTGACGTAACCGATGCCGGCGATCAGCCCGCCACCAGCGGCGCTGCCGTCTTTGTCGTCGTGGAGCTTGTAGCCGGCCAGGCTGGCCAGCTCCAGGAACGGCGCGCCGGGGTCCAGCAGCAGATTGAGGCGCTCACGGGGCAGCAATTGCCCGCGCTTGTCGAACTTGGGCTTGGCTTCCTGGGCCTTGGCCAGCAGGGTGTGTTCCAGTTGGCGAAACTGGGCGATGGACGCCAGCATGGCTTCGCGGTTTTGCGCGAACGCTGGGCTGTTGGGGTCGATCAGGGTTTCAATGACTGGCATGGCGTTATTGCTCCGCCTTGAGCACATCCGGCAGGTAGGCGCGGTGGAACCCATTGAACGGCTCGCTCGGTACCTGCGCCTTGTGCAGCGGCCATGCGCGGCTGCCCAGGCTGGCGGCGCCGTCGATGCGCAGGGTGCTGCCGCTGATGAAGGCCGCAGCCGGGCTGAGCAGGAAGACGATGGCCGCGCTGACTTCCGACTCGGTGCCGATGCGCTTGAGCGGTACATGCTCACGCAGGGTGGGAATCACCGCCTTGAAGGCGCCTTCGTAGGTGTCCATGCCGCTGGAGGCGATCCAGCCAGGCGCCACGGCGTTGACGCGCACCCCGGCATAGCCCCACTCAAACGCGGCGGTCTTGGTGAAGTTGTCCATACCGGAGCGCGCCGCGCCAGAGTGGCCCATGCCGGGCATGCCGCCCCACATGTCGGCGAGCATGTTGACGATTGCGCCGCCGTGCTTGCTCATCGACTGGTTGAACACTTCCCGCGCCATCAGGAAACCGCCCACCAGGTTGGTGCGCAGTACGGTTTCAAAGCCCTTCTGGTTGATCGCGGCCAGGGGCGACGGGTATTGGCCGCCGGCGTTATTCACCAGGCCATGAATGGGGCCGTGGTCGTGCAGAACTTGCGTGACCAGTGCCTTCACCGCCTCTTCATCGCGGATGTCACAGTCCTGCCAATGGGCGACGCCGCCGTCTTGGGTAATTTCCTGGGCTACCTGTTGCAACTTGTCCGGCTTGCGCCCCACCAGGATCACGCGGGCGCCAAGCGCCGCCAGTTCATGGGCGGTGCAGCGGCCAATGCCACTGCCGCCACCGGTGACGATCAGGGTGTGCCCCTGGAACAGGTCGGCTTTGAAGATCGAGTCGAAGGCCACGGCAACGGTCCTTTAGCTGAGTTGATCGGCAATGTGTTGCGGTACGGCGATGGGGATTTCCAGCAGTTGCTGGGCGAAAGCCTTGCCTTGGGGATCTATGCGCAGGCTGGCGATGCCGCCGCCGCCCAGGGCGTTTTCCAGCAGGAAGTTGAGGCTGTGGCTGCCGGGCAAGTACCAGCGTTCGACGCGGCCATGGATCGGGTCGAGCACGTGGTCCATCCAGTCGACGATCACCTCCGGGGTCAGGGCTTCGGCGATCCACGGCAGGTAGTCGGGGTGGCGGGCGATCACGCCGATATTGCTGTGGTTGCCCTTGTCACCAGAGCGCGCCACGGCGAGTTTCACCAGCGGTACGCTGGCATCGGCACGGCCCAGGGGCTTGGCCGGCTCGATGGGCGCAGCCGGCGTGAGCAGAGGCGCGGAGGCGGGCAGCTCGACGGCATAACGTTGGCCTTGGTACTCGATGGCGACGCTACACAATGATTTGTCGACCAGGAACGAAAACAGCCGAATCAGCGGATACACCGTCGGCCGCCCGCCGACAATGCCGGTCAGCCCCGGTGCCATGCCGGTGGCCGCCTGGGCGATCTCGCGGGCGAACAGCGCCAGCGCCTGCTTGTTCGGGTGCCGCACCGCCAGCTTCACCACTACTTCGCGGCAATCCGCACGCCGGGCGTGGGCGCCGTAGGTGGCTTCGCTGCCGAGCAGTTCGATGTTGACGTCGGTGTAGGGCGCCCAGCCGCGCTGGCTGAACAGCTCCGAGGTCTTGTTGATGAGCGCCTGGCTGACCCGCTCGGCCTTGGCCACCGCGTCGATGCCGGCGATCAGGCAACTGGCGGTACAGCGAAAACCATCGGGGTAGGTGGCGCTGACCTTGTACTGGTCGGTGGGTGCCAGGCCCTTGGCGCCGTGCAGGCGCACCGCATGTTTGCCTTGTTGCTGCAGTTTGACCTGGCTGAAATCACAGATCACATCCGGCAGCACATAGGCGCGCGGGTCACCGATTTCATACAGCAGTTGTTCAGCCACGCTGAGTTCGCTGATCAGGCCGCCGCTGCCCTCGACCTTGTTGACGGTGAACTGGCCGTCGGCGCTGACTTCGACGATGGGGAAGCCGATGTGTTCGTAGTCCGGCACGTCACGCCAGTCGGTGAAGTTACCACCGGTGCATTGGGCGCCGCATTCGATGATATGCCCGGCCAGGGCGGCCTGGGCGAGGTGATCGTAGTCCTGCCAGGACCAGTTGAATTCATGCACCAATGCCGCGCTGACCACTGCGCTGTCGACCACGCGGCCGGTGATGACAATATCGGCGCCGAGCCCCAGGGCCTGGGCAATGCCCGGTGCGCCGAGGTAGGCATTGGCGGACACGCACAGGGGCGGCAGTGGGGCGCCGTTGAACATGTCGGTGACAGGCGGCAGCTGTTTGAGTTGAGGGTGCAAGTCATCGCCGAGCAACACGGCGATTTTCAGCGGGATGTGCGCGTTATCGCAGGCCGCTTGCAGGGCAGCGGCGCAGGCCTGGGGGTTGATGCCGCCGGCGTTGCTGATCACCCGGATGCCTTGGCGCTGGATATCCGCCAGCAGGGGCGTCAGCACCTCGACAAAGTCCGTGGCGTAACCGGCCTTGGGGTCTTTCAGGCGGGCACCGGCGAGGATCGACATGGTGACTTCCGCCAGGTAATCGAACACCAGGTAATCCAGGGCGCCGCCCTGCACCAATTGGGCGGCGGCGGTGCAGGTGTCGCCCCAGAAGGCGCTGGCGCAGCCGATACGTACCGTCTTGCTCATGAGAAATCCTTCCTCCAAGGGCTGGCGTCGAGACTACCAAGCAAGCGCTTGGTTTGTAAACTCCAGTCACAAGTTTTACCCAAGCGCTTGCTTGGGTGGCGGTCACGGCCTAAATTGCCGGCCATGACAGTAGAGGTGAAGGAGAGCAACATGGATGAGCACAAAGCCCTGAGGGTGATGCGCACCATGGTCGATGGTGGCCAATTGACCGACCCCGAGAGCGCCCGCGGCAAATTGCTGCAAACCGCGGCTCATCTGTTTCGCAACAAGGGTTTCGAGCGCACCACCGTGCGTGACCTGGCCGGCGCCGTGGGCATCCAGTCCGGCAGCATCTTCCATCACTTCAAGAGCAAGGATGAGATCCTGCGCGCGGTGATGGAGGAAACCATCCATTACAACACCGCGATGATGCGCGCTTCACTGGAGGAGGCGAGCACCGTGCGCGAACGCGTGCTGGCGCTGATCCGCTGCGAGTTGCAGTCGATCATGGGCGGCAGTGGCGAAGCCATGGCGGTGCTGGTCTACGAATGGCGCTCGCTGTCGGCCGAAGGCCAGGCGCACGTGCTGGCCCTGCGTGACGTGTATGAGCAGATCTGGTTGCAGGTACTGGGCGAGGCCAAGGCCGCTGGCTACATCCGGGGCGATGTGTTTATCACCCGGCGCTTCCTCACCGGCGCCTTGTCCTGGACCACCACCTGGTTTCGCGCCCAAGGCAGCCTGACCCTTGAAGAGTTGGCCGAAGAGGCCTTGTTGATGGTGCTGAAGGCGGACTGAGGCGCAAGCCATTAATTTGCTGGCGAAAGTTGTCTCCCCCGGTAAAAACGCCTAGCTTATCGGCATTGAACTCTTCAACGGTGTGTGCCTCGATGTTTTCGCCATGGCGGCTGGCTGCAGGACTGACTTTATGGGCACTGGGCACCGCCGCGTGGACGCAGGCCGGTGCCGCGCAGTTGGTGAGAATCGGCGCGGCGCACTTTCCGCCCTATACCGTTCGCCCCGAACAAGGCGCCGACACCGGGTTGCTGCCGCAATTGGTCGAGGCGTTGAACGCTGCGCAAACCGATTACCAGTTTGTGGTGGTGCCTACCTCGATCCCCCGGCGTTTTCGTGACTTCGAGCAAGGCCGGGTCGACATGGCGATCTTCGAAAACCCGTCCTGGGGTTGGCAGAATATTGCCCATACCAGTGTTGATATGGGGCTCGAAGATGCGGAGATTTTTGTCGCTCAGCGTCAGCCCGGGCGCGACCAGAGTTATTTTTCTGACCTTACCGGTAAACGTCTGGCGGTGTTCAGTGGGTATCACTATGCCTTTGCTGACTTCAATCCTGATCCCAAGAACATGGCCGAGCGTTTCAATGCGACGTTGACGTACTCCCATGACAGTAATCTGCTGATGGTCGCCCGTGGGCGTGCGGATATTGCGTTGGTTACCCGTTCGTACCTGAGTGATTTCATGGTGCGCAACGCGGACATGGCGGGGCAGTTTTTGGTGTCGGAGCGTATTGATCAGGTGTATCACCACTACGCGTTGCTGCGGCCAAAGGCACCGATCACGGGGGAGGCGTTTTCGGCGTTGCTCAAGGGGCTACGCAGCAGTGGGCAGATGCTGAGGATTTTTGAGCCGTATCGTATTGATGTGACGCCACTGCCCTAGATCGCAGTAAATAAGATCCTTTGGGCTCAGTGGGGTCAACTGTGGGAGCTGGCTTGCCTGCGATGACGGCCTGCCAGCCGACACCTATCTACCTGACACCCCACCATCCAACTGTGGGAGCGGGCTTGCTCGCGAAGGCGGCCTGACAGGCGACACAGTTGGATTGTGTACATATCCATTCCTGCGGTAACGGCCACTTAGGGTTCCGCCCTGACGGCGG